>NZ_BJKJ01000020.1:0-86980 GCF_006538305.1 Alteromonas sp. KUL17
TAAACGCGGCAGGCTCGGCATCTTCAACAATGCGATGAGGAATACCAATTTCACTTAAGTAGCTGGTAAATGCAGTAAGCCTGTCGGCGTCTGGTTTGTCGTGCACACGATATAGCGCTGGCGCTTCATGCTTTTCAAGCATAAGAGCCGCACTCACGTTTGCCATGATCATGCACTCTTCAATAAGCTTGTGCGCGTCGTTACGCACCAGCGGCACAATATTTTCAATCTTGCGCTGGGCGTTGAATACAAACTTCACTTCTTGGGTTTCAAATTCAATCGCCCCACGCTTAGCACGGGCTTTTTTGAGCGCGCGGTACAAGTCGTGAAGATTACGTAAATGAGGTACATGAGGCTCGTAACGCTGATGAAGTTCTTTGTCGCCCTGCAGAATATTCCACACTTTAGTGTAGGTTAAACGGGCGTGTGAGTTCATGACTGCTTCGTAAAACTGGAATTCTTCTAGTTTGCCATTTGCACTGATGGTCATTTCACACACCATACAAAGGCGGTCGACTTCAGGGTTGAGTGAACACAAGCCGTTTGACAGTACTTCTGGCAACATAGGAATTACTTGGTCAGGGAAGTAAACCGAGTTACCGCGCTGCTGCGCTTCATCATCAAGAGCTGAGCCTGTTCTTACATAGTGACTAACATCGGCAATGGCTACCCACAGCTGCCAGCCGCCATCGTCTAGCGGTTCACAATATACTGCGTCATCAAAGTCGCGGGCGTCTTCACCATCGATGGTGACCAGCGGAAGCTGGCGTAAATCGATGCGACCTTCTTTGGCTTCATCGGGCACCTGATCGGTTAGCTTTTCCACTTGTTTGGTTACGCCATTTGGCCACTGGTGCGGAATATCAAACGTGCGAAGTGCCATTTCTATTTCCATACCTGGCGCCATATGTTCACCAAGTACTTCAACAATTTTGCCCACCGGACTCATTTTACGGCGTGGACGCTGGGTAAGCTCTACCACTACCACCTGCCCCATTCGAGCACCGTTAGTGCTTTCTGGTGGAATAACAATTTCGTGCTGCAACCTGCTGTCATCTGGCACAACCATGCCAAAACCTTGTTCAACAAAGTAGCGGCCAACAATAGGCTCGCTGCGTGGCTCAATGACTTGCGTCACAAACGCTTCTTTTCTTCCGCGGCGATCGGTTCCGCTAATGCGCGCTTCTACCACATCGTCGTGAAGGAACAGGTTCATCTGCCCAGCACTGATAAATAAATCACCGCTTTTATCTTCAGGACGCAAAAAGCCGTAGCCATCACGGTGACCAATAATTCTGCCTTTAATGAGTTCATCACGGTTTTGGAGAATGTATTTTTTCTGCTTGGTAAATTGCACCTGACCTTCGCGCTCCATGGCACGTAGTCGGCGCTGAATTCCAATTCGCGCTTCTTCGTCGAAGGCGTTCACCAAGTTGCAGATATCAAGAAACGACAACGGCTTGTCGTGTTCTTTTAATAAGCTCATCAAATATTCGCGGCTGGCTACCGGATTTTCGTACTTCTCTTTCTCACGCTGATAATGCGGATCATCACTCATGTATTTTAAATTTACCTTTCGTATTTTGTTCAACGTGTTTTCGTTTGTGGCTTAGTTCTTCAAAGCCCTGCAGAAAACATAAATATGATTGTTTAGACACACAAACCATTTTTGGTTCATGTGGTTATTTGCTGCACAGTATAACAGTATTTGCAGTAAAACATTGACTGTTATTATGGATTCTCAGCCTGACATCTCTATGTCACAAACACTCAGTATAAAAATGGGTTTTCGTTTTTGTTGCATGAGCGTTCAACAAAACAATGACATCACCGAATACCTTACAAACCTTATAAAGAGCAGGCATATGGATAGAAGATCGTTTATAAAGCTGTCGTCACTCGCAGGCGCGAGCGTAGCAGTGTCTACAGGGCTAGCAGGCTGTACCGTTAGCACTTCAGCAAACAGCCAACCACAAACCAACGCTACCTTTACCCATGGTGTGGCGAGTGGAGACCCATTAAAAGACGCCGTGATTATTTGGACGCGCGCCGTGCCCACAGCAAATTTGGGCTCAGGTTCGGGCTCAAAGTCAGGTTTAGCAAAGGCCGATATTTTATGGGAAATGGCAAGCGATGCTGATTTTGCCAATGTGATAAGTAGCGGTATTGTTGAAGCCAAAGCAATCCATGATTTTACCGTAAAAGTGGACGTAGCAGGTCTAAGTCCAGCTCGTCGTTATTTTTACCGCTTCAAAAGCGCTAATAATACAAGCCCTGTTGGAGAAACCCGTACGCTACCTGAAGTCGATGTTTCTAACGTCACGTTCGGCATATTTTCTTGTTCCAACTACCCCGCTGGCTTTTTCACGCCTTATATGGAAGCAGCGAAAGACGACAACATTGACTATGTATTACACCTTGGTGACTACATTTATGAGTACGATGGCGAAGGTTACGCAACTGAGCACGCCAAGGAAATTGGCAGGACCTATGCGCCTGATAACGACACCGAGCTTTACACTCTCACTGACTATCGCAACCGCTATGCGCTATATCGCACGGATGAAGGCTTGCTGTCGTTACATCAAAATAAGCCGTTTATTGTTGTGTGGGATGATCATGAAATTACTAACGACACCTATAAAGACGGTGCTGAGAATCACCAAGCGGATGAAGGCGATTTTTATGAACGTCGTGCGGCGGCCGTTCAAGCCTATTATGAGTGGTTACCCATTCGCCCACCATTTGGTACTGAACGTTTAGAGATTTATCGCCAGTTTACCTTTGGTAAGCTTCTTGACTTATACATGCTCGACACCCGCGTTCTTGCTCGCGACAAACAGCTTGAGTACGGCGACTATCGCGATGCTGAAACAAAAGCGTTTGACCAAGCTGGTTTTATGAAAGATATCAGTAATCCTAGTCGTGGGCTTTTAGGTGAAACCCAACGTAACTGGCTACATTCATCTATGCAGCAAAGTCAGGCTAAATGGCAGGTGTTAGGCCAACAGCTATTAATAGGTCGCATGCTTTTCCCTGTATCGATATTTAACGGCGTTGAACGAAAAGAAATTCCTGCTCATGTACATAGGCTCGCGAATATCAAACGCAAACAAAAGCAAGGTGGCGCACTTAGTGAGCAAGAGCTTGCGCTTATCAATACCGTAATGCCTTACAACTTAGACGCATGGGACGGCTACCCTATTGAACGGGAACAGGTTCTGATGCAGCTTAAATCTGTCGGCAAGCCAGTTATTGCCCTTGCAGGCGATACACATAACGCATGGCACAACAAATTAACCCTTAAAGATGGTACAGAGGTAGGGGTTGAACTTGCCACACCAGGCGTGACGTCACCCGGTATGGAACATTACCTAAGCATGGGGGATGAAAAAGCTAAAACCCTTGCAGACGACCTACCGCTTCTTATAGAAGATTTGCAGTACTGTAACCTCCACCAGCGTGGCTTTATGACATTGACCGTCAGCGAAGGCAGCGCAAAAGCCACGTGGCACTATGTGGATGCGATTTTGACCAAAGCGGGCAAAGTGGTTAACACGCATAGCTTTGAGATTAAGGCATAGCTTTCTACAAGTTTATAAGCGTGTATAGGCGCTAGTCTATGCACGTTATTTATAAAGTTAGAGGCTACAAACGCTATGTGGCGAGTCGCACTACAAGCACAATTCTCTCCACAAACAGATTGTTTTTAATCTGCGCTCGGCCATTGCTGAGCATCATGAAGAACTCGTAGTATTTCGATGCAATTTGTAATGATGTTTTCTCGATATATAACGATATACGGCAGGCCATTAATCACAAGTTCCCGCGTATTCTTCAATCGGCCATGACGGCCCGCTCTAGGATGTTCTGATAAGACTAGGTGCGAACTATCAATAATATTCATTATAACGTCGATAGCTACAGAGGGGCTATTTTCTTGCGCAATATGAGCTTCAATTTTCTCTAAATCGGTACCTGCAAGATCAGTCCATTTGAGCTGCACGCTTAGCCTCCCATTTAGCTTTGACATCAGTATGGTCGGTCAAACGTCCCTCATCAGCGGACTTCACTCCTTTTTCCACCTCTTGGATAAACCACTCTTCGCGAGCAACAAACTGCTTGATAGCTTCGGCCATCAGCCAAGCCCTGGGCCTGTCCATCGCTTTAGCCATTTCGCCTACACGAGCAAGTGTTTCATCATCTAATCTTACTGAGGTAGCTTTTAAAGGCATGCAGATTCTCCGAGATTCTTTGAGAATCTTTATTGTAACCGCGCTAGCGTTAAATGTCTTCTTTTGCTTTTTATCAACAAAGACAGAGTGCAAGACATTACAGTTAAATCGCTCCAACTAAAATAAGTGTCTCTGATACTCCTTCCCGTAACCCATATAATTTTAATTACGTCCTATTCCCATCAAAGCAAGCGCATGTTGACGGGAATAGGTAATCTCTTATTCTTTACCTCTAGAACTCGTAATAAACACGCACACCATCAATGCGTGGCATGCCGCGTACGAAGGTAGGAATACCCAATCCACCGCCTGTATTACCAGCATCAATCAAGAATTCTTTATCAAACAGGTTGTTCACGTAAAACTCATAGGCAAACTTGCTGTTGTCTTGAAGCAGCTTCACCGATACATCAGTCAGTGAGTAAGTATCTTGAGAAAGACCAGGGTAATTGCTGCTTTCAAAAAACACTTCTGACTGGAAGCTGGTAAGCCAGTTAACATCAATGTCAAAACTGTCCATATTGAATACTTTGTTGATGTTTATTGCGCCGCTAACTTCTGGCGCTAAGCGGAACTTATTGCCACCGTATTGGAACTCAGATCCATCAGCAGTATTGTCTGCAAATTCAGCGTCAAGGAAACCAAGGCTTGCTGTTAGCGTCAGCGTCTCGCTGTAGTTATAGGTCGCCATGCCTTCAATACCCGACATGGTCGAGTCGCCTACCGTTACAGTAATAGACTGTAAGGTTTCTGCGTCGGTAAAGCTTTGCTGATAATCGCTGTATTCGTAGGTGAAAATAGCACCTGAGAACAGGAAGTTGGCGCTTTGGTATTTAATACCTAAATCGTAACTGTCTACTATTTCAGGTTTAGTCACATTAACGCCACCTGCGTTAGCATCCACAACTGGTGAACGTCGTCCCCTAGCGTAGTTCGCGTATACGTTCCAGCTGTTATTAACATCATAGCTTACGGCAAAGCGCGGCAGGGTATCGTCAAAGTCGCGCTCGGCATCGAACGTAAATGCACCGTCTGCAGTAGTATAAGTATTACGGGTATAACGTGTTTCGTCGATATAGCGCACGCCAGCAGTAATGTTGATGTCATCGGTAACAAAATACGACACCTCAGCAACATAAGACGCTATATCAAGTTCAGCTTCAAATATAAACGGCCCTTGTATCAGAATAGGCGGCAATGCAGGATTAGAAATAGGAGAGCCATCTTCATTAAACAGTTGCGACACTAACATCGCACGCAGTGCTTCTATTTCTTCTAACGATGCGCCGGTAGCGATATTCTGATTTAGCGGAATGTTTGAGGTGGCCTCAAGCTGTGCTTTTACTGCATCAAACGTACCGCGTATAAATGGGTCTACCATCACATAGTAAGGCAAAATAGAATCGTCTTGAGTAATAGACGCGCCTACAAACGCGGCCAACTTATCACCCGAGTCATACACTAAACGCATTGACGCACCTTTAAGCGTAGCGTCGTTATCGAAATAGGCATCTTGAATACGCAAAGCAGAACCGTCGGCGTCAAATCCTTCGCTCACCTCTACATCTTTATAGTAGGCATCGGCGTGTAGGCTAAGCATTTGGTTGAAATCGTAGTTTACGGTTAAATCATAAGCTTGAAGCGTTCGTTCAATGCCTAGTTCACTACCTAAACTAAATTCGGCATCAGTAAAAGGGCTAGTATCTCCGCCATTGGGGGCGATAGAGCCTGATTTGAAGGCAATGCCCGGCTGGTCGTTATACTCCATTGCTGCACGCGCAATGATTTCAAGTTGCTCGTAATTCGCAAGCCATGTTGCCCGTAGCGCTTGCACCGATACCCCCTGAAGATCTTCGCTATTGCACGGCACTTCTTCACCAAGATGGTTGTACATATTTGCATTACCGTAATAGGAGTCAGCGCTACAGGCATTGTTCTCTACAATGCCATCCATTTCGCGATAAAGACCTGCTATACGAAAACTGTGGTTGTCGTTAATAGGCTGGTTATACATGAATTCAAGTTCTTGCCCTTGCTCTGAGTTATAGCCAACCTGTACCTTGCCTTCTTGTTCGAAGGTGGGAAGATTAGAATGAATACTTACCGCACCATTGGCTGCCGCCACACCAAATAGGGTTGGCTGTGGGCCTTTTAAAACCTCTACGCGGGCAATATCGTAAAGCGCCACACTGGCTACGGTTTTCTTACTAATATCAAAGCCATCTTGATATACCGATATGCGAGGCGTTGCCGACACTGACGACACATCATCGGTGACACCGCGAATATTAAAAGAAGGTAAGCTTACGGCTTGTTCCTGAATTTGAACGTTAGGCAAAATACGAGATAGCTCATCAAGCTCCATAATATTGGTGCGCTCAAGAAACTCGCTGCCTATAACATCCATAGTAACGGGCACATCCATTACAGACTGCTCTCGCATTTGGGCGGTTACCGTAATCTCTTCTATATAGTCATTTTCGCTTTCAGTGTCGGGCGCTACTTCTTGTGCAATTGCAGCGGTAGATAGTGCAAACGCAATTGTTGTGGCAAGCAAAGAGCGTGAACAAACCGGACGTAGATACAGAGGACGCATCAAATCATTCCTTTTGTGTGCTTATTGGGTGTTTGTGTATTTTTATAAGCATTTCGCCGATAGATTGGCGACATTGCTTACCTTTTAGAATTATCGAAGCACAAGAATGTAGAGCGCTTTTGAGACGGTTCGATGAAGTATAGGTTACAAATGAAAGGCAATTTTGTGACAGATATATGCCCATTTGAAAAGTCTACGCCGCGATAAATGGCATAACAAAAAACACCCCTTTGAATCAAAGAGCAAACTAAGTACACTCAATCTACGTGGGACAGAAATAACGTTTAACTAAAAAGCGAAATGGAGACTGCAATGAAAAAACTAATGATGGCTACGGCTATTGGCGCTGCAACCCTATTAAGTGCATGTAGTGCAGAGCATGGCACTACGCAGTGTACGACTGCACCTGAAGCTGAATGGCAGAACCAAGATGCGTTTCAGGCTCAGCTATTAGCGCAAGGTTACAAAATTAACGAGTTCAAAGTAACCGGCGGCAACTGTTACGAAATCTACGGCTTCGACAAAGAAGAAAACAAAGTAGAAATTTACTTTAACCCTGTTGATGGCAGCATTGTTAAGAAAGAAATGCACTAAGTGTGTTTTAACGAACGATTCATCGTTCGTTTGCTTTAACACTTGATAAAAACGCTGCAAACTATTGCAGCGTTTTTGTTTTACCTTAAGAAAGTTATGTAATGTACAGACCTAAAGATACGCCTTCGGATATTTATATTTGGGATTGGGTAGTGCGCCTATGCCACTGGGGCCTTGTTGCTACCTTTGTGACCAATTATTTTATTGTGGAGCCAGGTCGCCTTTATCATGAAATAGCTGGTTATATGGCGGTAGCGCTTATATCTATAAGGATTGGCTGGGGCATTTTATCCACCAAATTCGAAGGAAGTAAAAGGGTTGCTACTGCATACGCAAGCTTTTCTAAAGTATCATTACGTCAACAAGCCTTCGCTGAACATATTCAGCACGTAAAACAAAAGAAAATTCCTACTCACCATGGCCACAACCCTTTCGGCTGGCTAATGATAATGGGCGTTATCACGCTACTGCTGGGTTTAGGTGTTACCGGTTTTATGATGGAAGAAATAGATGCCATGTTTGGCAATAGTACGCTGGAATGGATACACAGCATTATGGCCGATGTGCTTTACGCATGTGTGCTAGTGCATGTTGCTGCAGTGTTTGCTGTGCAATATATGGGAAATATTCAGTTAGTTCGCCCTATGCTCACAGGCTGGCGGAAGCGCTAAGCCTCCGCAAACTATCTTAATCATTTAGGCGCTTGCTATCGATTACGTACTGGTAATATTTAGCTATCTAAAGGACGCTTTGCTTCACGCACAGCTTTGGGATGCATAAGCTTTTCTAAGCGAGCAAGATACGACGCTATTTTCTGATGCTGCTTTTTATCGTTGGTTACAGAGTTATACAGCCAGTGGTAGGCATCTTCATAGTCATAAGGGCTGCCGTAACCTTCCAAAAACAGCTCTACCAAATGAATTTGCGCTTTTAGGTTTTTAAGCGCAGCCGCTTCTCGCAAATACACCACGGCGCGAGATTTATCTTGCTGCACAAGCGTACCTTTTGCGTAGTATCGCCCGAGTTGCTCTAGTGCTGCTGGCAAACCTTGATTCGCGGCGTCCTCCATATAGCCAATCCCACGAGCAGGTTCAGCATCTACGCACACGCCCCACGCTAACATGTCTCCCCATAAAAACTGGTAGGCCGGTACTTTCAATACGTTGGCACGCGCTTCAATGTCTTGTACTAATTGGCATCGATCAGCAACTACTTTGTCTAAATGCGTATTAGCATTAATCATATCGATTAAGGCATCTTGGCTGTAAAGCTGAACTGCGCGAAGCTCTTCAATCGTTTCCCCTTCAAGAGAATGAGCGGAAAAGCCCGTGACAGTCGCGCAGATAAATAAGGCTGTGTGTAGAATACGTTTCATAGCAAAAGAGTATGTGTTGATTACAATGTCTTAGTTAAGGTATCGACTAATTATAGATTATCTTAACCAAGACATGCTTTTCTTTACGAATGGACACATGAGCGTCTGCGGCCAGCTAATATCTGCTTTCAACTTTATGCTGACCACATGCATTTAAACGTACGCCAGCATCTTGCTTTTAGTGGCTACTTTTTCGTGGGCACATCGCCGATTGGATATGGCGGGCATGATCGGCTAGGTCAATACCTAAATCAGTTAGATAACCGCCGTCAGGCTGGGTGATTAGGCCTTTCGAGTAGAGTCTGGACGCTGCATTCACCATACTTTGACTCGCGTCATGATGAATTTTCAAACCTTGAAGCAGGCTGTCTGTGGGAAACTTCAGTAACAAATTTAATTCGTCTAGCATGTCCTGATCGAATGAACTCATGTAACCACCTTAGGCAAAAGGGTTATAAGGGATTTAGCACGCTGGCTACTGCAAAACTCTTCAGCAAAGCACTATGATAATAACCTATACCGAAGCACACACACCAAAGCACTATTAGCCCTAGATTTGTTAATATTTTTAACGCTTTCTTATATCACACCCAAATGGCACCTCTGTAAAGCGTAATTTATCTGTAAAACGTTTAATCGTGTAAACACAGCGCTTACTGATCGGACTTTGCCGCTAAATAGTATATTCTTGCCATAAATTGAGTTTGTGGATGCACCTACACTGATGAAGTACAAAGATTTACGCGACTTTATTCGCCAGCTAGAAGCTAAAGGTGAATTGGTACGCATTACCCAGCCCATTGATACCGACCTTGAAATGACGGAAATTGCCGACAGGACGTTGCGTGCCGGCGGCCCAGCGCTGTTGTTTGAGAATCCTAAAAACCACGACATGCCCGTTTTGGCTAATTTGTTTGGTACGCCAGAACGCGTAGCCATGGGCATGGGACAAGACTCTGTTGAAGCACTGCGTGAAGTAGGCAAGCTACTGGCTTATTTGAAAGAGCCTGAGCCGCCTAAAGGGCTGAAAGATCTTTGGGAGAAGCTGCCAGTATTTAAGCAGGTGCTTAATATGCCTGCCAAAGTCCTTAAAAAAGCCCCTTGTCAGGAAGTGGTGCTTACCGGTGACGATGTAGACTTGTCAAAAATTCCGGTACAGCGCTGTTGGCCGGGTGACGCTGCGCCTTTGGTAACCTGGGGGTTGAGTGTTACAAAAGGACCGCATAAGAAGCGCCAGAATTTGGGGATTTACCGTCAGCAGGTTATTGGCAAAAACAAACTTATTATGCGCTGGTTGTCACACCGTGGGGGCGCCCTTGATTTTCGAGAGTGGTGTCAAACGCATCCGGGCGAACCCTATCCTGTATCAGTGGCTCTTGGCGCAGATCCCGCGACCATTTTAGGTGCAGTTACTCCTGTACCAGATACCCTTTCCGAGTATGCTTTTGCAGGCTTACTACGCGGTGATAAAACCGAAGTAGTTAAGTCTATTAGTAACGACTTACAAGTACCTGCCAGTGCCGAGATTGTGCTTGAAGGCTATATTGCACAAGATGAAACTGCACCTGAAGGTCCATACGGCGATCATACCGGTTATTACAATGAAGTCGATGACTTCCCAGTGTTTACGGTAACGCATATTACCCATCGTAAAGATCCTATCTATCATTCAACCTATACAGGCCGTCCACCAGATGAGCCTGCGATTTTAGGTGTTGCGCTAAACGAAGTGTTTGTGCCTATTTTGCAAAAGCAATTCCCTGAAATTGTGGACTTCTACTTGCCGCCAGAAGGTTGTTCTTATCGTATGGCGGTAGTTACCATGAAGAAACAGTACCCAGGTCACGCCAAACGAGTGATGATGGGCGTATGGTCGTTCTTACGCCAGTTCATGTACACCAAATTTGTGATAGTGTGCGATGACGACGTCAACGCGCGTGACTGGAACGATGTTATTTGGGCCATCACTACCCGTATGGACCCAGCCCGCGACACGGTAATGATAGAAAATACGCCTATCGACTACTTGGATTTTGCGTCCCCCGTTTCAGGGCTAGGTTCTAAAATGGGAATGGACGCCACCAATAAAATGCCGGGCGAGACCGACCGAGAATGGGGCGTACCTATTGTGATGGACGAAGACGTTAAGAAACGCGTTGATGATATTTGGGACAGTCTTGGTATTATGTAGCGACTATTTTTAGCGCTATTTATTTTGTATTGAAACATGCGCTTTTCTTAAGCGCATGAAAAGGCGACACGCTAAGCAAGAAGGTTAGAAGAGAATACATGTCAGAAATTAAGTGTAAGGTTGCAAGCATCACGCCTTTAACCGAAGTGGTTCAAAAAGTTGAATTAACGCCAGAAAGCCCTGTTGAGTTTAAGGCGGGTCAGTACGCCATGGTGGTAATGGGCGAAAAAGATATGCGTCCATTTTCTATTGCCAATGCCGCATTTGATAATAGCCGCATTGAATTACACATTGGCGCAGAGCCTGGCAATAGCTATGCTGGTGAAGTGCTAGAGCGCATGCGTGCGGATGGCGAAATTACCGTAAACGTAGGTAATGGCAATGCCTTTTTGCAAAGTAATGGCCTGCCTATGGTGCTTATTGCTGGTGGTACTGGCTTCTCATATACCTACTCTATTCTGCAAGAGCATCTTAACAGCGGTGATAAGACACCACTTACCCTTTATTGGGGTGGAAAACACGCGGCTGATTTGTATTTAGCTGACAAGCTAACTGAGCTCGCTGAAGCTAACGAACACTTCACTTTTGTGCCGGTTGTAGAGTTTGCATGCGACGAATGGAAAGGCAGAACGGGTTGGGTACACCATGCGGTAATGGCAGACCACGCTGACTTTGCCAATATTCAGGTTTACGTAGCAGGTCGCTTTGAAATGGCCAAAGTTGTACGCGATGATTTTACACAACGCGGCTTAAAAGTTGAGAACCTGTTTGGCGACGCGTTTGCGTTTATTTAAGCGCTAGCGTAAACCCATATTCTGAAAGCCGGCGAATGCCGGCTTTTTTATTTTTTTTAGAGTCATTTTTCATTCCCAGCGTCTTACTCCGTTTTTCAATCGCGATGCCTTGCGATGACCAACCATTAAACACGTTTACTCTAATTGTAGCTTTGCCACGTATTCGTTATGGTGAAAAAATAAAACAGGAGATAACAATGATAAAAAACCGACCCGCACTAGCTAGTATAAGTGCAAAAATAAGAACTGAATTAACGAAAGTACTGGCATCAGCTGTATTGGTAAGTAGCACAGTGTCATTCGCCGCTCACGCACAAAGCGAGCAGCAGCAAACACTTTACGATATTGCCAAAAATGTCTCCGCTGAAAACATTGAAAAAGACATTACTATGCTGGTGAACTTTGGTACACGCCATACCCTTTCTGAAACCGAGTCTGATACTCGTGGTATCGGTGCTGCGCGACGTTGGATTAAATCTGAATTTGATAAAATTTCAGCCGAGTGTGGTGGCTGCTTAGAAGTGTACTACCAGTCGGAAGTCATCAGCGGAGAAAAACGTATTCCCGACCCAGTAGAAGTGGTTAGCGTTATCGCGATACAACGTGGTACCACCGATCCAGACCGTTACGTCATCATGTCAGGCGACATCGATTCACGGGTGTCTGATGTAATGGACTTCACCTCTGACTCACCAGGGGCAAACGACAACGCCTCTGGTGTTGCCGGTACCCTTGAAGCTGCGCGAGTACTATCCAAATACAAGTTTAACGGCAGTATCGTGTATGCTGCTTTATCTGGTGAAGAGCAAGGGCTTTTCGGCGGGCGTATTATGGCAAACCAAGCCAAGGAAGACGGCTGGCGAATTAAAGCCGTGCTCAATAATGACATGATAGGCAATATCGAAGGGGTTAACGGTGTGATTAACAACACCACCGCTCGCTTGTTTGCTGAAGGTACACGCGTAACCGAAACGGATAAAGAAGCACGCATGCGACGTTTCACCGGGGGTGAAGTTGACTCACCAAGCCGTAACCTTGCCCGTTACATCGATAAAATTGCCGATCAGTATATTGAGAACCTAGACACGATGGTGATTTATCGTTTGGACCGTTTTGGTCGTGGCGGCCATCACCGCCCGTTCAACGACTTGGGCTACCCGGGTATTCGTATTATGGAAACTAACGAAAACTACACCCGCCAGCACCAAGACCTTCGCGTAGAAGACGGTATTGCCTATGGTGACACCTTGGATGGCGTCGACTTTGATTACGCTGCCAAACTTACTGGCCTTAATGCTGTTTCTCTTGCTGCAATGGCGTGGGCACCGAATCCACCTGCAAATGTAGAAATTGCCGGTGCAGTTCAACCTTCAACATTTTTAAAGTGGGATGCACTAGACGCTCAAGAGAACCCTCAACTTAAAGGGTACAAAGTATACTGGCGTCATACTGATGCTCCGCAATGGGAATACAGTAAATATGTGGGTAACGTCACCGAGGCCATGCTTGAGAACGTCGTTATCGACAACTACTTCTTTGGCGTAGCCAGCGTTAACAAGGACGGTGTTGAAAGCGTAGTGGTTTATCCAGGTCCTGCGGGAAGCTTTGGAGAATAAGCGTTTATGTTGAGCGCCTATATTGAGCGCGCTTATACGCATCCAATTGCGCCCCCCAATTACGCATGCAATCAAGTTCGTGACGTTAAGCTGGTAGTGAAACCGGCTTATCGTCGCGAATGACTTTACTTAATAAAAGCTAATATAAACGTGGACACTACACTCAATATATTGATGTCGCTTACATTTTGTTAATTTTAGCCAGTACGTGTTTATTGGAATTAAGCGACTAACTGCATTACAGTGTAGTAAATGTATGACGGCAGTTCGGAGTTCACCTTTGGTAAGATTCAGCGCGTTCTCGCTCTCTATTTTCACTCAACGTCTTTCTTTGTTAGGCATAAGCCTAGCCCTTTGTTGTTTAAATGTTTCGCAATTACATGCCGCCCCTACCAGTTTAGGTGCAGCTTCCTTCGAGACCTACATAAGCGATGATGGGGAGCCTGCTCGGATTAACGCATTACTTGAAAAGGTGTTTAAAAAAGCAGAGTTGAATATTCAGCTTCAGGTTATGCGACAAGCTTTTTTGGGCAGTTCTGTACTGACAGGTAAGCTAGACGGTGAATTTGCCTACGTTAATTTGGGCGAGGCTAGCAGCAACTATGTACTATCCGATATCTACTTACCTATTTACCTTTACGCGGTAAGTAAAGAGGCGGACGTTGAGGCAATAAAGCTTTTTCCTCATTTAAAAGACAACCGGGTCGCTATTGAAAATCGCTTTGCGAATACGCCCTCATTCAGACTGCTGAAAGATATAAAGTGGTCACGCAACCCCACTACGTTTGATGCATTTCGCCAACTTGCCGACGATAGAGCGCCTTACTTAATTACCACCCAGCTGCTTGCGCGAGAGCTAAACATACTGCTGGCTAACGATAATGAAGAAACCCTGCACTTTTCAGCAAAACCGTTAGCAAAAACCGGATTTCAAATAGCTATCAGCAAAAATGTTGCTAACGCTGAAAGGATTGTTGCGCAATTCAATCAAGCTGTGTCGACAATGCAGAATTCGGGGGAATTGAATCAGCCACTTGATTTAGCTTGGCTCACCAAAGATGTGAATGGCGATGGCGTTGCCGACTTTATCGGGCACAGCAACATAACTACCACGTCAGACTTGTTAAACACCGCCTATTCCCTTGACGGTAAACCTACATCTGAAGCCAGCGCGTTTTATATTGACGGGGATAGATATGCATCGCTTGAGGAAGCGCGTGCAGCCCTTCCCGATGCAGAAAGTTCGTCGCCCCGCGAGTCGCTGTTAGATAAAACCACCTACCAGCTATTACTCCGCCGCTGGTAGATGAATTTTGACTTCGGTGAACTTTGAAAGCAATGAGCGTTGAAAGGCATTAAATTAGGTAGAGAAACACGAAGTCGACTACGCGACTTCTACACTACAAAGCATACCTGTCGTTGCTTAAACTAAACGGACTATTCAAAGGTATGCGTCAGCCTTGTTAACGTTCTATCTTCGCGCTCTATCTTCGCAATTCTGCTGATCAAAGGTTGCAAAAAAGACGGGGAGTCGTCAGCGTTAGTGTGACGTTTCTGGCAAGTACATTTCCAGAATAGTCAGCAATTCTTCGCCATCGACCGGCTTTGACACATAGTTGTTAAAGCCAGCTTTAAGTGCTTTAACGCGATCAGATGTATAGGCATAAGCGGTCAGTGCTACGGCATTAAGCTTTGCAATTTCTGGTATTTCACTGGCTCTTATTTTTAAAACTAAACCCAGCCCGTCCATTTCCGGCATACCAATATCCGATAGCAGAAGATCGAAGGCTTCTGGCATATCGTTAATTTCCTTCCATGCCAACAGGCCGTTCTTCACAACATTAACTCGCGCGCCGTTAGATTCTAGAAACAGCTTTATGAAATCACGGGCGTCTTGCTCATCTTCTGCGACTAAAATCCGTAAGCCGTTTAAGCGCAATGACTCGGTCAGGTCGCTAATTTCAGAGTTCTTAGTTTCAATAATGTCGTCGTGCAAATTAAGCGGCGCAATAGGCAGCGTTACGTAAAACGTTGTTCCCGTATTAGGTCCGTCGCTTTCAGCATAAATTTCACCACCGTGCATCTCTACTAAACTTTTCACAATAGACAGGCCTAAGCCCAACCCATGTTTGTTGTGCTCGTTTTTGCCTTGATAAAAACGTTCGAAAACATGAGATAGCTGCTCGCGCGTCATACCTTTGCCGTTGTCTTTAACGCGGAAAAGGTAGTTTGAATGTTCTCTTCGCCCTCTTATATGCACGGTTCCACCTTTAGATGTAAACTTAAGCGCATTGCTCAATAGGTTATTAATAACCTGCTTTATACGTAGGTTGTCACCAAGAATCTGCGTATGATCATCTTCGCAATTTATCGATAGCTGTATATTCTTGCTCGCAAACCCTGCTTCGAAAGATTTTGCTACTTCAGATATAGACTCTGCAATATTAAGCGAATGGGTGCTTAACTTCATCGTGCCTGAAATAATACGGGATAAATCGAGAATATCGTTGATCAGTGCTGCTTGAGTTGATGCCGCGCGCTTTATCACCCCAAGGGCGTCAGTCATTCTGTCCACATTGCCGACATCCATAAGCGCTAAATCGGTCCACCCCACAATAGAGTTAAGTGGTGAACGCAGCTCGTGAGAAATGCTGGCAAGAAACTGATCTTTCGCTTTATCCAGCTCTTCTAATTTACTAATTTGCTTATCGAGGGACGCTTTTAAGCTTAGCGCGTAAGGTATAAACAGATGGTCAAAACCTTCAATGATTAGTTGATCATCTTCGGTCCACTCTACCGATTCATCAGCGACACTTTGCAAATACATATCAAACGAATTACGAGGGGTAAGAGACTTTCCAATATCTTTTCTGGCTGCATCGCGCCCCGCCCAACGAATGGTCTTGTCTTTCTGCTCTCTAAACCAAACCGTGTAGTAGCCCAGTTTTGAAGACACGCAGGAAACATACATGCCTCGAATGCCGTTTAGGTCGCCGCTATCTAAAATTTCATTTGTTAATCGGTTTATGGCAATGGACTGCTCAGAGTCGCTAATGGCAAATTTTTCGAGTAATTTTGCCAAGGTTTTCTCTGTGGGAGTCTTACCAACCAGATAGTTGCCCGTAGGGGTAACCACCGCCATACCGCACGAATCAGCAACATCCAGTAAGTCTCCTTCTTTCTGCGTGATGGCCTCAAGCGGGTTCGTGTATGAAGTAAGCTGGTGAACAATATAGTTCAGCTTGCGTTGGCGAATTTGAAATTGCTCTTTCTTTTTATGCAGTGCTTTCGTGTGAAGCTGCCAGGCATAAAGGTGACCTAATGATTCGCAAACTAAACGTTTCTTCTGGTCGATGTAAGCCGGTTCACTGTTGTGGCATGCTAACAATCCCCACAGTTTACCCTCAAAAACAAGTGAAACTGAAAATGAAGAGCGGATCCCCATGTTTTTAAGGTAGGCAATGTGCATAGGCGAAACAGAGCGAACCATCGACATTGATAAATCCAATGGCGGACGTTCGGCCTCTTTAACCGAAGGCTTAAGGCCTATAACTTGCTCTTCTACATCGTAGACACAGCGCACTCGATTTTTTAGATACAGTTCACGGGCCTGACTGGGGATATCCGAAGCGGGAAACTTCAACCCTTTGAATGAACGAGAATCTGCACTTGCGGCTTCACCAATCACTTCACCACAGTAGGTTTTGTCAAACTGATAAACCATGACCGAGTCGAAACCTATGTATTGCTTAAATACCTGAGCGATAGCATCGGCAACATCCCCTATGGAGTCGCGGTCATCGACATTGGGTAACAATGCGCGAATATCTACATCCATTGGCACCCATTGCTGCGCCGCCTCAAAGCTTAGTTGAGGGGTTGGCTCAAGCTCTATAACCAACAGGCCATTAGAATCGAAGGCAACACCACTGCCCTCTTTCTCCCAATCTTTGAGATGGAGCGCATTTTCAGCAAACTTCCACTGGTAGGCGTGGCGTACATTTCCGCCTTTTACAGCATCGTGAATAGTCTGGAATGTGCGCGCTTCAGGAGAGGGAATGTCAATCAGTTCAGTGATAAGTGTTTCACCGGGAACGACGTCTACGTTGAACATGTCATTGATGTTCTCGCTTACCACCTGAATTTTTTTAGTACTTGGATTGATGGCAATGACATACCCAAAACTTTGTACGCTTTCAATCAAGTGGATAGCTTCATCTTCACAGTTTTGAAGCGTTGTAGGGGTATTGTCAATTGTTTGCATTACTTTGCGCCAAGTATCAAGAAAGCGAGCTTTCGTCGTGTGTTCCGTAGAGTAACCCACACGATAACAACTTATAGCTGAGAAAGCATGTTATATCGACGTCTAGATCATTAGCTGAGAACATTAAATTTTCAAAAATTCGTACGTGATATCACGAATAAAACTTGTGTTTCTTGATCCTACGCAATAAACTTTCAGTAATTTCTGAAACTTCTGGAAGGTAAAAATGAAAATGACGCCTTTAATTACATCTGCGGTTATGCACTTTGGCGAAATGGGAAGTCGTTGGGGTTTCAACAGAACAGTTGGGCAAATTCTTGCGCTTATTGTTTTAAACGAAGAGCCCATTTCGGCGCAGGAAATTGCAGATGCGCTCAACATATCCAGAGGCAATACCAGCATGGGTTTAAAAGAGCTTCAGTCATGGCGCTTAGTTAAACAGCATCTTGTTCCTGGTGAGAGAAAAGAGTTTTTTATTCCGGCTGGCGATATTTGGACACTGGCCAATAGAGTATTTGAAGAACGAAGAAAGCGCGAGATAGACCCAACCATGAGTCTACTGCGTGATTTGTTGCTTGACGCACCTGCCAATGAAAAAGAGGCAAATGCACAACATAAACTGAACGAAATTCACGATTTACTCGAATCAATTACGGCATGGTCTGAAGAGCTTCAAAATCTTGGGCCTGAAAAGTTAAACACGTTGATGAAGTTGGGTTCTGGCGTGGGCCGAATGCTTGAGCTTAAGGACAAGCTACTTCCGGGGAAAAACAGCGTTAACTAAGGGGGCCTTCTGTGGATGCATTCTTGCTGTCTCGTTTACAATTTGCGTTAAATATTAGTTTTCATATTTTGTTTCCAACCATCACCATGGCGATGGGCTGGTTTCTATTTTACTTTAAGCTGCGCTCTAATATTTCAGGTCACCCTGTGTGGATGCGTATGTATCGCTTTTGGGTACGTGTCTTTGCCCTAAGCTTCGCCTTGGGTGTAGTAAGCGGCGTCACCATGTCATTTCAGTTTGGTACTAACTGGCCTGGATTTATGGAGAAAGTAGGTAATGTGGCGGGGCCACTACTCGGTTATGAGGTACTTACCGCCTTTTTCTTAGAAGCTACGTTTTTAGGCATCATGCTGTTTGGCATACGCCGTGTTCCGAACTGGCTGCATACGGCTTCAACCCTTATTGTTGCACTTGGCACCACTACTTCTGCATTCTGGATACTAGCTTTAAATAGCTGGATGCAAACCCCACAGGGTTTTGAAGTGGTCGACGGCGTTGTGTATGCCACAAACTGGAAAGAAATTATCTTTAACCCGTCTTTCCCTTACCGCTTTGTACATATGATGTTAGCGTCTGGACTGACGGCCAGCTTCCTGATTGCTGGGCTTTCAGCCTACCGCATGCTTAAAGGCGACGACAAGCTTGCGCCTAAGCTCGCGCTTAAAACCGCCACCTATACGGCGGCAGTGTTAATCCCGCTACAAATTTTTGCTGGCGACATGCATGGTTTAAATACGCTTGAACATCAGCCTCAGAAAGTAGCGGCGATGGAAGGACTTTGGGAAACCACTGAAGGTGCACCTTTGTTACTTTTTGCAATTCCTGACGAAGAAAGCAAAGAGAATCATTTTGAAATTCCCATTCCCTATGGCGCAAGTTTAATTCTTACTCACGAACTTAAGGGCGAGATTAAAGGGTTAAATGAGTTTGAAGGAGAGCATCCGCCCGTTGCTCCTGTTTTCTTCGGTTTTAGGGTTATGGTGGGTATGGGCATGTTGATGCTCGCTGTGTCATGGCTTGGCAGTCTTTATCTTATGCGTAACAAAGACTTCCCAATTTGGCTTAAACGCACGTTTGCAGGCATGGCGTTTAGCGGCTGGATTGCTACGTTAGCAGGCTGGTACGTAACGGAAATAGGCCGTCAGCCCTATTTGGTAAGCGGTGTGTTAAGAACCGCTGATGCCGTTACCCAATTGCCACCGGCGAATATTGCTCTGTCTTTCACGCTTTATCTTGTTATCTATACGGTGCTTCTAATCGCATACATGGGAACACTTATGTTGATGTGCAGAAGAGCCGTTGAAATTGAAGAGATAACGACGGAAGAGCGCGAAGTTGCCAAGGCAAAAATGCAACCTACTGACCCAGACCCAAGCACGGTTTAAGGAGAGCAAACATGCTTGAAAATGTATCAGCAGAAATGCTCGGAAATATTTATGTGGGTTTACTTGGTCTATCTGTATTGCTGTACGCCATTTTAGATGGCTACGACTTGGGTGTGGGTGTACTTATTCCGCCAAGAACAGAAGCGTTTCGCGATGACATGATAGCCTCCATAGGCCCTTACTGGGATGCTAATGAGACGTGGCTTGTGCTAGCCATAGGTCTACTGCTTATTGCTTTCCCTGAAGCCCATAGTGAGTTTTTACAAACCTTGTACTTGCCTGCCACCTTTATGTTATTGGGGCTTATTCTGCGGGGCGTAGCGTTCGATTTTCGCGCCAAGGTTGTGCAGGTGAAAAAGCGTAAGTGGGACATGGTATTTAAATACGGTTCGCTTTTAACCACATTAACCCAAGGGTATATGTTGGGTATATACGTGACGGGGCTTCGCACAGATATTTGGGCGCAAGGCTTTGCACTTCTCGCTGCATTTGGCGTGACGGCTGCTTATGCGTTTATTGGCTCGTGCTGGTTAATACTTAAAAGCGAAGGTGAGCTTCAACAAAAAGCGTATTACTGGGCCAGAAGAGGTTTAGGGGTACTGGCAGTAGGGATTGTCGCGGTAAGTATCGCAAACCTAACCTTACACGATGACGTGCGAGATTTATGGTTGTCAGCTCCTTGGGGCTATGTGCTTTTCGCTATTCCAGTAGCGTGTTTTGCGCTCTTAGCACTATGTGGTGTGTTGCTTAAAAAACTGCCTGATGCACAAGGGAAAGGCGAATGGCTTCCGTTCTTTATTGCCCTTCTGGTATTTTTACTTTGTTTCACCGCATTTGGCATAAGCTACTATCCGTTTATCATCCCTGGACAGATGACGGTGATGGATGCGCTTAGTGATGCAAGCTCTCTGCGCTTCTTGCTTGTTGGCGTAGTTATTGTAGTACCTATTATTTTGGCTTATACGGCCATGGTATATAAGATATTCTCTGGTAAATCAGAGAAGCTTTCTTACTACTAGCCTTTGTTAATGGGATCGCAGCAGATCCCAATTACTTGAAACAATAGTGAACATCATTGAAATTCAATGGTGTTCACTTTCTATTCAGCGCTATACTAAACGCTGTACATTGCGAGTTTCTTGCGGTTCCCGACGCATTTGCGGCGACCAGTATCCCCAATTCACGAACTCGATCTGAAAACCTGCGATCAAAAGATGATCCTTTCCCTCGAACAATGTATACCAATGACTAGAGGATGTTTAGTGTTAGCTAGTCTACCCTTAAGGTGTGATCAAAATTTAAACGTTACTTATCGTTAAATATTTTGTTGACATCAAACTGTAATATTACTATATTTTATTTGGGGCAATTTTTAATAGAAGGAGCCAATACCATGGAAAATGTATTCCATTCGTTCTCACGGTTCTTCAAGCGCGCGCACCCCTACACAGTCGCTCACTATATCGGCCGTAAAAATGCGCAGCGTATCTTAGGATGTAAAATCAAAAAGAAATCCAAGATATTCGCCGACCAGCACGTTGAAGACCAAAATCATTAATTTATATGGGGCCCGTCAAACCGGCCCCATTTTTTTAGCTCAATTTAAATCTATTAACGTTTTCCTGAAGGTTCTCAGCCAGACTGAATAAGCTTTTCGCTTCACTATTCACATTGTTATTCGCGGCTTTTACTTGATCGCCCAGCATTTGAAAATCTAGTGCCCCTTCGCGTGCAACTTGCACCTGATCTTTAGCGTGTTGTACAAGAGCCGAAGCCTCATTGCTCACCTCAACTAAAGATAAAATACTTTTGCGTCCGTCTTCCAACGTAATCACCAGCTCATTGGCAAGCCCCAATGCGTTGTGTGCCTTGTCTTTATTCAAAGTCATAGTTTGAACAGAATCACGAATTGACTGCACTATTTTTCTAACATGGCATTAATTTCAACTGTCGATTGATGAGTTCTTGATGCTAGCGTACGCACTTCATCCGCCACCACCGCGAAACCTCTACCCGACTCTCCTGCTCTTGCCGCTTCTATTGCAGCATTAAGTGCCAAAAGGTTAGTTTGATCAGCAATCTCAGCAATGGTTTTCACCACACTCGATACGTTTTTTCCATCGCTTTGCAGCTTATCTAACGTAGTAGCAGTTCTATCAATGTTCAGGGTTAAATCAGAGATGGCGCGCGCTGTGGTTTCCACATCCACCTTACCTTGCGCTATCTGGTGGGCACTACCTTTCGCTTGTTCCGCAGCTTTTATAGATAGAGTAAGGCTTTGTTCCATTTCATGAGACAGGCTATCCATGACAGACACTAACTGCTTGATGTCTCCTTGAAAGCTTAAAATGGCCGTTGAAGAGTGTGACGTAGCACTGTTGAGCGTTTGTGATGAGTGGTTCAGGTCATTCACTGCTTGTTGAAGGTCAGTCATACCTTTATGAAATACGCTTAGTAAGCCTTGAACGCTTTGCGTAATAGCATTGAGTTCTTTTAGATTTTGATTTGGAAGGCTTGAATTTAGATTACGTGTTTTCGAAATTTCGTTAAGTTTATTAGCCATATCTTCGATGGGGTTGGCGATATTTGCTTTAGCAAGTACATAGCCCATAGCAGATACAACGAGCAGTAAGATGATCAAAATAAAAACTGTGAGCTGGCTAACGTTCAGTTCATCAAAGATAGACATGGTACGAGAGTTTGCTGCGCGCTCAACATTTGAACGCAAAGAAGCTAATAGACCATTTAGCTCAGATGCAGCCTCGGTGATATCTTGAAGATTGACTCGCGCTGTATCCCAATCGACTGATGCTGCAGACATGGTGCGCTGTAACGCTTCAGTTAACACAACTAATTCATCGAATTTATCTTTAGCGGCATTGCTTCCCGAATGACTGAATTGGGAAAACCTAACGACCGTCGCGTCAATTAACTGCTCTTTTTGTGTCGTATATTCACTACTATTTATCGTAGTCCCATACAACGAGTAAGCCATGAGCACCAACTCTTTGCTCTGGGCTTGTATGTCATCAATAGCACTTAATGAAGGGAGGGTTTCAGAGATGTAAGCTTCAACTAAGCTTTCTACATTGGCGTTATTTTTTGTCAGTACGACCGCAGCTATCACTGCAACTACGACAACGAGTAGGTAGCCTAATAGAATCCTTTGCTTGATAGTTTTAAACATGACTTCCCCTTATTTTTGAGGGGCACGTCATACTCTTGCCGCATTTTCTAGCGCCCTTTTTTTAGACTTTGTGAAATATAAATAAAGATATTCCACTGTTGAATAAATATAGACCACTCTGTCAGACTTTTTATTTCAAATTTTTATTGCATGATTTGATTGATTTTCATCTCCTTTTTAATAACACAAACTGGAGAATTTATTGCTAGAAAAAGACAAATAAAGTTAGATTCTTTTTAAAATAGTTAAATATGGTTAAGCGGTACCGAGGTTGTGTACTTAATCTGCTCCATTGCAAAGCTTGAAGTGACGTCGGAAAATTCTATACCGTTAACCAATCGCTTATAAAAATGATCAAAGCAATCCATATCGGTAACAAGGACTTTTAGTAGGTAATCGTATTCGCCAGACATACGATAACATTCAACAACTTCATCAAACGACGCGGCGTGCTTGGCGAAACTTGCCAGCCACTTTCCATCATGTCTGCCCGCTTTTACTTGCACGAAAACGGTCATGGCCAGCCCCAGGTGTTTTGCTTGCAACAGCGCTACTCGCCTAGAGATTATGCCCTTCTCTTCTAGCTTTTGAATACGCCGCCAGCAGGGCGTTACCGTAAGCCCAACTTGCTCAGCGATTTCTGCGACAGGCGTGTCAGCGTTATTCTGTAGCATGGCCAAAATGGCTTTATCTATTGTGTCTATAC
Source organism: Alteromonas sp. KUL17 (assembly GCF_006538305.1). Lineage (NCBI taxonomy): Bacteria > Pseudomonadati > Pseudomonadota > Gammaproteobacteria > Alteromonadales > Alteromonadaceae > Alteromonas > Alteromonas sp. KUL17. The sequence goes on from NZ_BJKJ01000020.1 coordinate 23,728, forward strand.
CGCTTATTTTTTCACTACGCATAGTGAGATGTTGCCCTTTATTTCCATGTTCTTAGTTTTGCAGCGAATTACGTCAGGCGCTTTACTTTTAAGGGTGTTGTTTGAAGCCTCTTTTTAATGCCAATAAAGGAAGCCACCATTTAAAGCCACCAAGGCTGAGTAAAGTCCACATTTGTCGGTGCTATTTCGTATTGAAAGGGAGGCGTAAAAACATCCCAAAATGCATCACGCAAGTCTTCATCTATTATGCTAAGTTTGCCTGCATCGCGATAGCGAGATAGCAGTGTATTGTAAGCGTCAATCGGCATTTGCGGGTTAGACTGGCGAAAGATAACACGCCCTCCAAACTCTTCATACATCGCTTTTTCTGTTTGAAACTGTATAACCTGCTTGGCCGCTATCTCTTTAATGGGTTTCGTTGCCGTTTCACTTGAAACCTGACCTTCAAATTTCTCGATAAACTTGCTTACCAGTGTTTGATTAACCGTTATGCCTTTTTGTTTTGCATAGTCCTCTAAAACAAGCTCATAAATTCTGTTAGACGCATTTACACGGACCACATAATTAAGCATACCTGCGTAATTGTCTTTCGCTTGCTGCTTCAAGTTTTTACGTTCTTCTTCACTAGGCACGACGTCTGCCATACGGATTTCAGTATTAAGCACCATTGCTAAAACACCCTGCTCATCGACTTGTCCATTTGCCTGAGCAGCATAAGCAAGGTTTGAACTTAGAATAAGTAGCGCGGTGGCCAATGAAGATCGAATAGTTGATGTCATGCGCATTTAGCACTCCCTGTAGACGTATTATCGCCGCGATTACGAACACTTTGAGTCTCGCTGAGTGGGTAATTAACTGTGCGGACTAGTATTACCCAAATGGGCGTTGTAATGAGTAAAGCATTAAACGCTATGACTACGCAATACCGTGGCGTACTGATATTAGGAATATGCTGCGAGCTTCAAATTTATTGGGGTGAACGAGTGCTTATGTGGTGTAGCCGAGAGAGGATGACGATAGCGACGTAGTAGACTAGCTATTGATGAAAGCGTTATTCGTTAAAAATGATATATACCAAAAGCGGTATGGACTAAAAGCTTCGTCGCGCGTTTAGCGTGAGTGTGGAAATGCAGACAATAGAAAGAAAAACGGCGGTCAAATGACCGCCGTTTTTGAATTCTTAGATAGCTTGCACGTTAGCAGCTTGAAGACCTTTTTGACCTTCTTCAACTTCAAATTCTACTCGCTGACCTTCTGGAAGCGTTTTGTAACCGTCAGAGATGATCGCACGGAAATGAACGAATACGTCCTTACCGCCGTTATCTTGAGTTAGAAAACCGTAACCTTTATCAGCGTTGAACCACTTAACTGTGCCTGTAACTTTAGACATGTCGTATAGACCTCAAATATCGTATTAAATTGCGCATAAGCGCGTGTAACTAAGTTCTTTAGAGTCTTTAAATTGGCGGAGTATTGGGTCTTACTTACGAATGGACAAACAACTTACAACAAATTACCGGGTAACTCGAGTGGTTTAACATATAGCAAATAATACAAAATCGCGTCTCTTTAAAGACTTTGGCTAAAAGCCAAAGCCACTATAACACTCTTCGGGACGATTAATATACAAATTAATTGATAAACTACGGATTTCATAAATATTTCACCGCAGCGTAACAAAAATTAATGCCCTTTCCGCCAGGCTAAATACCAGCAAATTGCGCCAATTACGCCTGTACTTGCAGGGAAATACCAAGATAAATCGTACATTGGCAGTATTGCTGTCATTAACACAAAGGTGGCGCCCACTACGCTTAAATGAGTGGTCTGAGTTGTTTTCTTTTGCTCTTGGAGCAGTGCCAAATGGGCCCTTTGTTGTTGCAATGGCAAGCGCTTCATTTGCTGCAAACTGTCGTACAGCAGATCTGGCATTTCAGGTAGTTTTTCAGACCAGAAAGGTAAGTTGTCTTTCACCTTCCCCATCATGGCGGTAAAGCCAATCTGCTCTTTCATCCAGTTTTCAAGAAACGGCTTAGCGGTTTTCCAAAGGTCGAGCTGAGGATACAACTGACGGCCTAAGCCTTCGATATACAGCAATGTTTTTTGCAGTAGCACAAGCTGTGGCTGCACGACCATATTGAATCGTCGTGCCGTATTAAATAGCTGCAGCAGCACGTTACCAAAGGATATTTCAGCTAGTGGCTTTTGGAATATAGGTTCACATACCGTGCGGATGGCCATCTCGAATTCATCGATATTGGTATCCTGCGGTACCCAACCTGAGTCGGCGTGAAGCTGCGCGACTTTGCGATAGTCGCGGTTGAAGAAGGCAATAAAGTTCTCAGCCAAATAGCGCTTGTCTTCACGGTTGAGCGTACCCACAATGCCAAAATCGATGGCGATATATTTGGGGTTTTCAGGGTGTTCGGTAGATACAAATATATTGCCAGGGTGCATGTCTGCATGGAAAAAACTGTCGCGAAATACCTGAGTGAAGAATACTTCCACACCGCGCTCGGCCAATTTTTTCATATTGGTATTTTGGGTAAGTAATGCGTCTATATTTGAGATTGGCAGACCGTAAATACGCTCCATAACCAACACATTACTGCGGCAATAGTCACTGTAAATTTTAGGTACATAAAGCGCGTCTGAACCTTCAAAATTACGCCCTAACTGAATACCGTTTGCAGATTCACGCAGTAAATCCAGCTCATCAACAATGGTCTTGCGGTATTCCACAACCACTTCGACAGGACGCAGTCGTTTGCCATCAGGAAGCCAGCGTTGAAGCACGTTAGCCAAGCTAAACAATAGCTCCATGTCCGCCACGATGGTATCGCGAATATCTGGGCGCAACACCTTTACCACAACGTCTTCATTGTTAAGCTTTAACTTTGCCGCGTGAACTTGGGCGATAGAGGCAGACGCCAGCGGCGCCTTTTCAAATTCACTGAATAATTCGCTTAAGTCAGAAAGTCCCAACGCTTGCTTGATAATGTCTTGTGCAGCGTCAGATGAAAACGGCGGAACTTTGTCTTGTAAACGGGCAAGTTCGTTAGCAATGGCAGGGGGAAGCAAGTCTCGGCGGGTAGAGAGCATCTGGCCGAATTTAATAAAAACAGGCCCAAGATTTTGTAGTGCAAGGGTAATACGCTCGCCGGCTGACTTGCCCTTGTGCTTGTTTCGCACCCAAAAAATGGTATGACGCATAGCCCGCGCGTACCAGGGTAACCACTTTGCTGGAATAAGTTCGTCTAAGCCGTGTTCCAACAATACCTTGTTAATTCGGTATAACCTAACAATACGCATTTATGAGCCTGTTTCTCTCAATCTTACTTAAATTTTTCTTCTAGGCGGCGCAGTCTCGCATCGGCACTTTCTGCTCGATCGCGAAGCGCATTAACTTCGTCACTAAAGTGCATAACCGCCAGCTTGTGTGCAGCAAGCTGCTTTTCTTCTACTACGGCGTTGCCGAATACCTTCGCCATGGACGCTAGCGCTGACATCGACTTCTCATGCACGGTTTTCACCGTTTTCACGGTCTGATGGGCAATAACATCGTTGGTCTTTTGTGCCAGCAACTCTTCAATGTCGATATCGAGCTGCTGAAACAAGGCACTGACCTGCTGAGCAACATTGAGCTCTCCTTCCAAAAAGAGGGCCTTTTGCTGAATAAGACGAGTCAACTGGCTGGTTTCTTTTAACTCTGGCAAGGTTTGTAGCGACGTTTTAATACAACAGTCTTTCGGCCCAAGGGACGCGACGGCGTCTTCAAACGAGCCTTGTTCGCTGAGTACGTCAATACGGTCAGAAAACGACAGCGTAATACCATGAGGAAGCGGCGAAATGAACGCGGTAAGCCTGGCGCCAGCAAGCGCTTTTAGCCTTACTTCGCTGTCTTCGTCTAAAGACAGCAACTTGTTTAAAACCAATTCAGCCGTTGCGGTAACCAGCGCAGAAGTAGGCATTAAAACTTATAACCTCTATGTAGCGCTACAATACCGCCAGTCAGGTTTTGGTAATCACATTGCTCAAAGCCAGCCTGCTCGAACATCCCCTTCAAGGTTTCTTGATCTGGGTGCATACGTATACTTTCCGCAAGGTATTGGTAGCTTTCTGCATCGTTCGCCACTAGCTGACCCATTTTTGGCAAAATGTGAAACGAGTACATATCGTAAAGTTTGCTGAGCTGCTCTGACGTAGGCTTAGAAAATTCTAATACCAGTAAACGGCCGCCTGGTTTTAACACGCGAAAAATAGAATTAAGCGCGTTTTGCTTTTCCGTTACGTTGCGAAGGCCGAATGCCATGGTCACCACATCAAAATGGTTGTCGGGGAAAGGCAGTGCTTCCGCGTCAGCTTGCACATAATCGATGTTGCTTACCAAGCCGCGATCGCGAAGCTTATCACGGCCTACTTTCAGCATAGACAAGTTGATATCAGCAAGGGTTACGCGCCCTGCAGGACCTACCAAGCGAGAGAACTTAGCGGTTAGGTCGCCAGTACCACCGGCAATATCCAATACTTTATTTCCCGCGCGAACACCGCTGCAGTCTATTGTGAAACGCTTCCATAAACGATGCACTCCCATCGACATAAGATCGTTCATTACGTCGTACTTTGCTGCAACAGAGTCAAAAACATTAGCAACTAAAGAGGCTTTTTGCCCTTTATCCACCTGTTTGAAACCAAAGTGCGTTGTATGCTCAGTAGCATTGTCGATTGCAGAGTCTGCTTGCGTAGCGGGAGTTTGATTGTCGCTCATGACAGTCCTGTAATTTGAATATTTTTATTAATGCCGAAGTGTATAGGATTGTGTGCTCAAGCAAAAGCTTTATGCCTGACTGTCTCCTGATGTAAATCAAGCCTTTGACCTTTACAAAAGCGGAGCCTGCAAGGCACAAGCTCGCTTGTTTAGAAGACTAGAGCAGCTTGCTCTACGCTACCTGATTGTTTGTGCCCCAACTATAGGCAACAATGGCACTGATCTCTTGCAAAGAACGGCCGCTTTCCTCATGCCATTGCGCAAATGCCGCATTGGCCGCCGACAGCGACTTTTTCGAGGTTAAGCCACCGTCGATAATTTCATTCTTTCGCAAGTAATCTTCCACGTCACGAGAGAATAAAAACGTGTCTATACCTAGCGCACGAAGCATGTAGGGGCCGGTGTTGCCACCTAATCGCGCACCGCGTTTTTTCAAAAACGCCCAAAGCTCAGTGATATTGTCTTTTTCAAAGCCTGCTACGAACTTACCAAAGCTGCCGTGCTCCAGGGCTACGTCTTTGATCATCATGGCATTGTCACGCACTGTCATCACTTTTTTATAGTTGCGAACAATGCGCTTATCTGACGCTTTTTGCTCTAGCATTTCATCGGGCATCAACAACACTTTATCAATGTCGAACCCGAAAAATACGGTTTCAAAGTCGGGCCATTTTTGCTCGATAACTCGCCACACGAAGCCCGACTGGAACACTTTTTTGGTCATCGCCGCTAAAAAACGGTCGTCAGGAATTGTTTCAATTTGCGCTTTAGAAAGTGGTGCTTGGAGCATGGCTTCAAGCACCCTTTCACCGCCTTTGCGCTCGCACGCTCGGCGGTAGATAGATTGAAAAGACTCTAACTTAGACTCTTTCATGTGTGCTTAGCCTTTAATACCGCTGTGACGAAGCAAAGCGTCAACTTGCGGCTCGCGCCCTCTAAAAGCAACAAACAAGTCCATAGGAGGCTTACTGCCGCCCATTTCTAAAATGTTTTCTAAGAACGCTTTGCCCGTATCGCGGTTAAAAATGCCATCCTCTTCAAACTTGCTGTACGCGTCGGCAGAAAGCACCTCTGCCCACTTATAGCTGTAATAGCCCGCTGCGTATCCACCAGCAAATATGTGACCAAAGCCGTTTTGGAAACGGTTAAACGATGGAGGAATGACCACGGCCACCTCTTCACGCACTTTATCCAATGTGCCCTGTACGTCTACCTCACTGCCTTTTTCGCTATGCAGTAAGAAGTCGAAAAGACTGAATTCAAGCTGGCGTACCATCTGCATCGCTGACTGGTAATCCCGTGCAGCAAGCATACGCTCCAGTAAATCAGCAGGAAGCGGTTCGCCAGTTTCATAGTGACCAGAGATAAAGTTAAGTGCGTCTTCTTCCCAGCACCAGTTTTCTAAAAACTGACTTGGCAGTTCAACCGCATCCCATGGCACACCGTTAATACCGGATACACCCGCTACGCGCATTTTAGTAAGCATGTGATGGATCCCATGACCAAACTCATGGAACATGGTTACCACTTCATCGTGGGTAAATAACGCTGGCTTATCACCTACAGGTGCGTTGAAGTTACAGGTAAGGTACGCCACGGGCAGCTGTAATTCGCCATCCATTTTTTCACGACGAACTCGACATTCATCCATCCAAGCGCCGCCACGTTTTTTCGCGCGTGCATACAAGTCTAGGTAAAAGCTGCCGCGCATCACATCAGCATCGTCAGTAATGGTGAAGTAACGTACATCTTTATGCCACGTATCAATGCCAGGCTGCTCAATAATTTTTAAGCCGTACAGGCGATGTACAACTTCGAATAAACCAGACAGCACTTTATCTTCAGGGAAATAAGGCCGAAGCATTTCATCAGAAATCGTGTACTTTTCCTGTTTCAGTTTCTCGCTGTAATACGGTAAATCCCATGCCGCTAGCTCGCTGACACCATGCTTGTCTTTCGCGTACGCTCGTACTTCTTCAAGCTCTTTCTCTGCCTGAGGCTTAGACTTAGCCGCCAAATCACGTAAGAAACCGATGACCTGATCGGTAGAGTCTGCCATTTTAGTCGCTAGTGAACGCTCTGCATAACTTGAAAAACCTAACAATTCAGCCAGTTCAGTACGCAGCGTTAAGGTTTCTTTGATTATATCGGTGTTATCCCACTTACCCGCATTAGGGCCTTGATCAGACGCTTTTGTTGCATAGGCGCGATACATTTCTTCGCGAAGTTCGCGATTATCGGCGTAAAGCATGACTGGCAAATAAGACGGAATGTCTAACGTAAACAACCAGCCTTGTAAGTCTTTTTGGTGCGCAGCTTGCGCCGCTGCTTCAAGGGCTGACTCTGGCATACCGGCAAGTTCAGCTTCATCGGTAATGTGTTTAGTCCAGCCCATAGTGGCGTCCATCACATTATTGGAAAAGGTTGATGATAGCTCGCTAAGCTTTGCCTGAATCTCTGCAAAACGCTTCTTTTGCTCTGCGGGAAGCGCTACACCTGACAATGTGAAATCGCGAACGGCGTTTTCAATCACTTTCTGCTGCTCTTCGCTTAGAGTCGCAAATTCGTCAGACGCTTTGAGGGAAGCGTAAGCATTGTAAAGGCCTTCGTGCTGGCCTACCCAAGTTCCGTATTCAGATAATAATGGTAAACACGCATCGTGGGCTTCACGCAATTCATCGCTGCTCACCACGCTATTCATATGAGAAACGGGTGAAAATATTTTACTTAAACGATCATCGGCCTCTTCAAGGCGCAGCACTAAATTCTGGTAAGAGTAATCTTTCGACGCCACGACCTCATCTATTTCGCTTTTGCACGCCGCAATGGCTTTTTCAATTGCAGGCTTGATAGAGGCAGGTTCAATAGCAGAAAAAATTGGTAGACCATCTACCATTTCAATTGCAGGGGTTGTCATAATCTTTTTCACTCTTAACACTTTGATAGAATAATGATGGGGCTTCGCTGATTAAAAGCAAGCTATTGTTTTAGCCACTGTTGACCTATTTTGAACTTACTTGCCGTCAACGTGCATGGATCATGATTGTTGCCTATATTTACGAATTCAATGAATGCCGCTGCACCGTTTTTCTTAATGCCCCTCATAAAACCTGAACAACACAGTCAGCTCCGCCAAGCGCTGTCACAAATGTCACATTTCATCCTTTTGTCTACTTTGTCCCTTCGCTGTTCAGCGTCTATAATTTCGATTAATAAATCTACAAGGCATAGATATGAAAACGTTGACCTCAGGCGAAATAGCCTCGTATTGCGATGTAAATCTGCGCACCGTAATTCGATGGATCGAAAGCGGTAAGCTGAAAGGCTTCAAACTTCCTGGGCGTGGAAACAACAGAGTATTAGTAGAAGATTTTGTCGCCTTTCTTGAACGACACGACATGCCAATTCCCGATTCATTGAAAGGCATTGCCACGCCCTCAATATTAATTGTTGACGATGAAATGCCAGTTGCCAAGTCTATTCAGCGCGTGGCCAGACGGGCGGGTTATGAGTCGTATATCGCTACAGGCGGCTTCCAAGCGGGGATTATGCTGAGCCAATACGAGCCCAAAGTCATGACCCTTGATTTAAGTATGCCAGGCATGGACGGTTACAGCGTTATCGAATTCACGCGAGATCAAAGTAAATATAAAGATCTCAAAATTGTGGTCATATCGGCACTCGATGAAATTAGCCTGGAGCGCGCGCTTGAGATAGGGGCTGATGCCACCTTACAAAAGCCGTTCTCAAACCATGACTTAACAATGGTCCTTGAGCAGTTTATGTCGATGTAAATCGATTTAAAGGGAGTGACATTATGGCTTGGTTATCGCGATTCGCTCTTTTAAGTTTGCTTGTAGGTGTTTTCGCATTACCGACAAATGCTAACCCCCTTACTTTTGCTGTTGTACCTCAACAGTCTGCCAAGAAAATGGCTGAAACATGGCAACCCTTAATCGACTATGTGAGCAATTACACCGGTTTTGAGATTGATTTTAAAACCGCAAAAGACATTCCTACTTTTGAGGCGAATCTCGCCGACGGCAAATATGATATTGCCTATATGAACCCCTACCACTTTGTGGTTTTTAATGAATCTGCAGACTACCGCGCGCTTGCGCGCCAGCGCGATAAAGAAATTCGCGGCTTACTTGTTGTACATAAAGACAGCCCCATACGCTCTCTTGATGACTTAAGCGGTACTGAAGTAGCCTTCCCAGCGCCTGCTGCGTTTGCTGCCACAATTATCACAAGCGCTCACTTACGGATGAAAAAAATTGCTTTTGTACCACGCTACGTCAATTCTCATGACTCTGTATACCTCGCAGTACAACGGGGATTTTTCAATGCTGGGGGTGGCATTGTCCGTACGCTCAACAGTTCACCTGATGACGTTAAACAAGAATTACGCATCCTATGGAAGAGCAAGGGTTATACGCCTCATGCTATCGCAACCCATCCAAATATGGCGCTCGCTGACAGACAAGCTATTCTTAATGCATTACTTGCTTTGTCGAATGACACAAGTAAGTCTTGGATTTTAAAAGGTATTGGGTTTAACGGCTTTATAGCGTCAAACGACAGTGATTGGGACGACGTGAGAGCATTGGGAATAGCATCCCTATCGAGGCCGCATTTATGAGTAGACTCGTATGAAACTGTCGTTGCGTATAAAAACAATAACAGGCATCGCATCAATAGCAGCGCTTTTGCTGCTAGTGCTCATTGTGACGGTGTTTCAGCTACTTAATGACCTTGTCGACAGTAACATAAAGAAGTCAGCCGACACCACGGTTGCCCTTTTTGTTTCGACGACAAAAAATGCCTTTTTAAGCTACGACCTTGCAGCTCTTGATGCCGACGTGTCAGAAATCCTTACCAACCCCAATATTGCTTACGTCAAAGTTAAAGACAAATTAGGCAGAGTTTTCGTAGAAAAGGGTAACACCAACGCACTAAACCGCCCTTTTACTGCCGACACAAGTGTTTCAGACGCTGATGATGGTATTTACGACACCCGAGCCCCCATCATGGTGAACAGGACTTTGTACGGCTATGTAGAGATTGGGCTTAACATTGCTTCAGTAACTGAATCAGTATCGAGGGTGAGAAACTGGACAGTTACACTGGCTTTTCTAGAATTTATTTTGGTCGGATTGTGCTCTTACTTACTTGGCTCTTACCTGATGTCGCAACTTCATCAATTACACGAAGGCGCTAAACGTTTAGGTGATGCAGTGAAAAACAACAGCTATCAAGATGTTTTTGTTCCCGTGCGCGGCACTGATGAGTTAAGCGAACTGGCAGAGGCATTTAATCAACTGGTTGAGCGTTTGAAAGAAGAACATGCGCAGCGTCAATACGCGCAAGATGAGCTTAAAGAGCTTAACACGCTACTTGAAGAAAAGGTTCAGGATAGAACCGCATTGCTGCATCAGAAAAACTATCAACTCCAAGAGGCCAATAAAGATCTAAAAGAGACCCAGGTACAACTACTTCAAGCTGAGAAGATGGCGTCAGTTGGCCAGCTAGCAGCGGGTGTCGCCCATGAAATTAACAATCCTGTCGGTTTTGTCAGCAGCAACATATCCACCTTAAGCGAGTACGTTGCTACCTACCAAATGATATTTTCACAAATTAACGCGGTCCTTAATGAGCAAGACGAGGGTAAGCGTGCTTCTGCCTTGTCAGAACTAGAAAAAATGTTAGCTAATCAGGATATGGCGTTTATCAATGAAGATATCACCGACCTTCTCAGCGATTCGAGAGACGGTTTAAGTCGGGTTGCTGAAATTGTAAAAGGGTTAAAGCTATTCTCTCGTGTAGACAGTGACCACATGCAGCAGCACAACATTAATGATTGTGTACGCACTACCCTTGCCATGGTGAACAACCAATTAAAGTATATTTGCACTGTTGAAACGCATTTAGGCAAAGTCCCTGACGTTGCCATGAATGTAGGCAAGGTTTCTCAAGTTGTTACCAACTTACTCATTAACGCGGGTCAAGCGATAGAGAGCACGGGTAAGAACGGTAAGATAACTATTACCACATGTACTGCGGGCAAGTTTGTCGAGCTTCGTGTAGAAGACACTGGCTGCGGTATTCCATCAAGTCATTTAGACAAACTCTTCAATCCATTTTTTACAACTAAACCTGAAGGGCAAGGCACTGGCTTAGGTCTTTCAATTTCGTTTGGCATTGCTCAGGAGCATGGCGGCACGCTCTCAGCCACCAGTAAAGAGGGAGAAGGAAGCATATTTACGTTAGCGCTCCCCCTTGTTTCACAATCAGACAAAACATTAGAGAGCGAAGGATGAATCAACTAATAGTGTTATCAAGCAGCATTGCGTGTAATAGTTGTAACGTCGCTTATAAGGATAATAATTTATGACAGAGCCTACTACAGAACAAGCCACGACCTACACGGTTCTATTTGTCGACGACGAGCCGAATATCCTTCGCGCTATTAAGCGTGCGCTGTTCACTATGGACATCACCTTACTGCTTGCTGATAGTGGTGCCAAAGCGTTAGATTTAATGAGTAAACACGATGTTCACGTAGTTATTTCTGACATGAAAATGCCGCAGATGTCAGGTGCGGAATTACTCGAGCAGGTCGCTATCAATTATCCCGAGACATTTAGAGTTGTGCTCACCGGCTATGCCGACATTGAGTCAACAATTAAAGCTGTAAACCAAGGCAAGATACACCGTTACCTGCAAAAGCCATGGGACAACCAAGAGCTTATCGCTGTTGTAGAAGAAGGCTTAGAGCGCGTTAAGTTAAAGGCGGAAAACCTTCGTCTACAAAAACTAACACGACTGCAAAATAAAAAGCTACGCGACGTAAATGCCTCACTAGAACAAGTGGTTCAAAAGCGCACGCGCCAAATAAAAGCGGCGCTAAATAAAATCGAAAAACACAACCTTGCAATGGAGCAGGTGCTGTTCAACGTGATAAGCATTAACCCTGACATTAATGGTAAGTTTGCCATTGAGGTTAGCGAGTTGGCATCAAAGCTGGCGCGTATTGCTCGGTTAGAGAAAGAAGAAATCAAACAGGTGCGTTATGCTGGCCTTATCTGCGAGCTTGGGTTACTAGGGCTTGAAAGCGAAGATTTTAAGGCGCCATTTTCAAAGCTTAAATATCAACAGCAGCAAAACTATCTATCGCAAACCAAGCAGGCTGCGTTAATACTTGCTCCGGCTCATGAACTACATCAAGTTTCTGACATTATTGAATTTCAGTTCGAGCACTATAATGGCTCAGGCTTGTATAACAAAGTTGCAAAAGAAATTCCTGCTGGCGCGCGCATCTTGGCCATTGCCCGAGATTACTGGCGCTTAGTAACTGGCAGAATGAGCGGCATCGAAATGAGCCCTCGCGATGCCAAACTAGAAATGAAAAAGCACAGAAACACCCGCTATGACGGTGAATTCTTGGACCTGTTGCTCGAAGCAGAAGATGTAACGACATCTAAACTGCTTTCTACATCATTGAAAGCCTCGCAGCTCAAAGCAGGCATGGTCCTCGCCCAAAATTTGTATAACGATAGTCACATCCTTATCCTTCCCGAGGGACATGTGTTTAGTGATGCCACCATTCAAAAACTCGTACACTTTGAAGAAGAGCGTGGAAAAGCGTTTAGTATTCAAATAGAACCAGAAGAGCTTTCTGCTACTATAAGTGAATAAGCTTTAAAGGTATCGTACTGAAAACAGGACGGGCGATGCATGAATATGCCTCGCTTTACCTTAGCCTTTTAATTAGGCTGCACTGTCCCCATTGATAAACTAAATGAAATTCCCTTAAGCAAATCTCGGTCTTTTGATTACTCTTTATGACGAGACCGATAGAGAATGATTTGCTGTGCGAACCTGTCGAAGGCATTTGTGCTTATCGCTTGCGTTCGCCTAACCGACAAAAAAGGCTTTTTTAATGACACATTTTGATTATATTTGTATTGGCGGTGGCAGCGGTGGTATCGCATCCGCAAACCGTGCAGCTAAACACGGAAAGAAGGCCGCTATCATTGAAGCGAAAGATATTGGCGGTACGTGCGTGAACGTTGGCTGCGTGCCTAAAAAAGCCATGTGGTACGGAGCCCAAATTGCTGAAGCTGTGCACCGCTACGCACCTGAATACGGGTTCGATTTGTCGGTAAATCACTTTAGCTGGGACAGCCTGATTGCCAGCCGCCAGGCCTATATTGAGCGTATTCATGCCTCGTACGACCGCGTGCTTACTGCAAACGACGTTACCTTAATTCGCGGTTTTGCGAAGTTTATTGATAACAACACGGTAGAAGTCAACGGCGAAAAGTACACGGCTGATCATATTACGATTGCTGTAGGCGGCCGCCCAATCATCCCAGATATTGAAGGTGCTGAGTACGGTATTGATTCTGATGGTTTCTTTGCCTTAAAAGAGCAGCCGAAGCGCGCTGTCGTGGTTGGCGCAGGCTACATTGGGGTTGAACTGGCAGGCGTTCTTCACGCCCTTGGCACAGAATCGCACCTGGTAGTTCGCAAACACGCGCCGCTTAGAAACTTCGACCCGCTTATTCACGAAACTTTGGTTGACATGATCCACGCTGAAGGCTGCAAATTGCACGACCATGCAAGCGTAGAGAAAGTGGAAAAAGCTGACGATGGCGAGCTATCAGTACACTTAACCAATGGTGAAGTGTTAAAAGCTGACTGCCTGATTTGGGCTATTGGCCGTAAACCCTCTACCGACAAAATTGATATTGAAAATACCGACGTTGAACTGAACGACAACGGCACGGTTAAAGTAGATAAATATCAAAACACCACGGCAAAGAATGTCTACGCGGTTGGTGATATTACCGGTGAAGCAGAGCTTACTCCGGTGGCAGTTAAAGCGGGTCGCTTGCTAAGCGAACGCTTATTCAACGGCCAAAAAGACGCCCATATGGATTACTCGCTTATTCCAACCGTTGTGTTTAGTCATCCACCCATTGGCACTATTGGCTTAACCGAGCCAGAAGCCATTGAAGAATACGGTGAAGATAACGTTAAAGTGTACACCTCTAGTTTTGCGTCTATGTACACCGCGGTAACCCGCCACCGCCAAATGACAAAGATGAAGCTGGTATGTGCGGGTAAAGACGAAAAAGTGGTAGGCCTTCACGGTATTGGGCACGGCATGGATGAAATTCTGCAAGGCTTCGCCGTTGCCATAAAAATGGGCGCGACTAAAGCTGACTTTGATGCGTGTGTAGCTATTCACCCTACCAGTGCAGAAGAGTTTGTTACGATGACCTAGAGAGACGCGCTCAATTGAGCGCTTTCTCACAAAAGCCGGCATTAGCTTATTAGTTAATGTCGGCTTTTTTATGTGTTTAACTTACTTTTTCTAGCTCCACGGGCACGCCATTTAGCACCGCATTTCCCGATAATTCGTCTACCTGTAAATCGTCAGTAAGAATATTGGTGTTTACCCCAGGGTGCTGACTTGCCACAGACAACTTTATGCCTTTTTTGTTGTGCCCCCATCCATGGGGAATAGATACCACGCCGGGCATAATTGCATCTGTGATTTCAGCCTCTATGGTTAGCCGGCCAACCCGCGATTTCACACTTACCTCATCGCCATCTGTAATGCCGTATTTTGACCCGTCATCAGGGTGAAGCTGCAGCGTACATCGGTTGTTGCCTTTCACCATACGAGGGCTGTTATGCAGCCACGAATTATTGGTTTTAATATGTCGGCGCCCTATCAAAACAACGAACTGATTTTGCGGCGCAACACGGTTCGCTTTTCCAAAGAAATGCGCGTTAACCCTGTCTAAATCAGCCATGAAGTAATCAAAATCTAAGTGAATCTTCTTATCTTCATGAAACAAGGCATGAGGCAAAGACGGCTGTAGCGGCCCCAAGTCGATACCGTGTGGGTGTGCTTTAAGCGTATCAATCGACAATCCGCCTTCCGGAATAGCGGTTGGAGTTTCGCTTAATTTTGCCTCAACTTTTTCGCTTTTACTTGCTGCTCGACCATAAAGACCTGCTTGCAACAAATCATCGACCACACCTTTAGGCTGCTTGTCCCAAAGCGCAGCATAGTGTGCGGTGTTTTTTCCGTTTAGCGCATCGAGCCTTTCGGCTAACGAAAGATATATTTGCCAGTCGCTAAGCTGGTCTTCGTCAATGTCTACCACCGCTTCGGAGTACTTAGCAAAATTTCGCACGGCAAAGTTGTGAAAAACAATGTCGTAATGGTCGCGTTCTAGCGCGGTTACCGGAGGAAGGATCACATCAGCATGACGGGAGGTTTCGGTAACGTAAAAGTCCACCGCAACCATAAAATCGAGTTGAGAAAATGCTTTATCAAGCTGTTCTGCATTTGGCGTAGTGACCACAGGATTACCTGCACCAATTACCATGGCCTTAATTTGTCCTTCTCCCGGGGTTAAGATTTCCTCGGCTAAACACGCTACCGGATACTCACCAGCAAACGCCGGAAGCCCTCTTACGCGAGAGGTAAATCCGCCCATGCTGCCCTTGCCTGATACAGGTAATACGTCAGCGGCTGGCTGAGTAAACATCATGCCACCCCGCTTATCTAGGTTTCCGGTGAGCATATTAAACAGCATGATGAGATACTGAGTGAGCGTACCAAACGCTTGTACGCTAGCCCCCATCCTTCCATAACAAACTGCAGACTCAGCATAGCAGAAGTCCAAAACAAGCTGAGTGATTTGTGAAGCTGTAATACCAGTAAGCTCGCTCACCTTTTGTGGTGAATAGTCGCGAACGTATTTTTCGACCGCTTTTATATCCTCGGCATAAGGTAAAATTTCATCCGCCTTGTATAACTGCTTTTCAAACAATACATGCAGCATAGCTAGCAGTAACAGCGCGTCACTGCCTGGACGAATAAAGTGATGTTCACAGCTGATATCGGCAGTTTCGCTGCGTTTAGGGTCGATGACGACGACCTTTCCTCCACGTTTTTGAATGCCCTTTAAACGCTTTTTCACGTTTGGCACGGTCATAATGCTGCCATTAGAGGCCAGCGGATTCCCGCCGATGATCATAAAGTGCTGCGTGTGATCAATGTCAGGAATGGGAATTTGGGAGATATGACCAAAAAGTCGTCGACTAACAATATGATGGGGCAACTGGTCAACTGAGGTAGCGGAATAGCGGTTGTGCGACTTGAGGGCACGATAGAAATACGGTCCGAATAATATTGAGCCCATATTGTGCGCATTAGGATTTCCTAAATACACACCTACCGCATTATTGCCGTGTGCCTGCTGGATGTGGTGTAACTTGCTTGCGACCAAATCAAAGGCTTCATCCCACCCTATCTCTTCCCATGCGCTGTCTTCCCAGGTGCAGTCTTCCGATGCACTCGCCTCGCCGTCAATTCGTACCCTTTTTACCGGGCGCTTCAAGCGGTCAGGATCGTCGTACAAGTCTTTTAACGCACTCGCTTTCGGGCAGATATGACCTTGGCTAAATGAGTTTTCTTTATCCCCTTTTATTGACAGTATCTGACGGCCTTTCGTCGCTACCTCAATACCACACATTGCTTCACAAAGCGTACAAGTAGAATAATGCAATTGTTGTTCAGCGTTGCTCACGGTAATTCCTACACAATTCATTGTTAATGAGTTGTTACGAAATTAGCGATTATTGCTGTAATAGACAAGCATCACTGAAAGTGATGATAAAGAGAAGGCACCTCGCCACAATTAGACGAGGTGCTATTGGTTAGAAAGAGTAAGTCACACCAAGGGTTGCTGTGGTGCCTAATCCTTTAATATTGTAGCCACCGTAAGTATACGACTGAGCGCGCGCAGGATAGTAGTCGCTGTTAAACAGGTTCTCGACACCCATAAACGCATTCCAGTTTTCAGCGAACTGGTATTGTCCACTTAGGTTAACAATATTGTAGCTCGATATAGGTCCTTGATCGCCCACATAGTCGCCGTCAGCATTTGGCGAGAAGCGTTTACGATCACCCACATACAGATAGCTAACTGTTAACGATAAAGTGTCTGATGGCTTCCAGTTTACGTTTGCCGTTGCTTTGGGTGGACTAATTTGGCGAGAGCCAAGGTACACATCAGCTTCGGTATTTTTCCCTTCAACGTAACTATATGTGGCTACCACGTTGAGCGTTTCAGAGATTCGATAGTCTACTAAGCCTTCATAACCCCAAATTTCCTGTGGTGCGCGTACAGGCTCATACACACCTGTCACTTCGTTGAAACTATTGGTCGTACCAAGTTCAGATGTACTTCTGTAAGCCGCAACTTCAAGGCGTACCTGGTCGAAAAGAGAAGTGAAACCCACTTCGTAGTTATCGATGATAGAAGCTTCCGTTTGAATAAGACCAATATCATCTACCGTTGCAGCGCGCAGTAGGCGGCCAATGTCAGCGATATCTGAACCTTGCGAGTAATTGAAAAACGGGCTAAAGCTGTCGCTCCAGTTATACTTAATTGCAATGTTATAAGTGGTTGCGTCATAATCTATAGTGTCCCCCTTAACTTGAAGAGGAACAGAGCATTGAGTTTCAGAGCGACAGAGCTTCAGTGTTTCGTAGTCATCAACCGATAAATCGATACTTTCCCTTCTCACACCTGCCTTTACAATAACGTCGTCTTGAATTACCCACTTTGTTTGTAAAAAGCCAGCTAAGCTGTCCATTTCCATTTCAGGAACCCACACGCGCCCATCAACCAGCGGCTGTGAGGTAGTGTCTTTTAGCGCGTCGATACCATAGATAAACGTGGCTTCTACGCCATCGAAATCAATGGCAGTATTAAACGTCGCGCGAGCGCCGCGCTTTTCAGAGCGAATAATAGACTGGCCGCCGTCGTAGCCTTCATCCGGATTCGCTAAGTTAGGCGAAAAGAAGAATACGTTCTCAATATCTTGCGAGTACACATCAAGCGTCATTTCACTGTTTGCAAAGATATTACTGTCTGTGTATTTCAGGGTGATGTTCTCATTTCCATCAGGCCCCTGAGGTTTCCCGCGTTTTTGCAACGCTTCAGGTACGTGAATAGCGTAGGTTTTCACGCCTTCGTTGATGTCTCCGGGAACATCTCCCAAATCAGTTTTTTGTTGAGAGCTAAAGTAGTTGTAGCTAAATTGAAGGCGTTTCTCTTGATCGAAATCGTAACCTAATTTGGTAAAGTAATTCTGTGTTTCAGCGTCTGACAGGCCGTACTGCAAACCTAAGATGTCGCCTTCTGCATCGCGCTGAACGCCGTTTCCCTCGTAACTGGCGGTAACAAGGTAATCGAAATTCTCCACCTTGCCGTTAATCGCAGCTGAAATACGCGCACCGGCTGACTCTTCAAGCTTCACTGCGCTAAAACGTGAAGACAAACTCACTTGGCCCTCATGCGTGTCTTGCGCTGTTGCTTGTTTGGTAATGTAGTTGATAATTCCGCCCGACGCTCCGTTACCATAAACAGACGTGGCGCCCTTGATTACCTCAATTCTAGCAAGCGCGCTAGGGTCAATCGTTTTCACACCTAACGAGCCATTTCTAAGTGGCGTGGACTGAGGCACACCGTCAATCATCACAAGCGGAGCTCGTCCGCGCAAAGACTGGCCAGTATTGCTCGAACTACCTGTATCTGGAGCTAAGCCCGGCACCATCTGCGCTAACAAGCTCTGTAACTCGGGGTTTACCTTCAGGTGATCTTCAATCTGCTTTCTTGAAATAACGGTGATTGACGCTGGTACTTCATCAATACTTTCAATAACACGGCTTCCAGAAACGATAATACGTTCCATATCCTTTTGGGCATCATTAGCAAAAGAAGGCGCACTAACGGCTAAGGCAATGAGCGTGAGCGATGGTCTAAACATGAAAACTCTTTTAAGAAAATAAAGTTACGAAAGGCGCGTTATACTAAAGGTGTAGAAGAGCAATGTAAAGATAATGAAAATTATTCTCATTATCTAAAATGGCGTTTATACCAAAAGTAAAACCCTGTTATCGTAAAAAACGCTGGGAGTAATGCGATAAATAACCAGATAAATTCAAGCAATGGGCCCGCGAAATCACCAATGTGAAACTTGTATTTGAAGTTCCAAATCTGCGTCGCTACGTTCGCTTTTGATGCATCGTAATAACCCGTTATTTCTCCATTTTGAGGGTTTGTCCAAACCCAGCTGTAGGCGTGAGACTCGCCGGGGTTTTGCATTCTGAAACCTAAGTGTTCGCCTGAATTTTTTGGGAAGTAAATGCGAAATAGTGACGCATTGGGAAACACCGCTATGGCGTTTTGATAAGATGTATCGATAGCCACTGAAGCACTACTAGCATCGGGGGATAACGGTTCAGGTACTGGCCTTTTCTCAACTTTTGAAAAAGTAACGGTTTCCACCACCTGCTGCGTAGCGCTTTTCCAATTAAACGCCATGCCACTAAAAGCGATGAGTATTAGTGGTATAGCCAAATAAACGCCCAGCACTGTATGAAGTTGATACATGAGAATTCGAAACTTGGCGCGGCGTTTAATCGCAAGGCGTTTTATTCTATTTTTTGGCTTTACCCAAAGGTAAAAACCCACAATTACTTCAAGAAGTAGAACTAAGGCACTAACAGACACCCAATTTCTAAGTGGCTTTTCGTTGTCACCATCTTGATACAACAGCCATCGATGGATAGCCATGGTGAACCCATAAAACGTACTGTAATAATCGTATCTATGAAGTATTTCGGCAGAGTTGGGGTTTACGCTTACGTATTCGCCATTGTTGAGCTTCCCTTGCCAAGCGAGCTCAGGGTCTGACTCGGGCATTAAAAGCTCGACTTTCTGACCCGTCTCGTCTTCCAGCGCATTCACTATGTAAGAAAGGGGTAAGGGCGATTCGTGAGATTCTATGGTCCACTTCTCTGGTTGGACAAAGGTTTGGATATCTTTTGCATAAATTAGCAATGCACCGGTGATGCTAAGGCAAATAATAAATAACCCACATACCAGCGCTAATAGAAGGTGCAGTCGTCGTACCCAAAGTTTCAAAACAGCGCTCACAAATTGCGAAATAAACGCGAATAGTAACGATTCTCGAAAATTGGTCAATGAAAGTTAAACGCTAAAATCGTGCTTACAATCGCATAAGCTAAATGAATCTATCCTACTTTGCAGTAAGATTAACCTTAGTTTTACAATTCAAGAGTACGTATCTTCATGTTAAGTCATGTACTCTGATGTAGACAGAAAATAAATAACAAGCGGTTGGAAACACAATTATGATAACGACAAAGAAAAGTTTACTGGCCATCACGCTAGTAAGCGCCCTGGGCTTGGGCGTCGCACCTACTTTATACGCCCAAAACGACAGTGAAGAAACAACAGAATCCGAGCTTGAAACGTGGGAAGTCAGCAACCCACCTTATGCATTAAACGAAGTCACTATCAAAACAAACGAAACCACGTGGTCTAGCTTAGACGTTGCACCAAACGGCGAGTTTATGGTTTTTGACATGCTGGGTGACTTGTACAAAGTGAGCATGAGTGGTGGCGATGCGACCCCGCTGACCCAAGACTTCGCATGGAATATTCACCCTTCAATTTCTCCAGACGGTAAACAGATCGCATTTATCTCGGATAAAGATGGGTTAAGTAACGTATGGGTTATGGACATTGACGGTAGTAATCTTCGTCAGGTAACCAAAGAGAAAAGCAATCTTATCCACTCTCCTAAATGGAGCCCAGACGGCGAATACCTAGTGGTAACCAAAGGCATCATGTCTAGCCGTAGTATTCCTGCGGGCGAGATTTGGATGTACCACAAATCAGGTGGTGACGGCCTACAAATTAAAGCTCGTAACAGCGGAAAGCGCGACCAACAAAACATTGCTGACCCTGTATTCTCTCATGACGGCAAGTATATTTACTTTACCGAAAATACGGTTCCGGGCGCCCGCTTTGAATATAACCGCGACCCGTTAGAAGGCATTTTTGCTATCACTCGCTACGACCGCGAAACCGGCGAAGAGAGCCGCTATATTAGCGGTACGGGCGGCGCTGTGGTTCCTACGCCTTCACCTGACGGTAAATACATCGCTTTTGTGCGTCGCGTTAAAGATAGAACCGCGCTTTTCATTAAAGACATCAAGACAGGTGTAGAAACACCACTGACGTTAGAACTAGAGCGAGATATGCAGGAAGGCTTTGGTTCGGAAGGTTACTTTGCCTACTTCGACTGGATGCCAGACAGCAGCGAAATCGTATATTGGACAGGCGGTAAGTTCCACACTATCAACGTGAAAGATAAAACCACCAGCACCATGGACGTGACCGTTGAAGGCACGGTGAAATTTGCCGATGCGTTACGCTTTAACGTAGATGTCGCACCTGATGAATTTAACGTTCGCATGATCCGCTGGTCTCAAATGTCGCCCAACGGTAAATCCGTACTCTTCCAAGCGTTAGGTAAACTTTATGTACGCGACGTTAAATCTGGCAAAATTAAGCGTTTAACGAAACAAAACGACCATGACGAATACTATCCGCGCTTCTCTAACGACGGAAAGTCGATTGTTTATACGACATGGAATGACCAAGACCTAGGCACCGTTCGCGTGGTTTCTGCTCGTGGCGGGAAAGGAAAGGTTATTACCCAGCAGCCAGGTCACTACATTGAGCCGTCGTTCTCTGCCGATGGCGAGAAAGTCGTCTTCCGCAAGTTTACGGGCGGCTACTTATTAGACCCCAAATACTCGGTTGAGCCAGGAATTTACGTAGCAGATCTTGAAGAAGACACCGTAGAAAAAGTCTCTGAGGGCGGCTACAACGCGCATTTCGCGGGTAACGACGACCGAGTGTATTTCACCGAATCAGCGGGCGGCGAAGCTTACTACGAAACCCAGCTTTCAAGCGTTAACCTTAAGGGTAACGACAAGCGAACTCACCTTTACGGTGCAGATAAAGTAAGTGAGTACAAACTTTCACACGATAAGAAATGGGTTGCGTTTGTTTACCAGTTCAAAACGTACGTGGCGCCGTTTGTCGAAAATGGCAAGCGCATCACCATAGGCCCGAACATGACCTCACTGCCGGTAACGCAGCTCTCAAGCCGTGCAGGTGAATACTTAACGTGGTCGCCTGACAATAGAACCCTTAGCTGGTTTAACGGCCCTACGCTATTTAGCCGTTCACTCGATGAAGCCTTTGCCTTTGTTGATGGCGCAAGGGAAACGCTGCCTGAGCCGGTAGCTGAAGGTATGGATTTGTCGTTTACCACTAAAGCTGACAAGCCATCTGGTTACAAAGCTTTGGTTGGCGGTAAAGTGGTAACCATGCGCGATGCCGACAACACCCAAGAGGTGATCGAAGATGGCGTTGTGCTGATTAAAGACAACCGCATTGAAGCAGTGGGTAAACGTGGTGATGTGACCATTCCTGATGATGCAATGAAAATAGACACCACGGGGAAAACCATTATCCCAGGGCTTGTTGATGCGCACGCTCACGGCTCGCAGGGCCGCAATGAGATTATTCCTCAGCAAAACTGGAGTCAGTACTCGAATGTGTCGTTCGGCGTAACAACCATTCATGATCCTTCAAACGACACGACAGAAATTTTTGCTGCGGCAGAATTACAGCGTAAAGGCGATATTGTTGCGCCACGTATCTACTCCACCGGCACGATTTTATACGGTGCAGAAGGACTAGGTTACAAAGCGATTATCAACAATTATGAAGATGCCTATTTCCACGTAGAGCGCTTGAAAGAAGCCGGTGCTATTTCAGTGAAAAGCTACAATCAGCCGCGTCGTGACCAGCGTCAGCAAGTGCTGTGGGCAGCAAAAAATCAAGAGATGATGGTAGTGCCTGAAGGAGGCGGTAAGCTTCAGCAGAATCTGACTATGTTGGTAGATGGCCATACGGGTCTTGAGCACAGCATTCCTGTGGAAAAAGGCTACAGCGACGTCACTCAACTGTGGAAAGCCACTGAGTTTGGCTATACGCCGACCTTTGTTGTGTCGTACGGCGGCATGATGGGTGAAGAGTACTGGTACGACAAAACTGAAGTCTGGAAGAACCCGCGTCTTCTTCGTTATACGCCGTCGACTATTCTAGATAGCCGTGCGATCCGCAGACCTACTGCGCCAGAAAATCAGTACAACCACCAAAACGTAGCAAGCTACGCCAAAGAGCTCCGAGATAATGGGGTCAGTGTACATATTGGTGCTCACGGACAGCGTGAAGGCTTAGCTGCTCACTGGGAGCTGTGGATCATGGAACAAGGCGGCTTTACGCCTTGGGAAGCGCTACGCGGCGGTACTATTGATGGCGCGAAACACCTAGGTATGGGCAAAGATTTGGGCAGTATCGAAAAAGGTAAACTTGCTGACCTAGTGGTGATTGATGGCGACGTATTAAGTGACATTAGAAAGAGTGAATTCGTAGAATACACTGTACTAAATGGACGCGTATACGAGTCGGCCACCATGAACGAAGTGGGCAGTAAGAAAAAACGCAAACCGTTCTTCTTTGAACAAGACAATGCCACCTTTATGCCGCAACAAACGGCAGATGATGTGGAAGCGAAAGCGCACCACTATCATTGGGAGCATTAATTCTGCGTCCAAAGGCCTGTAGTAATAAATAACATAAACTAGTAGGCCTTAATTAACCCAACGCTAAAGCCGACGAAAGCTTCCTGTTTCGTCGGCTTTTTATTTTCTGAATATGAAAACTTACCTGTGCATGTTTAAAACTGAGTTTAGTCTTAAGTAAAAGAGTGGTATAACTGCGTTAAGGATGGAGGGTAATATATGAACCACCCCAAATCAGATTAAAAGGACTTATTCGCCATGCAGTATTATTTGCCACTAGCATTACTGCTTAACGCACTCATTTTTGCTTCAGCTGGCGCTCAAACGAGCGAAGCCCCTACCTATTATCAAGATTGCGCTGTTCTCGATTTTGGCGAACAAGATCTATCTACGATGACAGAAGCGGAGAAAATACAAGCGTTAGACGACTCCTTATTTGGCGCGCTAAACCAAAGCGAAGAATGCATGAACGCAGCGGCGCAATCGAGCGCACAAAGCGTAGCTAGCGCGGCGGGTCAAGGTACAGGGCAAGGCGCTGGTGCGGGTAATACCTCGAGCACATCATCTTCGGGGGCAGGCGCTGGGCAGTCTAGCTCACAAAGCAGCACTGAGTCTCAAGAATCATCGACGAATACACAAACAACCACTTCAAGTTCAGATCCTTCAAAACAGTCTGTTGGAGGACAAGCGAAAGGTGGAAGTTCAGCGGTATGTGACGCCGTAATTGCCGGCTTGCAAGGAGCAACAACTGAGTCTGAAAAGGCGCATTTCCAAGCATTAAAAGAGCAATACGGTTGTAAATAAAAAATCAGAGGAAGGAAAGGATATGTCTTCATTTAAACCCAAGGCCCTATTTACCGTGGTCGCAACAGCATCGTTTATACTCTTGAGCGGATGTGGCTCAACGCAGACTAATGTCACCAGTGTAGGACCATCTATGGTAGGCCCAGGAGGCGGTCAGGCGTTAGGCGCACAAAAAAATACCTACAACTACAACTCCGAAATTTACATGGATGTTGCCATACCTGTATTTGACCCGGGCTTTCCAACAGAACGTGATGGCACTATCGATTACGATGAAATAGAAGAGGAAGGGATTTGGCCTCAAGTGCGTCGCTTAGAAGCTAACCGCTTTGCGATAGCAACCAAAGAAGCCCTAGGTGAAACCAAATCTTTCGGCAGCATTAACGTAACGCCAGATGCTTCTGCACTTGCCGATGTTTACGTGCTGGGCAAAATTAATTACTCAGATACTGAAACTGTAGAAATTGGCGTGAAAGTGATGGACGCTAAAAACACAGTATGGGGTGAAGAAGAATTTGAATACCGCGTAAGTGAAGGCTGGTATCGCGATGCCATGTCTCGCGGCGAAAACCCTAACGGCCCAGTTTTCGAGCAAATTGCAAAATTCGTTTATGATTTGCTTATAAAGAAATCCGATGCCTACAAGCAAGAAGTGCAAATGGTGTCAGACCTGCGCTACGCACAAATGTATAGCCCTGAGTCGTTTAGCCAATACCTTACTCAAGGCAGAAGAGGTGAGATTGAGCTAGTAAGTGCGCCTTCAGATAGCGATCCAATGCTTCGTCGCGTGCGCGCCATACAGGCAAAAGATGAACAATTTATAGATAGCCTTCAAGAAACCTATGATTCTTTTTGGGTAACCACTGAAGAGCCATACCGTAAGTACCAGAAAGAGACACTTCCTGAAGCCAAGAAAATCAGAGAACTTGAAGCAGAGCGCACCACACAACAAGTCACGGCAGGGTTATTCGCAGTCGCGTCAGTGCTTTTAGGCTCTAACTCTAGCTCAACGGCTGGTCAAGTAGCCGCTGCAGGTGCTGGTATTGCCGCAATTGGTACACTGAGCGAAGCAATCAAAACTAACAAAGAGCTTCACGCCCAACGGGATCTATTCGATGAAATGGGTCAAAACCTTGATATTCAGGTAGCCGATCAAATTGTTGAAATAGACAATCAACGAATTGAGCTTCAAGGCACAGCAAGCGAACAATACTACCAGCTTCGCGCTCGCCTTAAAGATATCTATGACATGGAATCCACACCAATGACTGCGCTATAAGCCCAGTCGTTGGTGTTATCAAAACCATTAAATAAGATATCTATTCTATTGTTAAGTTAGAGAGTAAAGGGTTACGCATGCCAAGCGTTGAGCAACAAATAGAGCAAAGCAGAGCAAAGAAAAAGGCACTCATAAAAAAGTCACTGCTCGGTTTTTCACTGGTCATGTTGATAGGCGTCGCAGGCGTGCTCCTTATCTCATATATGCCTACTGTCACATCGAACGTTACGGACGCCACGGATGACACAACAGCAGTACCCCAAACCGCAAAATCCACACCCGTTGCGGAAGTTAATGAAGAAGAACGAAAAGCCCTTCAAATGGCGCTTAGCGAGTCAAAACAAAGTGTAAACGACTTGGTTAGTCGCGTTTCACACTCCCAGATGTTCCTAGAAAAAGCGAGTGAAGTTGAGCGCAAGTTGAATAGCGCGTTTAATGAATATGGCGCGTCCAACTACAGCGCAGTTATGAATGCACTGGATGATATAAAGAGCTCAGTTGACACAATAAATACTGACTACGAAAACGCCTACACTCAACCTTATGAAGACGCCCTCCTTGCCTTCAATAACGGGAATATTTCAAGCGCGTTTAACCTAAACAAAACGTCGTTAACGATAAACCCTGATTTCGAAAAAGCTAACATTTTGCAGCAACGCATTGATGTATTTGACGAGGTGCAAGACGCCTACGAGCAGGCACGCATTGGTAAGGTCGAAAACAACATCAGCAAACAGCGCGAAGCGTACGCAAAAATAGTACAGTTAGATCCTGCCCGTAAGGACGCACAGCAAGCACTTGATGCTATTAACCGGCAATTGCAAGACAGCCGATTTGATACGCTGCTAGCTCAGGCAAATCGAGCTATCGAGCAAGGTGACTACCCTGCTGCCGCAGAATTCCTAAATGACGCCAAGAGCCTAAAAGCTTCAAGCAGTGAGCTTGCCACCATTAGTAAAAAGCTCGCGTCTTTAATTGCTTCACAAGAGCAGCAGAAAATTGAAAATCATGTCGCCTTGTTTGTCAGCGCAGATGAATGGCAAACCGTAAAGCTGCTAGCTAATAAAGGCCTCGCTAGCTTTCCAGCCAGCCCTGCTTTACTTGAGGCAAAACAAAATGCCGAAGCCATACTCGATGCAGAAAAAAGCTTGAGCGCTTACCAAAGGCGGCCAGAACGTTTATCGGATACCAACGTCAGAAATCTAGCCCTTAAAGACATTGCGCGAGCAGGTTCACATGCAGAAAAGAGCGCAAAACTGCGTGCCCAAATATCTTCGCTTGAGCAAGTGATCGACAATATCAATCAGCCCCGTTCCGTAACAATAACGTCGGATAACGATACCTATATTAAGGTACTTGGAGTAGGCCTCGTGGGGGAAGTAAAAACAAAAACCATACAGCTGAAACCTGGTACATATCGCATTGAAGGTAGCCGCGAGGGTTATCGCTCAACCATTCAAGAGATTGTAGTTTCACCGTCAGACACCAACCTATCAGTACATGTTGTATGTACTGAAAAAGTATAAGGACCTATCTAGTGAGCAGTATTGATGACGCCATTGCCAAAGGAAAGAAGCGAAGAAAGGGCGTTGCTATAGCTTCATTAATAGGACTGGCCGCCGTTCTCGTTGTTTATTTTGGCTGGCTGTTTCTTACCAAAGGTTATGCCTTTGCAGTTTCTCCAGAACGTGCAGCACAAAATCCGCAATTTGCTGTTTTAAGTGGTAGTGCGATGTTCATTAGTGACAAGCTTTACGTGTTTGGTAGCCATGCTGAAGTCCAGGTTTCGGCCCCAAAATATCAAGACGCCACGGTTGTTATTAACAACAACTCGCCAAGCACTATTAATGTTACGCTCGTTCCTTTACCGGCAAAAGTCACCCTATCAACCTCCCCTTCGTTGAGTGAAATAACCTGGCATTTAAACGCTGAGAAAGTAGCGGTATCGAGAACCTACGTAACGGAATTAAAAAAGGGCAGCTACAGAGCGAGCGCCAGTCATCCGCATTATGAAACGGGTGAGATCCAATTTGATGCAGATATCGCGCAGGAAATTGAACAAGTTATTTCACTTTCTCCAGTTAAGGGCGCAATTAGCATAAACTCAAGCCCTTCTGGTGCCAATGTCTCCCTTGACGGTAAAGATATGGGTGTCACGCCACTTTCTATTAATATGAATGGCGGTAAGTACGAAATTGTCGTGACGAAGTCAGGGCTAGAGCCATTGGAAGACACCATTGAAGTCACTAGCCAACGCCCTAACCCGACAAGAAACTACAACCTTCAACCCCTTCAAGCACAGATAACAGTTTCGACAGACCCTCAGGGCGGCGTACTTACAGTAAATAATAAACCGACTGATACAAGATCTCGTGTGGATGCGAATACGCCACATATCGTCAAGTATGAAAAAACCGGATTTATTTCACAAAGCCAGCGGATCACGCTAGCTCCCGGCGAGAACAAAGCGCTTACGTTCAACCTTCAAGAAGAGCGAGGACAAGTGAATATAAGCGCGTCGTTAAGTGCAAAAGTTTTCATCGACGGTTCGTCTAAAGGTCAAACGCCGCTTAATTTAACGCTTCAAGCTTTACCGCACACAGTAACATTCGAACGTGAAGGATATCGCAGTGTTACCAAGACTATTACACCTAGTGCAAACAAGCCGGTGAAAGTACACGCTGATATGCTTACAGAGTTTGAAGCAAGACGGCGTGAAGGTAAGCCGCTTTTTGCAAATACACTGGGTATTCAACTTTCGCTTGTTACACCCAAAGCCTTCACTATGGGCTCCCCTGCAAACGAAAAGGATCGCCAGCGTAATGAAACGCAAAGAGACGTATCTTTTTCGCGTAAATTCTGGATGTCTAATCACGAGGTTACTCAGGCGCAGTTCGCCGCGTTCGCAGGGAAAGGGCCTAGCAGCAAGCTACCGATCACGAATGTTTCGTGGAGTGATGCGGTTGCGTTTACAAATTGGCTAAGCGAGAAGGAAGGATTAACACCGTTTTATGTTGTTCAAAATGGCAGAGTAACCGGTATTGATAAAACCTCGAAAGGCTATCGTTTACCTACGGAAGCCGAGTGGGAATTCGTTGCAAAAATGAATCGCCGAGCATCACCAACAATCTTTGTTTGGGGTAATCAATTTAGGCTTCGCGATAAGCAAGGCAACTTCGCTGATGCGTCGCTAATTGGGAAACAGACCTTTATTTTAAAAGACTACGATGACGGATTTGCCGACAAAGCCCCTGTTGGTTCGTTCAAAGCTGAACGCGGTGGATTCTACGATTTAGATGGCAATGTGCGTGAGTGGGTCCACGATGTTTACCAGAATTCACCATCAAACCAGTCTGGTACTTTTGCCGACTACCTAGGCCCTGTTGGACAAGGTAAACACGTAGTAAAAGGCGCGTCGTTTCAAACGGGTCGGCTTAAAAATATTCGCGCAAGCGTGCGCAGCGGTGAGACTGAACCTGCTGACGATATAGGCTTTCGCATAGCGAGATACGAGAATTAATATGAAAAAGAAACTGATCATTGCTGCAGTATTGTTGGCCATTGCGGGCACCGCAAGTGCGTACTTTGTATCGTTAGATTCGCCGCAAGACTTTCCAACTAACATTTAACTATCAAGGAATGATGATGAATAAAGAGAATACGTTGTCAATGAACCCCAGCTTTCTTGTAAGTGGCGGGGTCTTTCTATTTATATTTGCCTTGGTACATTTCCTATTTGCCGGTGTCATTCGCCCCGCAGCCGAAAAAGTCATGGCAACGGCTGGCACAGCATCCCTATCCTCTTTCTGGGTTATTCTTAAAGATATCGAGCAACAGGTTTGTATCTCGCTGATGCTGTTTTGCATTTTCCTAATGGTTTACAAACTTTGGAAGCTGCTGGATGAAGAAGAGATTTACTCACGAGACTTACTGCCTGAGCACAACAAAGATACGCCACTAAATGTAGATAAAGCGTTAGATGAGCTTTCGTCTTCATCTTATAGCGACACCCCCGCATACAGCACGTGGATAAACTGCATTAGACGCTTTAAAAACACACAGAACGTGCAGCATGCTGCCGATGCAATCCACGCTTCGGTAGAAAATATTGCTGCTCAGCTTGAAAGTGGTAATAACGTGATTCGCTACATAATCTGGGCTATTCCTTCGATTGGTTTCGTTGGCACTGTTCGCGGTATTGGCGCAGCCCTTGCGCAAGCAGACGCAGCCCTAGATGGTGATATAGCGGGAATGACGGCTTCGCTAGGCGTTGCGTTCAACTCTACGCTCGTCGCGCTTTTTATATCGCTTATTCTAATGTTGTTAATGCACCTGTTAAATGGTCGCCAAGACACTATGGTAATTCGCACACAAGAGTCTTGTGAACACCACCTTCTGTCACACCTTCACAACTAATTAGGCGAGACAGTAATGCCTAAAGTGCGTAAAGCCGAAGACGGATTTAACCTGGCGTTTTTAGACGTTATGGCCTGTGGCCTTGGCGCGGTTATTCTTATTTTCATTCTGGTCGACTTTAAAGCGTTTACACCTACACCAACTGAAGAGAAAGAAAAATTAGAGCTGGAACTCGCCGCCGCAGAGCAAGAACAACAAAAACTCAAAAAGTCGATTGACGAGTTAAACGATAAAATTGCCCTTGAGTCGGCGAAGCAAGACGATGCTCAGCAAGCGCAAGCAGATACAACGCAAGACCAGTCAAAACTACTGCAAGACATGTCTACAGAAATGGCAGTAGTGGCTGATCTTGAAAACCAGCTAGCCGCATTGTCTAAAGAAGTAGAAAAGTCAGCCAACATTCAAATGCAAGGTACCGGCGAACAGAACTACATCACTGGCATGAAAATAGAAGGCCCAGAAATAGGTCTGCTAATTGACAAAAGTGCGTCAATGATGGGCGATAACTTGGTGGATATTTTAGGCAAGTTAGCGTTGAGTGATAGCCAGAAAGTCTCTACGCCGAAGTGGATACGCACCAAACGGGTAGCCCAATGGATGCTCGCGCGTGTTCCTTTAGAATCAAGAGTCACCGTAGTGACTTTTTCAGACACCGCTACCACACTAGGCCTTCGTGATGTAAATAGTGCCAAAGTCAGCGGTTCGATGAACGCAATAGTTAAAGACCTCGGTGCTGTCGTCCCCAATGGAGGAACAAACCTTCAAGAAGGTTTAAGCATTTTATTTAAGGCTAACCCAAACATCACCGATGTGTATATTGTCACCGATGGCCTTCCTACCTTGGGTGACGGACTACCTATGAGCTGCAAAAGCTTCATTAGCAGTAAAAAGTCAATTTCATCAGATTGCCGTAAGACCTTATTTGTTGAAACCGTTAAGCGCGCTAAGAAAGGCGTGCATTACAATGTGATTTTGCTGCCCATTGAGGGCGATCCTTTTGCTTCACCTATGTACTGGGAATGGACCCGCGCAACAAGCGGCACTTTCCTATCACCTGCTCCGGAGTGGCCTTAATGCGCAAAATTCAACGAGCTCCCGTTGAGGTATTCAACATTGCCTTTCTCGACATAATTTCCTGTGCTTTCGGCGCCGTAGTCATGCTGGTGCTTCTGGCCAAAAACGGCACTGAAGACACCGAGCGCGGCCCTAGTAACGTAAGCGTTCTTATTGACCAGGTATTACAGGCTCAAGTAGATGTGGAAACGCTCAAAGGCGCGTTGTCAGATAAGCAACAAGAACTGAAAGCAGCACAAAGCAAAACTGCTTCCGTCACGGAACAGAAAGACAATTTAGACTCATCGATACCACGCGCACAACAAACCATTAATCAACTGAAAGACAAAGCTTCGTCGCTGCGTAACGAAATACGCCAAGCAACCGCTATGTTAAATACGCCGAATCCGACAGATACCCCTGACGATGATGTTGGTGGAATTCCCACCGATGCTGAGTACGTTATTTTTGCTATCGATAACTCGGGTTCCATGTCCTCTGGCAGTGGTTGGAATCGCGTGATCACCATCGTAAACGACATTTTAAAAAACCATCCTAAAATGAAAGGTTTTCAGATTATGTCTGCTGACGGAAGCTTTATGTTTTCCAGTAGAGCTGGGCAATGGCTAGATGACAGACAAACAATGAGAGATACCGCAATGAGCCAAATGAAGAGCTTTAAAGGAGGGGCGAGTCAGCCTGAAGCGGGGATCCTTAAAGCCATCAAGCTGTATAAAAACACCAAGGGGCGCGTGAGTCTTTATGTGTTTGGTGATGATTATCAAAGGCCGAATTTAGATCAGATTGTAAGTCAGATTACCCAAGCTAACCAAGGTGCCAATGGACAGCCTGTTATTCGTATACACGGCGTAGGCTTTAGCCGAAGTAATGGAAACGCACAGCGCTTTAGTGCATTTATGCAGGCGGTAGCGAAGCGAAACCGCGGCGCTTTCATCGGCCAATATTTTTAGTCTCTATTGGCCGATGAATCGCCTCGTTGGCCAAGGCTTTATCTGTTTCGGCCATACTGTTCGTGTGACGACACCCAGTCTGACGAACTAATGGCTGATGCTAGTGATATCTCTCCAGCCAACACCACAGACGCCACAATTTCTGCAAATTTATACACGCGATCTCGCCCGTAGCAATCCAGCAACTCTAAGCACTCGCGCTGTGTACCTATTCCTGTACCACCGCCATACGTCGCTACGATGAGCGATGGAATGGTAATAGACACGTACAGGTCACCGTCGTCTGTTAATTCTGAATACATCATTGCCGCCGACGATTCAGATACGTTTGCAACATCCTGCCCTGTGGCGATAAACATAGCAGTAATACCGTTTGGTGAATGCAGACCCGTGTTATTCACACCAGACAAGAAAGATCCTACGCCAGCTACACGGCCGTGATAATCTATCTGTTTGGGGTCTACGCGCATTACTTCTAATAAATGTTCGCGTTTAATAGTGGCTTCAGCTGTCACCCGTTTACCACGGGTACGCATAATGTTTATTTGAGAGGCCTTTTTGTCTGTAGCAAAGTTAGACTCAAGGTAGAAATTCTCTATCCCCTCATAATGATCAAGTATCCACCCGCATGCTGCGAAGGTAGCACGGCCAACCATGTTTTGACCCGCTGCGTCACCGGTCTTAAAGTTAAAACGCAAAAACGCAAATTTATTCGATAGGAAATGGTCGATATACGTCAGCTTAGCAATACTTGAGGTCGCTTCTGCTTCTTCCTTAATCTTTTCAAAGTTTGCTTTAATCCATTTAACGAAATCTCTAGCACCCCGTGCATTTTCAAAAATAAATACAGGGGCTCGCTGCATAGCATCGTCGACGACCGTTGCCGTTACGCCACCGCTCATGTTAAGCAGCTTCATGCCTCGGTTATACGATGCCACCAGTGTACCTTCGGTTGTCGCTAACGGCACGACAAACTCCCCTTGTGCATGCTCTCCGTTTATCTTCAACGGCCCTGCAATACCGATAGGAACCTGCGCCACGCCAATAAAATGCTCAATATTCCCCTTAAGTGCTTGCGGATCGATTGAGTACTTACCTACGTGATCAATTTTCTTTCCGGTGGCGCTTTCGAAATATTCTTGGCGTGTTTTAATAATACTTTCGCCGTAGTCATCCATGTCGTCACGAGGAATAAAAGCGCTGCGTTGTCCTGGCGCAGTAATATTGTCTTCCACTTCAAATTTAAGCTTTCCAAAAGGCGAAGCAGAAAAGCAAATACCCAGTTTTCGCTTTTCTGGGCACGGCGCTTCATCAATATCTAAATGCACGGTAATGGTTTGACGCAAGCCAAAGGGCTCTCCGTCTGATTTATTTAATGCTTCTACGGAAATACTGGAGTCGGGAGTTAACTGGAGTGAAATTTTATGCTCTGGAATTTTTTCGCCATCAAGAGATATCCACTTTACTTCTTTAATGGTTGCGTCTTTCAATCTGTTTTTCAGAGAAAAAGATAAGCCTTTATCTGTCTTCGTAAGACTTGCGCGTGTATAGAGTTGCTTTAAAAGTATGCTGGGCACAAACATGAGGCTTCCTTCTGTGTGTTCTTACCGTGTTATTTTCATATTCCTTTGTTTTTTATAGCACATTCTTTATACAGTTCTATGACTTCTTTGTATTTTACTGGCAATTATTTGTGTCTGAATCACTTCTAAATTTGAGCCAGCCGCTTTCAAAAATGCGCCAACACCAGTGAAACCGTGTGCTACTGAAATATAGACCTTAGCAGTAATTCATCAAGTTCCCAACCCACCTAAAGTGAACACCGTCACCGCAGTAATGTTGACCACAAGGTATCTGGTAGTAACAAAACGGAGGCGTCAAGGACTGTGATGCCAAGGAGAAAAAGCCTAAACGGAAGTGGCGGCCAGATACCTTTAACGTGACCCAAACAAAGTTAGATAAGCACCGCAACGCAAATGCATAAACAAAAAAGGAATGGAGATGAGAACAGGACTGTTTAGAAAGGAAGTCATTGATGAGCAATCAAATGCTGTTGATGGACGTTTTTTAATGACCCCAAAACCTGTTTATTCTGCAATAGCTGGCCTGCTTGTGGTCTGGATTTTGGCAGTGATTATTTATCTAAATACGGGAAGCTACGCACGAAAGGCATCAGTGAGTGGATGGCTGGAACCCAATCATGGCGTTTTTAAGCTCTATGCCGATGCAAGGCGCGGCAAAGTACTTGATGTATTGGTCAGTGAAGGTCAATTAGTGAGTAAGGGCGCGCCGCTAATTAAGATCAACTACAGTAGCGATGATGCATCAGGTAATAAAGTTAGCACGCAGTTGCTCGCTGAGCTTGAAGCAAAGCAGCATCGAACACGTCAAAGTATTCAACGTCTTGATGTGTTGCATAGAGCGCAGCGACAAGGCTTAGAAGAACAACTGAGCCAAGCCAAACGAGCATTAACGGCTTTAGACGCCATCGTTGAATTGTCGCAA
Organism: Alteromonas sp. KUL17; assembly: GCF_006538305.1. NCBI lineage: Bacteria > Pseudomonadati > Pseudomonadota > Gammaproteobacteria > Alteromonadales > Alteromonadaceae > Alteromonas > Alteromonas sp. KUL17. Next base: position 58,092 of record NZ_BJKJ01000020.1, read on the forward strand.
ACCCAGTGGGCACTAGCACTAAAGCAGTGGGAGAAAGCGCAAACCTTACTTAATCAAGGGCACATTAGCCAAGCAGACTATGAAAACCATACGCTACAAAGATTGACCGCCGAACAACAGCTTACGTTGGCCCAAAAAGACCAAAATGACGAAAAGGCGAATATCGCTGCTCTCCACCATGAACTTGCCACTTTGCCTCAACAGCAGGCCAATGAAATGGCAAACGTGGAGAACACCTTGAGCGATCTCACGCAGCAAATAGTAAGTCACAAGAGTAACGCAGAAGAAACGATTTATGCGCCTCACAATGGCGTGATATCCGGCCTTCAAGTAAAGGCGGGATATACCATCGATAGCTCTCGCCCGCTTCTTACCTTACTGCCTAAAAATGCCGACATTCAAGCGCGTATTGCAGTTCCCGTGCGGTCTGCTGGATTTTTACGCAAAGGCCAAGCCCTGCATATTCGATACGACGCATTTCCTTATCAAAAATTTGGTGTGCAGTCAGGGGAGATAGTGAACATTTCACCTTCGTTGGTGCTACCTGGTGAGCTTACCGACATCCCTATTTCTATTAGTGAACCCGCTTATCTTGTTACTGCAACGCTAAATACAAAAGAAATATTGGCTTATGGAAACAATATTTCACTGAAAGCTGGGATGACATTTTCTGCAGACGTAGATTTAAGTCAACGTACGTTGATGGAGTGGTTAATGGAACCACTGTATAGCATTACTGGGAAGCTGTAATCATGATGAACATTACACACCCACTTTCAACGCAAATCCTTTATACAAAAAAGCGTGTGCCCGTTGTACTGCAAAGCGAAGCAGCTGAGTGTGGACTTGCTTGTATGACTATGATTGCGCAGTACTATTCTGATAAACGTGATCTAAATGCTCTACGTCAGACTGTGTCTGTGTCGCTACGAGGCACTACGTTAAAAGACGTAATGCGCATTGCCAGTGATTTGGGTTTCCAAACCCGCGCCATCAAGATAGAAATGGAGCACTTAGCGCAATTATCTTGCCCTGCAATTCTACATTGGAACATGAATCACTTTGTTGTGTTAACTAAAGTGAAGGGAAAAACCCTTACCATTCACGACCCCGCGCTTGGAGAAAGAAAACTCACTTATTCTGAGGCGTCGAAGTACATTACCGGTATTGCACTTGAGGTCACGCCTAGCGACACATTTAGTCCCAAGAAGTCCGCGCCACGTTTGGGTCTTAGTCAATTCTTCACTCGAACAACAGGGTTTAAGCGCAATCTTCTAACCCTTTTCGCGTTATCGATTGTGTTGCAGTTATTTGCACTTGCTTCACCCTATTACATGCAAACAGTCGTAGATGATGTATTGATTTACAACAACGATGCATTACTGAAAGCGCTGGCAATAGGGTTTGCCCTGCTACTAATAATAGAAACTTTTACTAGCGGGATAAGAAAGTTCGTTATTCTGTCGGTGTCGTCTCGCCTTCAGCTTCAAATGTCGGCGTCGGTATTTAAGCACTTATTATCGCTTCCGTTGGACTACTTCGACAAGCGACATATTGGCGATGTGGTATCCCGCTTTGGCTCACTGGCGAGTATTCGTGAGTTCCTAACCACTGGCCTGGTTACTGCGCTGTTAGACGGGCTTATGGCAGTGATCACACTAGCAGTAATGATTTTATATTCTCACAAACTCACGCTTGTTGTAGTGGCAATCATGCTTGCCTACCTCGCCGTTCGTCTTGGACTGCTGCCGTTTATTAAACGTCTTACCACTGAACGCATTGCGCTTGCAGCATTAGAACAAAGTCACTTTATGGAAAGCGTACGCGCTATCCTACCTATTCGCGTATACAGCCAAGAAGTACAGCGCCACGGGCAGTGGCAAAACAAGCTTGTCGCCACGCTAAACAAAGACATCACTCTTGGAAAAATCAACATAGGCAGCGCACTGACCAATCAGCTATTGTTTGGCGCTGAAAATTTGGTCGTTGTGTATATTGGTGCCAGCCTGGTTATGGAAGGAACCCTTTCGATAGGGATGCTGCTGGCATTTATGGCGTACAAAGCTCGCTTTGTCAGCGCATTAGATGGCGTGGTTAACAAGCTGATTGAGCTTAGTATGTTAGGTGTTCACTTCAACCGCTTAAGCGACATTTTACTTACACCATCACAGCATAAGCCTCTGTCGTTAAAAGCTAAGGACGATACATTTGAAAAACAAAACGTTCATTTTAGTTATGCAGACGTCCCCAACTCATCCACGTCCAACTCACTTGCACCTAACGTTTTAACGCCTGATGGCGCAAGTACGCCCTCGCTTCTTGATGCCAAAACTCGCCCTGTAGCGCTTAAAGCGACGGCGCTCAGTTATCGCTACAGTGAAACCAATGCGTGGGTGTTTAAAAATCTAATGTTCTCGGTACATCGCGGAGAGATCGTCGCAATCACAGGCGATAGCGGCTGTGGAAAAAGCACAATGCTTAAGTGCCTGATGGGACTGTACCCTGTTTCAGAAGGCAATATCGAACACCCAAGCTCTACAAACCCAGTCATCGCGTCAGTGCTTCAGGAGGATACCTGTTTAAGCGGCACCATCGCGCAAAATATCTGTTGTTTTGAAGAAGCTCCCGACCTCAAGAAAATGGTTTACGTCGCTCAGCTTGCCTGTATCCATGAAGACATCATGCAGATGCCTATGCAATACCACTCCTTGGTCGGTGATATGGGTAGCAGCTTAAGTGGTGGTCAAAAACAGCGTCTGCTTCTTGCAAGAGCGCTTTACCAAGAGCCAGACATTTTATTTTTAGACGAAGCAAGCAGTCACCTAGATATGGAAAACGAGGCTCAGATAAATCATCACCTTAAGTCTCTAAATATGACGCGAATTATTGTGGCACATCGCCCTCAATCAATTGCCATGGCAGACAAGGTTTATCGTCTGGAAAACGGCAACTTACATCTATGCCCTCCCACTGAAGTAACAGGAAGCGCAACATCAGGTAAACACGGAGAAACACTATGAAAACACATGAAATCAGAGAACCCGCAGTATTGATGACAGCAGCTGAACGCATGCAAATAGATGCGAACGGCATTACCGCTCGGAACAGCGTTATCCCCATTGACTGTTTATCAAAACGCGAACTACAAGTTGCACACAAAATAATGGAAGGACGCTCAAATAAGGTTATTGCCTCAGAGCTATTCATCAGTGAAAGGACCGTCAAATTTCACTGCGCCAACATTTACAAAAAGCTCAACATTAGCAACCGTTCTGTGCTTATTGCCTGCTGTTTTAGAACCCTTTACCAAGAAGTGGCTTCGCTGTAAGCGTGTCCACTTCATTACTCACCACGCCACTACAAGGAGCGTACATTATGAAAAACCATCCATTAACTCAGAACCAACCAGCAAATTCTAAGCTTGCTACCGTTGCTGAATCTCAGCTATTTGAGGTATCCGGCGGACTACGAGCTCGCCTAAGTGAAAGTGTGCCGGTAGTCGGTCCAACACCTAAAGAGCCCGTTTACATAACCATGGCTATTGGTGAAGGCGGCGGCAAACTACCTGATATTTTGTCGTAACTTACCGCTTATCAAAGTCAACACATGGATACGGTTTAGGCAGTATCCCATGTGTTGCTTTAAGGGCTACTAGATTCTTTGAACACTTACAACGCTAGCAAGGAACGCAAATGCACGTCGCACTACTAGGCAGTGAGCAAGACCCACAAATTCAACATATAGCCAAAGCACTTCACCAAAATAACACGCCCTTTTATTTCGCCAATACGCAACATTTTGGTTCTACTTGGAAGATCAGCTATGACCCTGACTTCGATGACGGGCTAATTCATTTCAATTCGCCTTCACTTTGCGACCAACCTAGAGTTACGTTCTCGAATACCCAGGCCGCTTATTGGCATGAGTACCTACCTGGCATACCGCTAAAAGCCCCTCGTGATAATGCTAAAAACGATGCCAGTGCAGATGCTCAAACACAAGGTGATAGACCTCATGATGGTGAATCTACTTTGCTAGAAAACGCAGGGTGGGTTGAGCAAGAGCGAGCAAGTACGCTACTTTGCTGGTTCAGCTATGGCGACATTAAATGGGTGAACTCTATCGACGCTGTTCGAAGCCACCAGTGTAAACCTTATCAATCGCGTATTGCTGGCAAACTAGGAGCACATATTCCCTACACCTTTGTTGGCAATGCACCCGAGGTTGCTTCGCAGTTTTGTAGCAATATGCGAGACGTTATTTACAAGCCCGTACGCGGCGGTCGTACCGCACAGTTTGTGAATAAACAACCAAACATGCGCCCACTACTTAATACGCTTTTAGGTGAGCGCCCTGTTACCTTTCAAAAATATATAGCGGGTGTGAATGTACGAAGCTATGTGCTTGGCAATGACGTACTCAGCGTACAAATCGACTCAAGTGAATTAGATTACAGGAATGACGACAATGCGAGCATATCGGTGACCCTAGTGCCCAGCGACGTTAAGCAGTTAGCTATCAAAATATGCAAAGCATTAGGTATGCACTGGTGTGCAATCGACTGGCGTAAAAGTGCGAAGGGAAAATACTTTTTTCTAGAGGCAAACCCCAGCCCTTACTTCCTAAAAGTAGAGAACGATACCGGTCTAGATATAACAGAAAAATTGGTAGCACTGCTGGTAAAGACTTCGTAGTAGCAAGCAGGACGTTTAGAGGCTAATTGGGTTTCCAAAACAAATTTGCGATTGTTTAGAAGCCTTTACGCAATCATTGACAATACCCCAACATCCTATCAATATGATAGGATGAATTTCAAAAGGCATTCATGGCTAATCACAATCCCCAAGGAATTAATGAATTCCCTCTTACAGAGGAAACTGCCAGAAAAATAATGAATGACCTCGCAGAAAACTATACTCACCGGATTCGGTGGACTAAACATGTTAAACAGCGCATGCATGAGCGAGGAATCACTACAGGTCAGGTGATCACTTTATTAAAAAGTAAGCACTCAGTATTTAGAGAGGGGCCATATCTTGATATTTCTGGAGACTGGAAATTTAATTTGAAAGGTTTAGCTGCGGGCAAAGTTATCGAACTCACTGTTGCACTTAAAAATCATCATGATAGTCCAATGTCATTTCTAATTACTGTATGGATAAGTAGAGAGGGTAAAATGTACCATTACACTGAAAGCGGGTTATCAAATGTATACCTGAAAAACGGTGTTACCGTTGAAGTTGTAGACGGTGAAGAATATACAAGCATTGACGATATGAACGGTCTTCATAGTGCGATAGCACAGACAATTGTTAATACCAACAAGCCTCTTGCTCATGATGAGTTTAAATTCTTACGTGTAGAACTAAATGTTTCTCAAAAAATGCTGGCGAATCGTTTTGGTGTTGATGAACAGACCATTGCGCGTTATGAGAAAGGTCAAACAAAAATTCCACGGACAACAGATGCTGCCTTAAGAGCCTTATACATGGAAAGCCAAGAGAAGAATAATCCCGTAAGTTACTTTCTTGATTTACTAGCAAATACCCAAGCGGAAGAAGCTGCAAAAATAATTCGTCTTGAAGAAGTCGAAGACCATTGGGAAAAAGTAGAATGGTAAAAAAGCCGACTTAACGTCGGCTTTTTAATTCTTGTTCATGTAGAAGGGTTAGTTGAACATATCAACTAACGGGAAAACTTCTACTTAGCGCTAAATTACAAGATAAAGCGCGACAGATCTTCGTTATCTACCAAGGTTTCTAGGTGGCTGTTAACGTAGTCTGCATCAATCACGAACGACTCACCGCTCTTTTCAGAGGCGTCAAACGAGATGTCTTCCATAAGGCGCTCTAGGACGGTGTGCAAACGGCGGGCACCAATATTTTCAGTGCGCTCATTCACCTGCCATGCCGCTTCGGCTATACGCTGAATACCAGAATCGTCGAAACTAATATCCACGCCTTCTGTCTTCATTAGCGCAATGTACTGGTGAGTTAATGACGCATTCGGCTCGGTAAGAATGCGCTTGAAGTCACCGACTTTAAGGGCAGATAGCTCAACGCGAATTGGAAGACGCCCCTGAAGCTCTGGAATAAGGTCAGACGGCTTGCTCATTTGGAATGCACCCGAAGCGATAAACAAGATATGGTCAGTTTTAACCATGCCGTGTTTTGTCGATACCGTTGAACCTTCCACAAGTGGAAGCAAGTCACGCTGAACACCTTCGCGAGACACATCGGCCGACGAGTTGCCCTCACGCTTACAGATTTTGTCAATTTCGTCGATAAACACAATACCGTGCTGCTCTACCGACTCAATGGCTTTTTCTTTCAAATCTTCTTGATTCACAAGGCGTGCAGCCTCTTCTTCAATAAGTAGTTTGAACGCTTCTTTAATTTTCAGCTTCTTCTTTTTCTTTTGCGAACCCGACAAGTTCTGGAACATGCCCTGAAGCTGATTGGTCATTTCTTCCATACCTGGAGGCGCCATAATTTCTACGCCCACCTGCGGAAGTGCCACATCAATTTCAATTTCTTTGTCGTCTAAGTCGCCCTGACGAAGCTTTTTACGAAACGCTTGGCGCGTACCGCGATCTTCAACGTTTTCCTTATTACCCCATGCATCTTCTGGTGGAGGCAGCAAAACGTCTAAAATGCGCTCTTCCGCTGCTTCTTCTGCGCGGAATTTCACCTTTTTCATTTCATTTTCTTTCGTCATCTTCACCGCAATATCAGCAAGATCACGAATGATGGTCTCAACTTCTTTACCTACATAGCCCACTTCAGTGAACTTAGTCGCTTCAACTTTAATGAACGGCGCGTTGGCAAGTTTTGCTAAACGGCGGGCTATTTCAGTTTTACCCACACCCGTAGGGCCAATCATCAAAATATTTTTTGGCGTAACTTCTTGGCGCAGCTCAGGTTCAAGCTGCATACGACGCCAGCGATTTCGAAGTGCAATAGATACAGCGCGCTTGGCATCTTGTTGACCAATAATATGTCGGTCTAACTCGTGAACAATTTCTCTTGGTGTCATTTCAGACATGAATAAACCCTTTTCTAACAGCGCTTGCTGTACTCAAATTCATACGAGCGACAGCAAGCCGATAACAGCACTCAGCTATTACTTAGTAATCTAGTACATCAACCGTTTGGCTATGGTTAGTGAATACGCAAATATCACCCGCTATGGTCAACGCTTTTTCAGCAATTTCTTTCGCGCTTAGTTCTGTATTTTCAAGTAGTGCAGTAGCTGCGGCTTGCGCGTAGTTACCACCAGAGCCAATCGCAATAAGATCTTGTTCTGGCTGTACAACATCACCATTACCGGTAATGATAAACGATGCGGTTTCGTCTGCTACGGCAAGCAATGCCTCTAGTTTGCGAAGCGCCCTGTCAGTCCGCCAATCTTTGGCGAGCTCTACTGCCGCTTTGGTCAAATGGCCTTGGTGGGCTTCAAGCTTTGCTTCAAAGCGCTCAAACAGCGTAAATGCGTCGGCCGTGCCACCAGCAAAGCCCGCTAAAATCTTGTCGTGGTATAAACGGCGCACTTTGCGCGCATTACCTTTCATTACGGTATTGCCCAGTGATACCTGTCCGTCACCGGCCATTACCACTTGATTCCCACGTCGTACAGATACAATCGTTGTCACGTTAATTCCCCGTTTGGCTGGGCGCTGCTGCGTTTTTCGTCTAGCAAAGGCAGCAGCGTTCAAATTCAATAACAAATAAGTGGGGGAAGGCTTTTTAATTTCAAGGGTAATACAAAAGAATGTGCGCTCTGAGCTGCCTACTATATGGGCTTAGCGTGTTCGCTAGTGTATTGAATACACCATTTATTGAGTGCATACTCTCGCCAACACACTCTATGGCCAAGTGAAATAATGCCTAGGTGATAGAGCACAGATAAAGTAGCAGCAATGAAGACGCTACATTATGGTTTTTAAAGGAGTGGTAGTGAAGTATCAGGGAAGAATTCAACAGTGGGATGATGCTAAAGGTTATGGTTTTGTAGAGCCTAACGGTGGAGGCACGCGCGCGTTTACTCATATCAAAGCGTTTAAACAACGCTCTAGGCGCCCTGTTAATGGCGACATTATTGTTTATGAAGTTGAGCAGGATAGAAATGGTAATCACCGCGCCTGCAACATCAGCTTACTCAAGGATCACAAAGCAAAACGTTTACGCGCCAATAAGCCAACCTCGCAAAGAAAACGTAATGTTATCGTACTGAGTATTTTCTCCGGTGCACTTGCGTTATTTACATTGTCAGGTCGGCTACCGTTTATAGTATCTATCGTTTATGGCGCGGTAAGTTTGCTTACCATACTGTTTTACGGCATAGACAAATCGGCTGCAAAAAAGGAAAAACGGCGAGTTTCAGAGGCAAAACTGCATATATTAAGCTTATTGGGAGGTTGGCCTGGTGCATTGCTAGCCCAACAGATTTTTAAACATAAGCGTAGTAAATCGTCATTTATGAGAGTTTATTGGGTAACGGTTTTGGTTAATCTCATTTTGCTTGGGCTAATTGCATTTGAAGTGATTAATACGCAGGCATTCATGGTTGAAATTTAGCGAAATCGATACCCTTCAATGTAAAAACCAAAACCACTTTCGTAGCCCTTAACATACACCCATCCTTTATTCGGTAGGCGTTTGTGCTCACTTTCCCTTAAGCATAATCGCCCATCAGACAGGGGACCGTTCTCTTTTAGCAAAAGTGGATGTCGACAGTGCTTAGAGCCGCTTCCTTTTTCATAAGCAAATTTTCTTTCTGTTTCTTGTTTATCGGACGCTAAGTGAAGCGTGTAGGGCAATGCCGTATCAACAAAACTAAACCACAAGAAAAAGGCTAATAGCGGCATGCCAAATAACGTCATTTTTCCACGCAAATCTTTAGTTACATACTGCGCGTATCGTTTATCAACAAAAATAGTGAGGTAATAAAAGGCGCTATAAACAACAGTGAGAAGTACGATGGCCCAATTCGAATTGTCTAGCCAAGAATTGATCACAATAAAATCGGTTAAAACACTTACGAACATTGCGCCAATAAGTACTAAAAAAGTACCGTTACTGATACGTGTTATTGGATGAAGCTCAGACCACTTAGGTCGAGTAAAATACTCTTCTTGAAGGGCGCTATCCGTATTATTCTCAGGTGGCAGCGTTGCCCGCTTAGCAGCGAGCTCATTTTTTGCTGCCTGATAGCGTTCTGGAAAGGCCTGCTTATCAATATTTTCCAGAACGTCCTCAAGCTCTTCTATGCTATAAGCGGCGTAATTTGGTTGTTCGGTGATGGCAATACTCATTGATACTTCCTTGTAAACGCATTCTTTCTCTACGCGCTATTTCAGCGCCATATGCACCGCATTAAGTGTTACCTACAATAAACTGCTACAAATTCCAGTACCAAATTTGGCATGTCGCAATGTTCACTTTACGCAGACTGTGCTTGGCTTTTTCTGCATCACGCTTAGACTCGTAAGGGCCCAGAATAACGCGGAACCAATCGCCGTTGCTGCCAGTGCTGTGTCTGATAAGCGCCTCTAAACCTTGGAATGCAATTTTGGCTTTCATCTCTTCAGCCTGCGCGCGGGTTCTAAACGAGGCGCACTGCATTAAATAGCGTTTGTCAGATTTTTCTTGCTCTTTGACCTCAACTTCTACTTCATATCCTGGAAGGGTCTTAATGTACTCCCATTCTTCTTCAGGAAGCTCAGGTAACGTCTCTTCTGTAGGAGCTACAGGTCGTGAAGCTTGTGTATCCACGTCGTCTTCTACATTGTCTTTTATTGACCACAAAAATGCACCAAAGCCAATCACCAATGCGAATACGCCAACAAGGCGCACAATAGGAAGTTTTCCAGAAACCGGGGCGTTAGATTGCGCATTTGATTGAGCGCTTCTGGCCGGTTTTTCTACCTTTACCAGCAGGCTTCTTTTTTTGAGGAGAGCGTCCACGAGAGACATAATCGCGTTGAGCCATAGTCGGCAATATTCCTACTTGTTATCGTTGTTTGTATGCGTAAGAAAACGTCATATACCAAATCTTTATGAAGCAGCAGCTTTCCTGCACTTCAATCCTGCAGAAATTTTAACGTATTGCTACCCAACAAGCTAACTGAAATCGGTAGGATCAATATCTATCGACCACCTTACCTTCATTGCCTGTGGCAACGCCTGTAAAAATGGCAGCGCCAAACGCAGCGCATTGTGAAGCGGCGCACGCTTTTCATGACTGCATACCAGCATAAACCGAAACCTGCCTTGCCGCTTTTCAATCAAACAAGGAAACGGGCCATTTAACGCAATAGCATGCTGCTGGTGAAATACTTGCTTGCTGTCTTGTAAAAAGCGATAGGCCAAACTGCTGTCGGTCGCTTCTGCGCGAATGACAAACTGGCTAATAAAAGGGGGAAGCCCTGCCGCTTTTCGCTCCATTAAAGCGTGTCTGGCGAAATGCCCATAGCCGTTATGTACTAAATCTTGTAGCAAAGGATGGTGGGGATTGTGAGTTTGCAGCCACATTTCACCGGGTTTACTAGCGCGCCCTGCTCTTCCTGCAAGCTGAGTTACAAGCTGAGCGAGCTTTTCTGGTGCTCTAAAATCGGCACTAAAAAGTGCGCCATCACAATCTAGCACCGCCACTAAGGTTACATGCGGAAAATGGTGACCTTTTGATAGTATTTGGGTACCTACCAGCAGCTGGTACTCTTGGCGGTTTATTGCTTCTAGCGTCTGGTGCAGTTTGTCTTTGCCCCGCACGGTATCGCTGTCTATTCGTACCTGCTTAACACCGGGAAATAAGCTTGTAAGACCTTGCTCGACTTGCTCGGTGCCCGTACCCGCCGTAACTAATTCATTGTGATGGCACGCTTCGCAGTTTGATGGCATTGAGCGCATGCTGCCGCAGTGATGACACTGCAAACGGTTCTGCGCTTTATGCACCGTATACGGGCGGTCACAACGCTTACACATGACGGTTTCGCCGCAGTGATGGCAAAGCAGCGCTGGCGCATAGCCTCTGCGATTCACAAACACCAATACCTGATTTCCCGCGTTGATATGCTGGCGCATTATCGTTAGCAAGCCTTGCGAAATACCGTAGTGAATGGGTTGGTCACGCGCGTCCAACACATGCTGATACGTGCTTTTCGCCCCTCCCGCTCGCTTAGTTAACTGCAAATGGGCATAGCGACCGCTTAGCGCATTATTAAGTGTTTCGAGTGCGGGCGTGGCGCTGCCTAATAAAAGAGGAATATTGTGCTGCTTAGCCCGCATGGCTGCTAGGTCACGGGCGTGATAGCGAAGTCCATCTTGTTGTTTAAAAGACTCGTCGTGCTCTTCATCCACAATCAGCATGCCGGGGTTGTGCAGCGGCGTGAAAATAGCCGAGCGGGTACCGATGATTATCCCGAGTTCACCAGCTCTTGCTCGCTGCCACACCTGTAGCCGTTCTTTATCAGAAAGCTGAGAGTGTAAAACGCCCACTGCAATACCAAAGCGCTTTTCAAAACGTGACACCGTTTGCGGCGTAAGCCCAATTTCTGGCACAAGTATAAGCACTTGTTTTCCGTCGCGCAGTAAGGGTTCGATGGCTTGAAGGTACACTTCCGTTTTACCGCTACCGGTAACCCCTTCAAGCAAACTTACAGCGAAATTGCCCTGCTGACGATTAAGTGCGGCAATGGCAACCGACTGCTCAGTATCTGGAATTGGCTTTTCAGACACCGATAACGAGGCAAGCCAACTGCCTGACTTAAATTCAGGCGCGACTTCTTCAATGCTTATCAATGACTTTTCGACAAGTGCTTTGACCGCAGGTGCGCCATACTGCTTGCGCGCTTGGGACGCTAATAAGGCACCACCGGCCAGTGCAGTAAAACAGGCTTGTTGTTTAGGCGCCCGCGATAACGTGTCTGCAGTCGTTTGCTTACCTTCTTCGGTAAGCATTAACATGTCTTGGGGTGTTGGCGCTGCTGACTCGCCTTTGCGTAATAAGACAGGCAGCATGGCGTGTAGCACTTCACCCGGCGCATGATGATAGTACTGCCACAGCCATTGGGCCATTTTCAACAACACCCCATCTATAATAGGGCTATCGTCCAGTACCGACTCAATGGCTTTTAGCTTGTTGGAGTTTTCAATGTCGCTTTCAGGTTTGTGTAGGGTTTCAACAACTACGCCCACAAGTTTGCGCGGACCGAAAGGCACAACCACTCTTACACCCGCACTTAGTGCGTTATCGTGGGTATACGTGAAAAGTTGGCGCAGTGGCACTGGCACGGCAACTTGGATAAAGGCCATTGCGAAGGTTCTACCTTATTTGACGATTGTTACAGCGCGTAATGCGCTTACTAAGCTTCTTATGTTGAAACTAATTATACTGAGGCTTCTTGCAGACCTATACGTTACAGCAAGTTGAGCTGCTAACAGCTAGCTACACATTTTGCCACTAGAGCATCTGGCCCAGTCTTGAAAGACAAATATTTAAACATACTTTACAGGTAAGCATAAAAGGAATGTTTTTTGTTTGGCCTTTTTATACGGCTACCTTTTTATACGGCTGCCTTGTCTAGCTCTCTTGTTTAGCATTTGGCCAAAAACCGCTTGATCAAGGCCCTGCCATCCTTTATTATGCGCCGCTCTTTTGCGATAGGCTGTTCTTTGAACGACTTATCATTTGAATTAAGTAACGTATGGTGTGCGACTTCGGGTTGTATAGCGATACGGCCTTATTATGTGAGGTAACCCAATGAAACAAGATATCCACCCAAAATACGAAGCAATCACAGCAACTTGCTCATGTGGTAACGTAATGAACATTCGCTCTACGCTTGGTAAAGACATCAACCTAGACGTATGTTCTTCGTGTCACCCATTCTACACTGGTAAGCAACGTAACGTTGACACTGGTGGTCGTGTTGATCGCTTCAAGAAGCGTTTCGGTGCATTGGGCAAAAAGTAAGCCTGATATCGAGTTCGAAAAAAGCGCCTTTATGGCGCTTTTTTATTGCTTAAAATTCACGCTTCACACAAACAAGGTGTGCCAAACAGCGCTTTACCGCCGTTATCCTACGTCAGGCCAGTACCTAGCCAGTGTAACAAGCCCTGCAACTCGCCTTTCTGAAAACGTTTTTAGCTTAATTTGCAACATTCAGCGTAACCTGAACTCAGTGAAGGTTTTTAACATTAGATAAATGCCTATCCCAATTGCCGCCACTCACTTTCTTACACTCTTCTTCGCTATCAAAATAAATACCAACGGGTGCTGACTTAATTGACGCTAAAGCAATATTCACTTGGTTTATGAAGTCTATATCCCAACCATTAGTTAACGCCCGCTGCTTCTCCTGCTCAGTATTAAACACGGCAATCACTTGCGGCGCTCTCCAATGCCCTACGTGAGTTAGCCAAACAAATCCATTATTGGTAGATTTTACGCTTTCGCACACATCGGTTAGCACGGTTATTAGTTTTCTTTCTGTCATATCCTCGCCTTCAGCGCGAATTTTGAGTGGGCTTTCACAGGATTGTATCAGAAATATTGGATGGAGAATTAACGAGGTGTCTCCCTTCGTTCTATTTTCCTGATTTGGGTTTCTGTCCAATGCATTTATGAGAACGTAGATCCCTTTGATAGCTTTGTTTTTATCCTCCACACAATAGACCTACAGAATGTTATGACAAGTCAAAATAAATAGCATGAATGGCAATTATAGCCCCATTTTACTGGTCTAATTAGTACGCCTAACCTACATTGGTATATGAGAATTCTGATCAGATATGTACACAGTGATTGGCTGTGTTAGAGTTGCGATCGGCACTTTGATAGTGAGCATTAATTCTGTGAATAATGCATTGCTTTCAAGACTTATGGCGCTTTTGGGTACATAAACCAGAGGCTTGTATCCATTAAGGTATGTGAACAAAATCAGTAAAGGTTAACGCCTAGTCTGCTTTTCCACATGCCACCTTGGGGCCTATTGATGATTGCTGTAAAACAAAGATCAACAAGCCCTAGTGCTAACAACTATTTATAATCACTTTTGTCATTACTTGGTTGTAACGCGCTTACGTTTATCTACCTATAACTATAACGACAATAAAATAGCTACAGAGCGTGAACGAAAACACCGATGAACCCTACATCTAAGGATACCTTTTTACATGTCAGATTTTAGACAACGCGCACTCGACTATCACGCCAAACCCACACCTGGAAAAATCCGCGTAGAGTTATCTAAGCCAGCAGACAGCGTCGATGACCTTGCTCTTGCCTACAGCCCAGGCGTTGCCGAGCCGGTCAGAGAAATTGCTGAAGATGCAGATAACGCCTATAAGTACACGGGTAAAGGAAACCTGGTTGCCGTTATCAGTAACGGAACCGCAATTTTAGGGTTGGGTAACCTAGGCCCACTGGCATCGAAACCTGTTATGGAAGGTAAAGCCCTTCTGTTTAAACGCTTTGCTGGCCTGGATGCCATTGACATTGAAGTGAAGCATCGTACAACCGAAGAGTTCATTAATACAGTAGCGAATATCGCTGACACATTTGGCGGCATTAACTTAGAAGACATTAAAGCGCCTGAATGCTTTGAGATTGAACAAGAGCTAATTAAGCGCTGTAAGATTCCGGTATTTCATGATGATCAGCACGGTACCGCTATTGTAACTGCAGCGGGCATGCTTAATGCTCTGGAAATTCAGGGTAAAAGCATAGAGAGCGCTAAAATTGTGTGTATGGGTGCCGGTGCAGCAGCGGTCGCTTGTATGGAACTGCTTATTAAGTGTGGTGCCCAGCGTGAGCGTATTTATATGCTAGACAGAAAAGGCGTTATCCATACTCGTCGCGAAGACTTAACTGAGCACAAAAAGCTATTTGCTAACAATACTGACAAGCGTACGCTTGAAGACGTAATGGAAGGTGCGGATATTTTTGTTGGTGTGTCTGGACCGGATGTTTTACCACCAGAAACACTGGCCTTGATGGCTGAAAACCCAATTGTATTTGCATGTTCTAACCCAGACCCTGAGATAAAGCCTGAACTTGCTCACGAAGTACGTAAAGATCTTATTATGGCTACCGGACGCTCGGACTACCCTAACCAGGTTAACAACGTACTGTGTTTCCCGTTTATTTTCCGTGGCGCACTAGATGTTCGTGCAACGGCCATTAACGATGAAATGAAAGTAGCGGCAGTAGAAGCCCTTCGTGCTATCACGAAGGAGCCTGTACCAGAAGAAGTACTAGCTGCCAGTAAGAGTACTAGTCTGACATTTGGTAAGGAGTACATTATTCCTAAACCTATGGACCCGCGTTTATGCGAGCGTATTGCTACCGCCGTATCTAAGGCTGCGATTGAATCTGGTGTTGCACGCGTGCCTGAAAGCCCAGAAGAATAAAATTCTGGCGCATTAGGCAAAAAAATGGAGGGGCTAGTGCTCAACCTTTATTTGCTAAAAAGTGCGCTTAGAGAATACAAGTACATAAAAAACGGCGCCGTGTTGTAGGTTATCAACTAGCAATAACTTACAACAAAGCGCCGTTTCTCTTTAATACCAAATATCAGTCGTCTTCCGACACATCGTTTTCGAAGCTTGGATCAATGCCCATTTCTTCCATAATGCGTCTTGCTTCAGCCGGTACGCGATTAGGATTGTCTTTGCGCAGGTCATCATCGTTAGGCAATGGTTGACCGGTAAACGCATGCAAAAATGCTTCGCACAACAATTCTGAATTAGTGGCGTGACGCAGATTATTGATTTGGCGGCGAGTACGCTCATCAGTAAGCGCCTTAAGCACATTAATAGGTATAGAGACAGTGACTTTCTTTACCTGTTCGCTCTTCTTGCCATGCTCTGCGTAGGGGTGAATATATTTACCGTTCCATTCTGCCATTGTACTAACTCGGTCTACTCTTTTTTATGTTATGAAGAGAAATTCTAAACAAGTTCACGAAAAGGTCAATTGAGCAGTGTAAACCTCTTGACGTCTAGACATATATTCTTTAATTTAGACGTCTAAACGTCTATAAGAATACATTTTTGAGAGAAAAAGCCATGGTTTCTTACGCACAAGGTATCGATGCATTAAACCAGTCCCTGTCGGAACTGCGTGATATTGATGTATCTTTTGAATTCTTTCCGCCTAAAACGGAAGCCATGGAACAGACCCTGTGGAAGTCAGTTGAACGTCTAGCGCCACTAAAGCCAAGCTACATGTCGGTAACCTACGGCGCGAATAGCGGTGAGCGTGACAGAACCCACGACGTAGTAAAACGCATTCAGCAGCAAACCGGTGTCGCGGCGGTTCCTCACTTGACCTGTGTTGATGCTAGCCGTGATGAGCTTAAGCAAATTGCAAAAGACTACTGGGACTCAGGTATTCGCCGTATTGTTGCGCTTCGTGGCGATTTACCGCCAGGAGTAGAAAAGACAGAGATGTATGCCTCTGATCTTGTTGCCTTGCTAAAAGACGTTGCCGATTTTGATATTTCTGTTGCTGCCTATCCAGAGAAGCACCCTGAAGCACCAAATGCGCAGTTTGATTTACTAAACCTTAAGCGCAAAGCAGAAGCAGGTGCCACAGAAGCGATAACCCAGTTCTTTTTCGATACGAGTGTGTACCTTCGATTTAGAGACCGTGCAGCCGCAGCGGGTGTCGACTTAGATATCGTTCCGGGTATTTTGCCGGTAACCAACTACCAAACACTGGTGAAATTTGCGGGGTTCACAAATGTTCATGTGCCGGGATGGTTACACAAAATGTTCGACGGCCTTGATGCCGACGACCAAGCTACCCGTAATCTTATAGGCGCTAACATTGCTATGGACCAAGTTAAAGTACTCGCTAAAGAAGGGGTAAAACACTTCCATTTCTATACGTTGAACCGTAGTGAATTAAGCTACGCCATCTGCCACATGCTCGGCGTGCGTTCAGGCGCTTAATACATACGACAATCAGGACCGTGCTTACGTTTTTTAACGAAGTACTCCACAAAAGGCGCAGTCAATGCGCCTTTATTGTATAAAGCCTGCATTAAACTTTGCCACCAAGGCCGCCCGCAGTTACCATCTGATATAACATGTAATGAACTATCGATGCTTTATAACAGTCCGCATAGATAAGACCGCGCTGTTTACCATTTACACGGTATCGTCAGGAGAAATTGAGTGGATTTAGACAAGGTTAAAGCCTTATATGACAATGTTACTCCTCAGGTTAGAGATCTCTTTAGCATCTTCATAAAGCGCTGTAGAGAAGACAATATTACTATCTCTGCTGGGCACTTAGCTTATGTAACGTTGTTATCTTTAGTACCATTTATCATGGTGACCTTTACCATTATGTCGGCTTTTCCTGCCTTTGCATCTGTGAGAAGCAAGCTCGAACATTTTGTTTTTAGCAACTTTGTTCCTACCGCCAGTGATGTGGTGCATAAATACATGACCGATTTCGTAGGCAATGCCTCACAAATGAGTGCTATTGGTATTTTGTCTCTGCTGGTCGTTGCGTTAATGCTTATATCAAACGTAGATAAAACCCTGAATAGAATTTGGCGTACGCAAAGTGACAGACCGATTGTGTATACCTTTGCTATTTACTGGATGGTGATCACTCTTGGTCCTA
The DNA here is from genome assembly GCF_006538305.1 of Alteromonas sp. KUL17. NCBI lineage: Bacteria > Pseudomonadati > Pseudomonadota > Gammaproteobacteria > Alteromonadales > Alteromonadaceae > Alteromonas > Alteromonas sp. KUL17. The sequence continues at coordinate 75,729 of NZ_BJKJ01000020.1, forward strand.
TGTTAATCGGCTCCAGTGTGGTGGTCAGTTCTTATTTGACTGGATTAGCGGCATTCACCGAAGAATACACACCAGGTCTTGGTACTTTCTTACTCAGCCTTGTACCAAGCGGCGCAGCCATGCTTGCTTTCACCATTTTATACATGGTGGTTCCTAATAGAAGGGTCTTTGCTCGTCACGCACTGGTGGGCGCTATCGTGGCTACTATCGCTTTTGAAATTACCAAGTCAGGCTTTGCGCTATATGTTACGAACTTTCCTTCGTACGAACTTATTTACGGCGCGCTTGCAGTGGTACCTATTCTGTTTTTATGGGTATATTTGTCGTGGATAATTGTGCTGTTTGGTGCTGAATTTACCTGCAGCCTGGGTGAAGCGTTTGAAAACCGAAAAGCAGAAAACGAACCCCGCAAGGTACCTCAAGAATAACCAGCCCTTCAGGTTTAAAATAAAAAAGGGAGCTTCTCGCTCCCTCTCTATATATTACTGCTTAAAAGCTAGTTTTTCATTGAAGAAATAAACGCATCAGACTCTGCAATAGCAGAATTCATTTGTCTGATAAGCTGAGCGACGTTGTTCTCGATAGTAGAGAGCTCGCCCTGCAGCGCGCCTATCGCGCTGGCATTTAAATTGTGCTTCAAGTACAGCACATTATCTTGAAGCGCGCTTAATACCGGCGGCATTTTACTTTCCGCTTTGCGCATAGCCGTCATTAGTGAAGCGTAACGACGTTTAGTTTCGCGAAGCTTCGCCGCACTATCTCGCTTCAGCGATGCGTTCTCATACTTCTCTAGCTCTTCAGACCATTCATCGAATAAAGCCTCAGCTACACTTTCCACCTTGTCTATACGTGAACTCACTTCTTCCGAGGCGGCAACACTATCTTCGTACTGACCGTTTAATCGATTGTAAACATCTTCAAGCTCACCGCCATCAAATGCAACGGCCGCGCTGAATGCCTCCAGCGCCGAATTAAACTGCTCTTGAGCGTCTTCTTGTGATTCTTTCGCGTTTTCAACGCGGTCTACTAAGATATCACGCTTTTCAACGCCCACCTTTTCCCATGCTGCGTAATATGCAGACTGACACCCACTAAGGGCAAGCATAGCAACAAATGCTGATGCAAGTAGCTTCATGCGGTTACTCCACCTCTAAAGCGCGCTGCGCTTATAATACTGATTAGATGCAAAATGGCACCTAATGGCCAGAATACGATAGCAAGAACGACGGTCGCAGCCAGGGCATAGCACACGCCTACGGTAATGAAATAGAACAGCGCGCCCAGTATTCTGCCTTGAACCAAATGACCTAAACCAGGAATAAAGAAGTTACAAATTGCGGCGATTACATTACCGCCCGATCCTTGACCTGCCATATAAACATCCTCGCATTTATGACTATAATATGATTAGCTAGCACGTAATGACACTTGTTCTATAGTATACACTTAAGATTTATCGCTTATTTTACAAGCATAAACAGCGTTGAAGCAGTCAGCACGCAACCGTTTGTATAACAATAAACTAAACTAAAACAGGCACTCACACAACGCGCAGAAACAAAATGAAACGACTTTACCCCGATGTTACCTACTATGAAAATGGATTTATCGAAGTGGGAAGTGGGCATTCGCTTTACTTCGAGCAAAGTGGTAATCCAAACGGCATCCCCGTACTCTTTATTCACGGAGGTCCAGGTGCAGGCTTACCCCCTAATTACAAATGCTTTTTTGACAGCAATAAGTATCGCATTATCGGCTATGAGCAACGTGGTTGCGGCCGCTCTACGCCTATAGCTGACACGCTAAATAACGACACGTGGTCGAATGTTGAAGATATCGAAGCATTGCGTACACACCTTTCAATTCCAAAATTTCTCTTGTTTGGCGGTTCGTGGGGTTCGACACTCGCCCTGCTCTACGCGTTAAAGTACACGCCGCGAGTGACAGGACTCATTCTACGTGGCGTATTTTTAGCTCGACAGGAAGACAGGGATTGGTTTTTATCGCCAAATGGCTGTGCAGCTCAGTTATTTCCCGAGTATTACCGGAAATTTACAAAAGATGTGCCTAAGCCTGTGACCTCTAATTCAGTCTGTGATTTCTATAGCGCAATGGTGCGTTCTAGCAATGATGTACTAAGACATTCAGCGCTTAAAAGATGGTACCAATGGGAAGAGAGACTTTCCCGTATAACGCTACCACCTGGTGTGGGTGACTCGACAACTAATTACCCTATGCAGCTGGTCACCTGTTTAGCCACATTGGAATGCCATTTCCTATCTAATCAATGTTTTCTAGATGAAAACTATATTCTTGAAAACATTAGCAAAATAAGTCATATTCCTGGAACAATTGTACATGGTCGTTACGACATGATCTGCAAAACAGAAGCGGCGGAGGCACTTCACAAAGCGTGGCCTCAAAGTCAGCTACAAATTATCCCCGACGCGGGGCACAGTACTTCCGAGCCTAGTATAGGTTACGCGCTCTGCCGTGCTACCCGCGACATGTCTCGCTTTATTCAGGAGTCGTCGAAGTGATAGGACTAATTCAACGCGTATCGGAAGCCAATGTCACCGTTGCCGGTAATGTTATCGGCGAAATTGGTAAAGGCATGTTGGTGCTCTTGGGTGTTGAGAAAGAAGACGGTGACGCGGAAATAGAGAAACTAGCAAATAAGCTCTGTCGATATCGCATGTTCAGTGACGAAGACGGAAAAATGAATCTAAATGTTGAGCAAGTGGGAGGCGAAATACTGGTGGTCTCTCAGTTCACACTCGTAGCCGATACGCAGAAAGGTAATCGTCCTGGTTTTTCACGCGGTGCATCGCCAGAACACGGCCAAGCCATTTATGAAAAGTTCGTTCAGTCTCTAAAAAATAAAGGTATGGTGGTGGCCACCGGCGAGTTCGGCGCTGATATGCAAGTAGGCCTAATTAATGACGGCCCCGTCACCTTTCAATTTAGCGTTTAGCGGGTAAAATCGTACGCTTCGTCAGCATCCCAAACTTGCTTACATAATTAAGCTTGTACCGCATGTATTCTTACGTTTAAATACTCGTTCATTCATTTAAGAAGGCCGGTTTATTGTGTACAAGGTAGTCACACCAAAAAGCGATGCCGAGTTTGAAGCCTATTTTCATTTTCGGTGGGAACACTTACGCCAGCCATGGAATTTCCCTCCAGGCTCTGAAAAAGACGAATATGAACAAGTCGCAGAGCACCGTATTATTACTAACCGAAATGGCGAAATTGTAGCTTGCGGCCGTGTGCATTTGAACACAGCCGAAGAGGCACAAATTCGTCATATTGCGGTTCACCCAGGCCATCAACGCAAGGGCTTAGGCCAAATGATCATGGCCGCACTCGAAAACGTTGCGAAAGACTTGGGCGCCGAGCGCGCTGTAACGAACAGCCGCGAAATATCTATCGACTTTTTTAGCGCATGTGGCTTTGAAGTTGAGCGTGAAGCGCCTAACGAGCTAGGCATGCTTAAACGTCAACAAATGGTCAAGAAGTTCACTGAAAACAACACATTGGTACTTCACCCTAAGTGGTGTAAATCGCTGCAAGAGACATGGTCTGAGACCATTCCCATTACCGAGCACATGGGAATTAAGCTTTACCAGTACACAGGCCGCACGCTTGAAACCCGTGCATCATTAAACAAAAACATCAATATTCACGGCACTATGTTTGCTGGCAGTATTTTTTCTTTAGCTACACTAACTGGCTGGGGCATGATTTACCTGCAGCTTAAAGAGCGTGGATTAGACGGTGACATTGTATTGGGCGATGGTGATATTCATTACCACAAACCCATCACGATGAAACCAAGGGCAATCTGTAATATTGAAACCTTGTCTGGAAAATTCAAGCCGCTAGAGAACGACAACAAGGCAAGGTTTGAGCTGAGTGTGGCAATTTTAGATGGCGACACCCCTGTGGCGGAATTTGAAGGGGTATTCTACGTACTTCCTCCCTCTAAAAATGAAGAAGAGTAGCGTTACGGATTAGCGATCATCACTAATTCGTACGAGCCGTCACTAAGAACAAAAATCCACTCATAAAAAAAGCGCCGTTAAGGCGCTTTTTTCGTCGTTAAGCTATTTGTAAGCTATGCACTGCGTGTACTACGCGACCATAGCTGCTTGAAGCTTTTTCATCGCGTTCTTTTCAATTTGACGAACACGCTCTGCAGAAACCTGATATTTATCAGCTAAGTCTTGCAGAGTAATCTTGTTGTCTGCTAACCAACGAGTTTCGATGATATCTTGGCTACGCTCGTCTAGCGTTTTAATCGCTGAGTACAAGCGCTTGCTCGCCGCTGTATCCCAGTCGTTGTTAATTACGTCAGTTTCAACATCTGAAGATTTGTCTTCTAAATACTGAACTGGCGCAAAGTTACCTGTTTCATCTTCGTCCGCAGTTAAATCGAACGCTTGGTCTTGAGAGCTCATACGCGCTTCCATTTGAAGCACTTCTTTTGTACTCACACCCAATTCGTTCGCTACTGTTTGCACTTCGTCATGAGTAAACCAACCAAGACGCTTCTTCGCCTTACGAAGGTTAAAGAACAGTTTGCGCTGCGCTTTGGTTGTCGCAACTTTCACTATTCGCCAGTTTTTAAGTACAAACTCATGAATTTCTGCTTTGATCCAATGTACCGCGAAAGAAACCAAACGTACGCCCACTGTTGGGTCGAAACGCTTAACGGCTTTCATCAGACCGATATTACCTTCTTGAATTAAGTCGGCTTGTGGTAAGCCATAACCTGAGTAAGATTTTGCAATGTGCACTACAAAACGAAGATGTGACATTACTAGCTTACGAGCGGCTTGTAAGTCTTCGTCTTCGCGAAGGCGCACTGCCAACTCGCGCTCTTCCTCAGCGCTAAGCATATCAATGCTGCTTACAGCTTGGATGTAGCCTTCAATGCTACCGCTGTGTGGCACTGACAGGGCCATAGATTGCAAATTGTTGCTCATTGTTCACCTCATTTATTGCCGCTTCATATTAGCAAAGTAACCGAAGCTGCGCGAGACCTAATTAAGATATGAAGTCTAACCGATATGTAGGTATAGTGACTATTTCTACAATATCAAGACCTAAATTAAGAAAAAAAGTTCAACTTTAAAGCTTGCGGTCCATTTACGAATGCATTCACCGCAAACACTAAGCCTAGACTATCGACTTCACATCGAATGACACGCTGCACTTTCTGGCGTCGTGCCTTTGGGTCGGTCATTTAACCACTACATCATTATACTTTAATTACACATACCAAAGTGAAGGCTAATCTCACTGGTATGAAATCCAACGCTTATTTATTACACGCTAGTTACCCGAAACATAAGATTTCCACTATCTCTAAGATAAGGCAGCAAGGTGCCTACGCGTCAATACAGTATATAAACCTTGTATATGTCATCTTATACCTTGCTTTTCTGGCTGGAAACTGAAAATAATAGATTGAATTAATCGATTTTGCACTACAACCGCTGTACAGCATTTTCCAGACAACAATTATAAAAGACTGGAAGGGAAATACTTAAGGAAAGGAGTAAGGCAAGTGAAGCAAAGAGGATCTTGATGTTTGCTTACGTCGCTAGACAGCCCATATTTAATGTAAACAGAGAAGTTTACGCCTACGAACTACTTTTTCGTGTTGGAGAAGATAACTGCTTTCCCGATATACCTCCTGACGAGGCTACCTCGAAAATTCTTACCTCTACCCATTTAAGCTTAGGTATTGAGGAGATAACCGGAGATAAGAAAGCCTTCATCAACTTTCACCGCGACACACTTATGTTTCGTTTTCCGACCTCTCTGGATGCAAGCAAAGTGGTCATTGAGATTGTAGAAACCGTTGACGTTGATGATGCGCTGGTAGCCGCTTGCAAACATATTCGAGGTCTTGGCTATCCTATTGCTCTTGACGACTATGACATGAAAGGGAAGTGGGAAGCATTCATTCCATTTACCAGCATAGTCAAAATTGACATTACAGAGATCCCCCACGAAAAAATTCCCGCCCTTGTCGAACGCTTCAAGTCGAACAAAATACAGTTGGTTGCAGAAAAAATTGAGACCTATGAAGAATTCAATAAATTCAAAGATATGGGTTTCGACTATTTCCAAGGATACTTTCTAGCTAAACCCGAAATCGTAAGGCACAGAAAGTTAGGGCCCAGCAGCCTAACTATGATGGAGTTACTTACGCTAAGTAGCCAGGCAAAGCTTAATTTCGATGAAGTAAACAAAATCATTGAACGAGATCCCTCGCTTACCTACTTGCTGCTGCGGTTTATCAACAATCCTCTGGTCAACAAGCGACATAAAATAACGTCACTTAAACACGCGTTAACCTTTATGGGCGAAGTAGAAGTGAAGAAGTTCATATCACTGCTGGCTCTTGCAAACCTAAGCGATGGTCAGCCTACTGAGCTAATGCAAATGGCGCTTGTTCGCGCAAAGTTCTGTGAACTGGTCTACACCCAGCTTAAAGGTGCCGATGACCCGTTAAAAGGTTTTCTTACTGGCCTGCTTTCTTTGCTTGATGCCATGATGGAACAGCGAATTGACGATTTGGTCAGCAAGGTTCCAATTAGTGACGACGTTAAAGATGCCCTGTGCGGAAGCCCTGGTGTGCTTCGCAACTGCCTGACGCTGTCACAATTCTTTGAAAGAGCTAAATGGACGGGCATTCAGCAATTCGCAACAAAGTATGGTGTTAAACAGAGTCTTCTGCATAGTTATTACAACGAAGCGATAAAGTGGGCTAAACACATTCATAAGGCCGCTTTGAACGACAACTAAGCCTACGATTACGCCAGTTGATGTGAAATTAATCGTTGAATAGTTGTTAGATTGCGCTTACATATCATAGACTAGGGTCAGTTCTTTTGGATTACACATTAAAGAACACCTAACCTTAGCGTGTGACGTAGCGCTAGCTAAGCCTCTAAATATAACAATAAAAATAACCTTAACCGTGTTGTATCAGGAATAGATTATGTTCGCGTTTATAGCTCGCCAGCCTATTTTAGATAAAAGCAAAAGTGTTTTCGCCTATGAGCTTCTGTTCAGAGATGGCAAGTCTGGTGCTTATCCGGAACATAACGAAGAGAAAGCTAAGTATATTTCTGAGCACTTCCATCCACTTGGGCTTGATGATATCAGCGGCGAAAAAACGTCTTTTATCACGTTCTCGTCAGATACAATTATTTCGCGCTTTCCTACATCGCTTAACCCTGAGTCGGTAGTGGTTGAACTGGCTGATCCATCCGACAACACCAGCGGACTATTCGAAGCATGCCAGCACATAAAGCAACTTGGCTTTAAGCTAGCTATCGATGACCCTATGATGGTGGGTTCAAAACACGACATATTTCCTCTTATCGATATTGTGAAAGTCGATGTGACAAAAACCCGCTTTGAAACCATTGAAAAGCACATTCCGCGCTATCACGATGCGAACGTGCAATTAGTGGCGGAACAGGTTGATACGCAAGATAATTTTTCAACGTGCGTAGATTTGGGTTTCGACTTCTTCCAGGGTTATTTTTTCTCGCAACCGGAAGCACGTATTCTACGACAGCTTCCTGCGTCTAAAATGAACATTGTTGATTTGATGGGCGAAAGCTCTAGCAGCGACTTTGACATAGACCGTATCAGCCAAATTATAGAGCGAGACGCCACCTTAAGCTTCTTATTGCTGAAGTTTATCAATAACCCCACTATTAATAAGCGTTACAAAATTACATCGCTAAAGCACGCGCTTAATTACATGGGTGAAGTAGAGATTAAGAAATTCATCGCTTTATTAAGTTTAACGAACTTAGGCGATGAAAAGCCCCTTGAAATCATTCATATGTCTTTAGTTCGCGCTAAGTTTTTCGACTTACTTGCTGAGCGTAGAGGTCTTAGAAATAATCCGCCCATCTCCTTTTTGGTTGGTTTATTTTCGCTTCTTGAAGGGTTACTTGATCAGTCTATGACAGACATTGTAAAGCAGCTGCCGCTTTCCGATGAGGTTAACGATGCACTACTTGGCAAGAACTTAGAAATGAACAGCTATATGACTTTGGTTCGCGCCTTTGAAAGCGCCCTTTGGATGAATGTCATAAAACAAGCTAAAGTGCTTAATATTGACCAGAAGCAGCTGCATATGCTGTATAACCAAGCCATCATTTGGGGCAATGGAGTGCGCAGCGCTATCTCCTCACACTATCCCCGTGCGATAGCTTAAGTACAAAACTAAGAACACGCCTACTTACCGCCAATAACGTCATACAGTGCACCTATATATTTCGCACTGTAGGCGTGTGAATATACTCACGTCTACGACTACTTGGGCTCTATTTCCCTTACATGACGCTGCACAGAGATAAGTGAGCCCAGTAAACCAAGCAGCACCGATAGTCCCAGCATAGTCAGCAATGCCGAACCGGTTAATCCGGTAATGTTGAAATCCTTCTGATACATAGCGGCAAACGTAGTGATGCTGCTATCCATCCACCATAGTATGATAATAACGGCAAACCACGCCATTAGTCCGCCCAATAGGCCATACCAGAAGCCTGTATATAAAAACGGGCGATGGATAAACGCATCGGTTGCGCCAACCAGCTTCATCACTACGATTTCGTCATACTTGTTCAAAATATTCAGACGAATGGTGTTACCAATAATTAGTACAACGGCGATGAAAAGTAGTAATCCTATTAGCGTAACCAAGTCTCTGGCAATATCGATAACGGCATATAAACGCTCTAACCATTCGATATCCAGTTTACCTATATCAACTTCACGCTGCTGTCGCAGTTTATCTAGTAGTGCTTTCGCTGCCGTCGGCGACGCGTGTTTTTCGTTTGGCGTTACTAGCACTACATCAGGCAGTGGGTTTTTCTCTAGATAGGCGATGGCATCGCCCAACCCTGACAAGTGCTGAAATTCTTTAAGCGCATCATCCGCTGGAATATAAACAACGCTGTCTATTTCAGACCAGCTGTTTAATCGTGCCACCAGCTGTTGCGAACTTGCCGCGTTGATATCTGGCTTTAAAAACAGAGATATTTCTGACGCCTGATCCCAGCCTGCTGTAATTTTCTCAGTATTTTTCACCATGATATAAAGCGTACTAGGTAGCGTAATACTCAGGCCTAGTACCCCAATAGTCATTAAAGATGCCAGCGGCTGACGCCACAGCTCTCCAAGACTCGCCAGCGCTTGGCGTACATGGCTGACAAAGAACATCACAATAGATTGGACAAAGCCTACTTTGGCAGAAGACGCCCCTTTTGCACGTCCTTTAAACAAAATGCTCATGACCAGTCTCCTTCACTGCTGGCTGAACTTGTGCCATCAAGGTCGTCAGTAAGGCCATCGGTGATCATTTGACCATTTTTGAGGGTCAACGTGCGATAACGCATGCGAGCAATCAGCCCTAAATCATGGGTTGCAATAAGTACTGACACGCCCGCTTGATTGAAGTCTTCAAAAAGGCGAATGATTTCCATGGAAAGCTTGGGGTCGAGGTTACCGGTCGGTTCGTCTGCCAGCAATAACGGCGGCTTGTTTACGACAGCTCGAGCAATATTTACTCGCTGCTGCTCCCCCCCTGATAACGTAATGGGAAGGCAACGCGCTTTGTCTCTTAAGCCTACCATTTCAAGTGCAGCTTCTACGCGCTTGCGAATTTCTTTGTGGGTGTAACCCTCAATGACTAGCGGTAACGCCACGTTGTCAAAAACCGACTTGTCCATCAGCAGCTGGTGACTTTGGAAGATCATGCCGATATCGCGGCGTATATAGGCAATATCTCGACGGGTAATAGCGTTAAGGTCGTGGCCATTAATAAGAACGCGCCCTACTGTTGGGCGCTCCATTAGGCTGATAAGTTTAAGTAGCGTGCTTTTTCCTGCGCCAGAATGCCCTGTTAAAAAGGCCATTTCACCCGGCGCAATATGAAAATTCACCTTGCTTAGCGCACGTTGTCCGCCCGGATAGGTTTTGCTTACCTGCTCAAACTTTATCATTATCTTTCCCTACCGCTTTGCTGGTTTTAGCTTTCAGGTGTGTCCATTTCGCTAAACAACGCATCAATAAATTCTTGTCCGTCAAACTGGCGTAAATCATCGATACTTTCGCCAACACCTATATACCTTATAGGAATTTTAAACTTATCGGCAATAGAGAATATAACGCCGCCTTTCGCTGTACCGTCTAACTTGGTTAGTGTGATGCCTGTTAAGCCCACGGCTTCGTTAAACAACTTGGCTTGGCTAATAGCGTTTTGCCCAGTACCTGCATCCAATGTAAGCATAACTTCGTGAGGCGCATTCGGATTGATTTTCTTCATTACGCGAACCACTTTCTTAAGCTCTTCCATCAAGTTGTTCTTATTTTGCAAACGCCCTGCCGTGTCGGCAATAAGGATATCTGTGCCGCGCGATTTTGCTGCTTCTAGTGCATCGTAAAGTACCGATGCACTGTCAGCGCCAGTGTGCTGTGCGATAACCGGAATATCGTTGCGCTCGCCCCATACTTGAAGCTGTTCAACCGCCGCCGCTCTAAAGGTATCACCCGCAGCAAGCATCACTTTCTTACCTTCTTGCTGGAACTGCTTAGCCAGCTTACCAATAGTCGTGGTTTTACCTACGCCATTTACGCCAACCATTAAGATAACGAACGGACCTTCACTGGAATCATGGGCCTGCATCACTTCTGACAGAGGCTGATTCACTTGAGACAACATGCCCGACATTTGCTGCTTCATGATCTCCAGCAAGGCTTCGGCATCTTTTAAATCTTTTCGAGAAGCACTATCGGTTAGGTGATCGATGATTTTTTGCGTAGTATCCATGCCCACGTCAGCAACTAACAGTTGTGTTTCAAGATCTTCGTACAGCTCGTCATCGATGGTTTTGCCTTTAAACAGGCTAACAATACCACTGCCTAGGTTTTCTTTTGTACGAGATAGGCTTTCTTTTAAACGTGCAAATAACGACTTTTTCTCTTTAGGCTTTTCTTCGGCTTTGGCTTTAGCCTGTGCTTCTGCTTTAGCGCGAGCCTCTTCTTCCGCTTTAGCCTTCGCCTGCGCTTCAGCTTCTGCCTTAGCGCGAGCCTCTTCTTCCGCTTTAGCCTTCGCCTGTGCTTCAGCTTCTGCCTTTGCGCGAGCCTCTTCTTCCGCTTGCGCCTTTCGCCTGTGCTTCAGCCTTTGCCTTTGCACGCGCTTCTTCTTCCGCTTG
>NZ_BJKJ01000021.1:0-76733 GCF_006538305.1 Alteromonas sp. KUL17
ACTCGAGCGGCTTTTTTGTGTCTGCAGTTTCTTACACGTGCTTCCATAGGCTTAAGCGTGTTCATTATCAGCGCCGTTGAAGACTAGCGTCTTGTATAAATCAGCGTAGGCATCGGTCATCCTTTCTATACCAAATTTACTTGTTACAAGCTTATACAAGGCCTCTCCATATTGTGCTCTTTTATCAGGGGCTTCAATTAGACTAATTAAGCTCTCCCCAATTCCGTCAATATCTCCCGGCGCTACCATAACACCTGTTTCCTTATGCTTGATAACTTCGGGTATTCCCCCTACAGGACTAGATAACACTGCACATTTATTAGCACCTGCCTGAAGTAAAATATCGCCTAAACCCTCTGAATAGGAAGGATGAACTAGAATATCTACATTAGGGAGTATTTTAGCTACCTCTTTAGTAAAACCGCAAAGCTTCACATGCTCGTCTAGCTTGTGGCGTTCTATAAGTGATTGATAGCTCTCTTTTAGATTTCCCTCGCCAAACAATAAACAGGTTACATTTTCATGCTTGTTCAATACATCGTGCATAGCCAAAATGATATCCGCTTGCCCTTTTTGAGATATGTACTGAGCGAAGTTTGCAATGACGATATGGTCTTCAGGAATAGAGAATGTACGTCGCAGCCAACCGCTATCTTTGCGTTGGGAATACTCTGTTAAGTCGACTGCTGGATATATAACGCGCTGATGTTCTACGCCTTCACAATGTAGTGAAACCACTTTCCTCACACCTTCAGATACGCTGATAACTGCATCGAATTGTTTGTACTTATAAAATGAAAAGTGAGTTTCGGGGTTATCTATTCGCCTTGTGCAAACCGTAGGCACACCTGAAATTTTGGCGAGCATGGCACCCCATACATCCGAACCCCGTTCGCTGTGCACATGAATAATATCTGGGTTAACCCCATTTACGACTTCCAGTAAACGCTTTACACATAGGAAGTCTGACTCACCGGCATACTTAATGGTATGCGTTTCACAATACCCAAAAGCCGTATGACGAATCTCACTGTCTTCAGCGCAAACCAAGTGAAGTGAAATATCATCATGGTGCTCTAACGCATTGATGAGGTATGCAACTTGTTCTGCGCCACCGTGAAGATGTATGCCAAGTTCAATGTGAAGAACGCGTATACTCAAATGCCTTCCTTAAAATTTATTTAATATTCTGTATACGCTGCTTTTTTATTTAAGACCGTTTTTTTGCGGCTTTTCTTATATGGTTGTGGTTACATCTTGCTGTTTAAACATCGCTATACGCATAAAGCGAGTGATCAATATATTATTGCCTTTCTCATATACACTATTTACTTACGTATAGGGTCGCTTTGCCCTAGACGCGGGCTATTTAGCCACTACAATGTCGAAAGAATCTATCGGGAACTGCGGCACTAGATAGCTAGAATTACCTGCTTACCTCTGGGAGTGGGTGTTTCGCAGTGCCCAGCACACCGTATTTGAAAAGCATAATTCAACATCGATAGTCGATCACTTGTAGTCGTGCCGTCGAAGTATCTGTATCAAAAAGGATGTATTTATGGTTGTTGCCAATACACGTGGCTATAAACCTACTCTACTTGAAACGCTCTGCCGGTGGGGATATTCGCTTGTATTGGCGATTGCCATTCCCTTCGCATTTATTCATTTATTAATAAAAGCCACGAAAACAAGCGATGACTCACATCGAGGGAGATTTGAGCGTTTTGGCATAGTTCCAAAGCCGCTCAAGCAGAATGGCTATTTGTTTCACTGTGTTTCAGTGGGAGAAGTCGTGGCTGCTTCATGCGTAATAAAGCGAATAATGCAACACGAGCCAGACGCGCAAATAACCGTTACTACAACCACGTCTACAGGCTCTGCTCGCGTTCGAGATATATTCAAAGACACTGTTCACCATTTCTATCTGCCTTATGATTTGTCGCTGACTATGTCTTCAATGCTGAAACGCATTAAGCCCAAAGCAGTAATGATTACAGAAGTTGAACTATGGCCAAACCTAATTCACGTGTGCTGGAAGCGCAATATTCCCGTTATGGTAATAAATGCTCGCATGACTGAGCGCTCGGCTAAACGTTATAAAAAAATCGGACAACTATTTAACCCTATGTTGGCTAAGCTATCTCACGTATGTGCTCAAGGGCAGAGAGACTATGATAATTATGCATGGCTTGGTGTTGCGCAAGATAAGCTAACCCTCACGAATAATATTAAGTTTGATCAAGCCGCAAATACAGCGAGCTCTTCTGCACATTTTCTTGGGTTAGCTAAGGGTGAAAGGCCAATACTAGTTGCAGGCAGCACGCACGAACCTGAAGAGAGCGTTATCGTTGAATCTGCAAAGGTTTTATGGAAAGAGAGCCCTCAACTACGGGTGATTATTGTCCCTCGCCATCCAGAGCGCTTTGAAGCCGTAGCAAAATTACTTGAAAAGCATAATCTGAACTTCGTCAAAAGTTCAGAGGTAGATAACGTTCCAAACGATGTGAACGTTATCCTGTTGGATGAAATGGGTAAGTTAAATCATGCTTATGCGGTAGCAACATTTGCCTTTGTTGGCGGCTCTATTGCCGATAGAGGCGGCCATAATGCGCTTGAGCCGGCAGCATTCTCGTTGCCAATAATGATGGGGCCACACACCTATAATAACCCTGTTATCTGCGAATATTTAAAAGAATGTGGCGCATTAAGCATTGTAGAAGATGCTTCTCGCGTTTCTTCAACGGTACAAGAATGGCTTGAATCACCCAGTAAAGCTGAAAAAGCGGGAATGGCCGGTAAAAAGGTACTACAGGATAACAGCGGCGCGTTAGATTCTACTTTAGCGTGTATACATCGCAGTATTCGTTAAATGCCGTCAGTCAAAAACAGCAACTCGTTGTTATTGAACAAAAAAGGAACCCCGCATTTGTGCGTCTGATGCACCAAATTAGGCGCTGTGACAGCTAAAAGATAATGAATAGGGACTTGGTTTTTAGCTATCTATTTGATTATAAAAGGATTGTCAAAGTTGGTTCGCTGCTTGCTATAAAGTGTGCGACAGCGTAACAACAGTAAAATCCAAATAAATATGCACCTTTTAAAAAGGGCACTGCGTTGCGCGTTTTCCAGGGAGAGACCTCCTGCCGGTGGGCAGGAGGTTTTCTTACTTTTGCACTTCTACTTTTTCTTCTTTTCGTTCTGGTTCAATCAAGCTAATCACACGCCATCCTGCTTTAGGCTGAATACTGTTACCGTTGATAAAAGTATAGCTCTTACCTTCAGCGTTGATTGCAATGAGAGGTGTAGCGCGCTCACCATACTGTTTAATGTACTGCTCGTAAGTAAACTCTTCAGATAAACGGGTGGTTTTCACCATTGAGTCACGGGCAATGGCCGATGCTAAATACCCATAAGTAACACCTTCATCGAACAGAGTAAGTTTTTTCGCGTATTGTTCGCTAACTTGGTGACTTGGTCGCGTAGATTGTTCGTTATTTGTCAGCGCCCATACTTTGTCTTTGCCCATCGTGTATTCAAAGTGATAAGCAATAAGTGGGTTAAGCTGTTTATAAGGCGACATAATCAGCACGGTCCCGAATGTATTCAGGTCAAGATGTCGTGCTGCATGGTCAGACATTGGGTTGCCAAAATATACTGGGATATCCTTCATACGCGCTTCTCTTATTGCGTCCCAGTTAGTATCTGCAATGGTAACGTCTAGTTTTTGGTTTATCATTTCCGTCGCTAAAGCGCGGTTGAATTTACTGCCACCGAAAATCAGATAGCCAGTTGGCGCAGGCGCTCTCACCTTAAGTAGCGACGCAACAGTGCGTGAAGTAAGGCTCTGTACCACTACTGTTGCAATAATCACCATAAAGACAATAGGAACGATAATACCCGCGCCTTCATAGCCAATTTCTTCAAGCTTTAAAGAGAAAAGGGCTGATACCGCCGCTGCAACAATACCGCGAGGTGCAATCCAGCTTAGCAAGGCTAATTCGTTTAACTTGAGTCCGGTACCAACGGAGGACGCCAATACGGACAAAGGCCGAGCCACAAACATAATGGCGGCAAGCACTACAACGGAGCCCCAACCTACATCCACTACCGATTGTAAGTTCAAACGCGTGGCAAGCAGAATAAATAAGCCTGAAATAAGTAAAACACTGAGGGTTTCTTTAAATTCAAGAATGTCTTCTACGTCTACGTCCTTCATATTGGCCAGTACCATACCAGAGATGGTAACGGCCAAAAGGCCAGACTCGTGCGCAACATAATTAGACGCTGCAAACACACCCAGAATAACGGTTAACACTGCGGTGTTAAGCAAATAGTGCGGTATCCAGTCTTTGCGAATAGACAGACCAAGCAGATAGCCAGAAGCGAGACCAAGTACGGAGCCAATTCCAATGGTTTTGCCAAACGCTATTAGCGTATGGGTAATGGCGGTTTCTTGCGATGCAACGATAAACTCGAAAACCAGTACGGCGAGCAGAGCGCCGATAGGGTCTATGACAATCCCTTCCCAGCGCAAGATATTGGCCAAATTCGTTTTCGGTCGCACGGTTCTGAGCATGGGCACTATAACCGTGGGGCCTGTTACGGTAACAATGGCTCCGAATAGGAAGGATAGCTGCCAAGTAAGATCAAGACTGTAGTGCGCTGCAGTGGCTGCGACAAGCCAGGTTACAACCACGCCCACAGAGCAAAGGTTTCGAACCATGTTTCCGTGACCCGCGATGTCGCTGAACTTCAGCGTCAGTGACCCTTCAAAAAGAATAATGGCAACAGAGAGAGAAACGACAGGAAACAGCAAATCACCGAATAAGTCGTCCGCGTTGAGCACGCCAAAAACAGGGCCAACCACAATACCGACAATTAACAACGGTAAAATAGCAGGGAGCCTAACCTTATAGGCTAAGTATTGGCAGGTAATTGACAGCAATCCAACTGCAACGAGTGAAAGAAGCGGGTCTGACAAAGTGAGTCCTTAACGTGTTGATATTATTCCATGGTATATCAGCCTAAACATTTGTCATACAGAGACTTTAGGCCAACCTATGTTTATAGCGATATACGCTTGGGCTAAGAGTTTAGACCAATAGACCTTATTTAGCGCACTAAAATGCATGTTAGAGAGTGGGTAGGTTTGATATTATTCGTTACTTATCGTTCTTTTCGGAGCCTTTCATTGAGCACTCACTTTAAATTCGCGGCGTTATCAGCATCGCTTGTACTAGCATCGGCATGCGCGGTTCAATATCCCATCCCTTCTGCACAGTTACAAATAGAAAATATCGTTGAGTTGCCGGAAGAACTTTCAGAAACATCGGGTCTATTTTGCGAAACGGACGGCATGTATTCATTAAATGACTCAGGTAATGCTCCCGTCATTTATCGTATAAATTACCAGGGTGAAATTATTGAACGAACGCGCTTACCGCTCACCAATAAAGACTGGGAAGCAATAACCGCCGACGCTTCATCGTTTTACATTGCGGATGTGGGAAACAATAAAGGCAAAAGAGAGCAGGTCGAAATACATAAAGTAAACCGCTCAAATGTAAATGACATCACCTCTATTACGTTGAAATACGAGGGTAATGACGCTTCGAATAACATTCCTTATGCACATGATTTCGACTCAGAGGCGATGGTTAAGCATGGCGATGACCTGCTTCTTTTTTCTAAAAGTTGGAAAACAGGTATAACCCATATTTATAAAGTGAACGAAGACGAAGCTGAGCAAACCATTAGTACGTTTGCGTCCATTGATGGACTGCCGGGCGTGGTAACTGGGGTAGACTTCGATCAGCGCCAAAATAGGTTTGTTATCACCGGCTACAAATCAGATCCATTTGGAAACTTTGCTACTTTCATGGCTCAAGTATCAAGCGACTTTGCCCTTCTTGATGTATGGCCGCTTAAGCAATATAAACAAGTTGAAGGCATATGCGTGGATAATAGCGGCACATATTGGTTCAGCGAAGAAGCTACTGAAGGGCGCAAAGCATCGTTGTCTAGCGCCAGAGTAATGCCATAACAAGAAGCGCCATAACAAGTAGCGCCAAAACAGGCAACGCCGCAACGAGCAACGCCATAAAAAAGGCGAGCTGATTGATGTCTGGCAGCCAATCCCCCCAAGCTTATTCACGGTTGTGAATAAGCGCTCTTTCATTGTCAGCAGTTGTTCTTTTAAAGTTATCTTTTAGTCGATGTTAGTAAAATGGCTAATACCCAACTGCCTACTTTCCTGTCTATACTGCAATTGTGATCGAATAAGTTGTAGCCAACCACAATTTGAGAGGCAGCGAAAAATGAGACGATTGAACCAGTCCTTTTTAGCAATGTGTATTTGCCCGTGTTTTTTATTGGCGGGTGCAGCAAATGCTTCCGTAGTTGAAAAAGCACAGGAATGGCTCAACAAATACTCAAGCAATGACGACACGTTTTCCTTAACCCTCACCAAAAACAAAATTAAGTTCAAAGGCTGCAAACAAAAGCAGTATCAACTTGCATTTAGCCAAAAACTGGCGCCAATGTTTAACGTTGAAGCCATTGTCCATTACAACAAAGGGTTGCTTGACTACGGTGTTATGTCTCAGCGTGTCAGAAGCCACGAATTTGAAGTGGTTAGCTGGTGGGATAGAGGTGATTATCGGTTGGGGTTAAGCCATAAAGTACGCCCCCGTCATGAGATGAGCATTCCGGTTGCCGATACAATTCGTCTGCCTACCAGTACATCAGCAGGCCTTTATGTAGAAATTCCATTCAAGGAAGACAAGCACCTTCTTACTGTTGGAGCTATGAGAGAGTCGTGGGAAAGTGAAGGAGCATCAATGCAATTGCCATGGCGCTCCAGCCGTGACAATCAAGTAAAAGTAGAATACGCCATCACTTTCTAAATGATGGCGCATAAGGTTGTATTATCTCACCGCTTTGCCATTCATAAGACATAAGTAAACTTAAAGTTTAAATCTGCTCACTTCAGACGAGAGTTCTTGCGCAAGTTCATCGAGCTTGTCACTCACGCTAACCAATATCTTAGTCGCATTCAGGGTTTCTTCACTTAATGCACTAATGTCATTAATGTTTCGACTGATATCTTCAACCACAGTAGCTTGCTCTTCCGTAGCCGTCGCTACTTGCGTGTTCACATCATTAATGTGAGCAATCTCTTCGGCGATATCTTGAAGCAGTTTGTCTATTTCATTGGTTGCGGTTACCACATCGGTTGTGCGTGCTCGACTTGACTCCATTTGCGAAACGGCAGATTTAGAGTCTTGCTGGAACTTATCGATCTTCACCTGTATTTCATCAGTCGCTTGAGCGGCACGTTGTGCAAGTGTTCGCACCTCATCAGCAACGACTGAGAAGCCTCGGCCGTGATCGCCAGCCCGAGCTGCTTCTATAGCAGCATTTAGCGCAAGTAAATTGGTTTGCTCTGAAATACCTCGAATTGTATCGAGGATACCGCCAATGGCTGCGGTGTGTTCATCTAGCGATTGAATAACCCGAGACACATCTTTAATTTGACCCGAAAGACCGTTTATCGCGTGTACTGCACGTTGGGTAATTTCTCGACCGTGAGCGGAATTAGTCGTAGCCATATTCGCATTTTGCGCAGCATGGGTAGCTGACTGGGCTACTTCATTTACCGTACTGCCCATTTCTGTTAGCGCGGCTGCCGCCTGTAAGGTTTGATCGCGCTGGCTCTTGGTTGAGTTTTCTGTTTGATGAGACTGCTTCGCAACATCTTGTGCTGACGCCTTTAGTGCGTGACTTGTTTTCGCCACTTGCGAAATGGTGCCGTGAAGGTGATCAATAAAGTTATTGAACCCTTCCACTAATCGGGCAATTTCCTTTTGTTCTGGCATAGGAATACGAGAGCGTAAGTCGCCTTGTCCTCTGCCAAGCTGCTGGAAAACATCGGCCAGTGATTCAAGTGGCTTGGTAAGCGTGCCTGCTAGCCAAATACCAATAAGTGCGAAAGCGCCTGCTATCACCAAAGCCCAAATAATAATCTGGCGGCTGCCTGCATTTAGCGATGCGTAGAGCTCATGCTCAGGTACTTGTGCAACCACGTACCAACCGGCTTTTTCCACATAGGTACTGGCAAACAGTTGCGTGTCGCCCGCCGCGTCACTGGTGGCCATAGCAAAGCTCTGACGATTGAGTAGTTGCCCTGATGTGCTTGAATCGCTTATGGACGCTAACTTAGCCTTTCCCAATAACTCGGTATTGGGATGAGCGATAATGGTGCCGTTTCCGTCAACAAGAAAGACAAAGCCGGTTTGCGCAATTTTCACCGCATTGATGATATCTAGCAGCTCATCGACCGATTTAGCGACACCCGACATACCTCTGCCGTTTACTTGCTGGTAATTCGCAAAAAGTCGGTAACCTTGACCCGGTTCGTTGTATAGGCTTAGTGAAATTGGTTCGCCGCTATTTTTGTAAGCGAAAAACCACCCATCAAATTCATCGTTTTGTAGCACCCGTAAGAAACCATCTTGGTTCCAATATTTGTAGGTGGTTCTGTCTACAAATGAGGCTACCGTTAAATCGTTAAATTCAACGATATTACTTAAATAGCTAAGGAGACGGCGTTCGCCAGCGCTATCTGCGCCTGCCGACGACCAGGCAAGAATGTCGGGGTTAGAAGCAATGCCGTGAGCAACGGTAAGCATTACACTTGCTTCCCTGTCCACTCGGTTACCAACCTGTTTAAGTAATGAAGGAAGCTGAAGT
Organism: Alteromonas sp. KUL17; assembly: GCF_006538305.1. Lineage (NCBI taxonomy): Bacteria > Pseudomonadati > Pseudomonadota > Gammaproteobacteria > Alteromonadales > Alteromonadaceae > Alteromonas > Alteromonas sp. KUL17. The sequence continues at coordinate 8,752 of NZ_BJKJ01000021.1, forward strand.
TCTTCCATGTTCTCTTTAACGAGATCACGGGCAATCCATTGGCTAATAGAACCTACAAGAATAGCAGCAGCGAGCACCGCCACAATAAGAGAAATAATGAGTTTTTGTTTTATACTGAAAGTCATGACTTTCGACCACGTAAGTTAATGCTGAAATTTATGATCAAGGGTGACGTGGCATTGCAGGCACAGCAACGTCTGATACTGAGTCCTAGGCGGGTCAGTACTACTCTCTGATTCTTACGCTAGTGCTATTGTTATTTTTAAAGCGCAGACAAGTTATCGACCTTTTCCCTGCAAAGTTTATACATTTTGCTAGGGCAAAGAGATTGTGAAGCATAATTGACCAATAGGTCAATAGAAAGATGAGGCTTTACAAAAACGTCAGTTACAAAAAAGCCCTCTGCTTTACGAAGAAAACAAGAGGGCCAATGGCGTACTGAAGCTAAATATTTAATTAGCCACAGCTAGGGCCTGTTGCTCTTTGATGTAGAGCGAATAACAACAGGACCTAGGAAGGGTAAGGACGTTAACTTACTCTTTGCTTTCCTTAGGAATAGGGAACCCACGGTCACGCATCAATGCGTCTACCTTGGCGTCACGACCACGGAACTTGCGATATGCTTCAGCTGGATCCATTGCGTTACGTACGGCGAATAGATATTTCACTAACCGATCGCCTACTTCTTTATCGTAGAAACCACCCGGTGCTTCCATAAAGGCTTCTGCTGCGTCAGCAGTAAGAACCTCTGCCCACATGTAGCCGTAATAGGCCGCAGCATAACCTTCACCCGAGAACACGTGACCGAAGTGAGGTGAACGGTGACGCATAACGATTTCTTCTGGCATACCAAGCTTCTTAAGCTCTTCACGCTCAAAAGTATCAGGGGCAATCTTGCTAGGATCGGTAGTATGATACTTCAGATCCATAATGGCAGAAGCCATGTACTCAGTGGTTTTGAAGCCTTCATTGAAGGTTGAGGCCTTCTTAATCTTCTCAACTAGTTCTGCTGGAATTGGCTCGCCTGTTTCATGGTGAACCAGATAGTTGTTGATTACCTCATCGGTGGTCAACCAGCGCTCTAATAACTGAGACTGGAACTCAGTGTAATCGCGTACGCCAGAATGCGAAGACGGGTATTCTACGTCAGACGCTAAGAAGTGAAGAGCATGACCAAATTCATGGAAGTAGGTTTCAGCATCATCCCACGAAATAAGTGTAGCTTCGCCATCAGCACCTTTCACGAAGTTCGAGTTGTTTGAAGACAATACGGTCTTCTTGCCATCGAACGTGGTGTAAGAGCGATACGTCGTTGCCCAAGCACCAGAGCGTTTACCTTGGCGTGAGAATGGGTCAAGGTACCAAAGACCGATATGCTCACCGCTGTCTTTGTCAGTTACTTCCCATACTTTCACGTCTTCGTGGAAAACGGGTACTTTGCCTTCTTCAACAGGTGTGAAGTTGAAGTTGAACAAGCGACCTGCAACGTAAAACATCGCTTCGCGCAGCTTATCAAGCTGTAAGTACTGCTTTACTTCGTTTGAATCTAGGTCGTACTTCGCTTGGCGCACTTTTTCTGCATAGAAGCGGTAGTCCCATGGCGCAATAGTGATGTCTGCACCTTCTTCATCGGCAATGGCCTGCATGTCGGCCACTTCTTCTTCAACGCGAGCAATAGCGGCAGGCCATACTTTCATCATCAGATCCATGGCGTTTTCTGGGTTCTTCGCCATACGATCTTCTAAACGCCACTGTGCGTAATTTTCGTAACCTAACAGCTCAACGCGCTCATCTCGAAGGATTAGGATGCGCTTGATAATGTCATTGTTATCAAACTCGTCGGCATTGTCACCGCGGTTGTAGTAAGTACGCCATACTTTTTCGCGAAGCTCACGATTGGTTGAGTAGGTCAAGAACGGGTCCATAGACGAACGCGTATTGGTAATCGCATACTTACCTTCTTCGCCGCGAGACTCTGCTGCCGCTTTAGCTGCCTTTACAAACGAAGCGGGTAGGCCGTCAAGCTGGTCTTCAGTAATATAAGTAACGTAGTTTTCTTCGTCTGCTAGCACGTTGTTAGAAAACTTGGTGTGCAGAGTAGCAAGTTCTTGGTTAATTTCAGCATAGCGCTTTTTCGCTTCGCCATCTAACGTTGCACCGTTGCGCGCGAAGCTGTTGTAAGTCATCCACGTAATACGCTGTTCTTCTGGCGTGAGCGATTTCAGTTCATCAGACTCGTACACCGTTTTCACTCTTTCAAAGAGTTTTTCATTTTGCGTAATTTGAGTGAAGAAAGCTGACAGTTTTGGTGACATCTCGGCCTGAATTTCGCGGAATTCAGGGCTAGACTTGTTTGAGCTCCAAATGCCGTAATACGTGAATAAGCGTCCAAGCTCTGCACCTGCGCGCTCCATTTCAACAATGACGTTTTCAAACGTTGGTGGCGCTTCGTTATTTGCGATGGCTTCGATCTCTTTAAGATTCAGTTCCATGGCTTTTTCTAGCGCAGGCTTCAAATCTTCCAAATTCATTTTATCGAAAGCAGGCACGCCACCGTACGGGCCTTTAAACTCTTGAAGCAGCACGTTATCAAACTGTGCTTGTTGAGATGTCGCTGTATTTTGTACATCTGTGCTGGTGGTCTCAGGTGCTTTTTGTTCTGAACATGCACCGAGTGCAACCACAACCGCCATAGCGGTGAGTGATGATTTAAATTTACCCATGAGTTTTCCTGTCTGTTTTTATCTATACGTTTTATGACAAAAACCATCTTAAGATAATGTAAAAATAAGTTAAATGCTCTTTAACGTAATTCCTTGCAGCACAGCGGTTTGAAGAGAAATCGCGCTGATATGTAATTCGTCGAAATTGGTCAAATTTTGATTGGCTTTATGCTGGTTGGAAATTACACTGCGCGCGTTCTGAATAGCTGTCTTCCGCAGCTCGTAAACCACTGACTTTTTTACTGTGATCATCATGTTTGAATTACTTCTTCACGCGTTTCCCGTTGCATTCGCTTTGGCTTCCTTTTGGTCGAACACTGAACGTAAATTACTGCTACTGAATTTAGGGTTATGTATTGCTATTGGCTCACTTTTGGTTTTCGAGCAAGCGTGGGGAGGAGCTGTAGTAATTACGGTGGCGGGGCTGAGTACCAGTTATCGTTTAATAAAACAAAAACTACTATCTCCTGTGGCAACCTACATTACATTAATCTCTATGATGGTTATTGTGCTGACGGTGAATAACCTAACCGGTAAAACATCGTTAGTTGAAGCTATGCCGGTGTTAACTTTTATGGCATACCGGTTTGGCGAACTTCACTGCAAGGAAGCGGGTTTAAGGGTATGCATGATCATTGGCTCCATCAACTTCACTGCGTACGGAATAATTACGCAAACGTGGGGATTAGCCATTACTGAAGCCCTGTTTGCAGCCTCGAACCTGTGGTATTACATGAAGCTAAGACGTGCCATGCGCACCAGCCCTGTTTGAAGCGTAAAGTAGTTCATGTCAGACCGATAACTGCACTAACTTAATGACAAGAAAGTGGACGTATTGAAACCGTTGCTTGTATTGAAACCATAGCCGCTTTGTGATTTATTGCGTCTTTAAAGGGAATCAAAATTTCACAGGGAAGACGATGCAACGCAAACCCATCGACAAGGCACTATTTCTTGGTGTTCCAGTGTTTCTACTGGCTCTTTTTATTTTAAATATCACCGCAGAAGGTGAAGTTAAACTCGCGGCTACCCTAGGTAGTGTTGGGCTATGTATTGGCTTTTTCTCTTATTTAAGAAGCAGGCGCTTCGGCAATAGATATCCCATTGAAAAATTGATAGAAAAAGATGGTGATGTTGTAGTGTTTCAATTTTTACATGGACTTGATCGCCAGCCCCTCAGGGTTAACGCCAATACTATCTATGCGCTTAATTTCTCTCACCATTACCTTGGAGTTATCTTGGAAAAGGGCAACGGCAGAGGGTTTGACTTTCACTATCCTCATAAGGAAGCCGCAATAAAAGCGAGACTTCAAGAGGTGCTTGGTGATGATGGGTTTAACAACATAAAAGTGAATGTATAGATAGAGCAAAGGTAGTTTTAAATGGAAGCCCGTGAGTAGTTTTTACTTGCGGGCTTTTTTATTTTATCAGTATAAAAACTTACGCAAACACCACGGTCTTATTTCTGTGAATAATCACGCGGTCTTCTAAATGGTAGCGCACGCCATGAGCCAGTGCGGTTACTTCACAATCTTTACCTTTGCGCACCATGTCAGCCGCGCTATCGCTGTGACTAATGCGTTTTACGCTTTGCTCAATGATAGGCCCTTCATCTAAGTCTTTAGTAACGTAGTGACAGGTTGCACCAATTAATTTCACGCCGCGATCATAGGCTTGCTGGTATGGCTTAGCGCCTGCAAAACTGGGTAAGAAGCTGTGATGAATATTAATGGCTTTGCCTTCTAATTCTTGGCAAAGGGTATCAGGTAAAATCTGCATAAAGCGAGCAAGCACGGTCAAATCAATCTTGTACTCTTGAAGTAAAGTCGTGATTTGCGCAAAAGCGGCTTCTTTCCCTAACGCTTTAAAGTCTACCCAATGGAAAGGGACTTTGTACCAGTCTGCAAACTGTTTCATTTGCGGGTGGTTACCAATAATAACCGGAATATCACAGTGTAGTTCGCCTGTGTGCCAGCGGTGAAGCAGGTCAACTAAACAGTGAGACTCAAGGCTGGCAAGCAGAGCGACGCGCTGTTTTTTGCCGGAGTCGCTCAGCTTCCAGTTCATCTGATATTCGTTAGCAAGTGGGGTGAACTCTTTAACAAAGCTCTGGTGATCTAATTTTAGCGAGTCGGTACTAATTTCATGGCGCATGAAAAAGCGGCCGGTTTGTAAATCGGTATGGTGACTTGCTTCAACGATGGTTGCGTTATGGTCGGCTAAAAATTGCGACACGCTAGCAACGAGCCCGATTTGATCAGGGCAATCTATAACTAATCTAAATGTTTGTTGCATGTGGGCAGAATGGTTAAAAAAACAGGCTATCTTTTTACCCGTGACGCCAGGCGTTGTAAAGGCTAAGCGCCACTTAAAACCAGCTTAAATTGCTATAACTCATAATCATGCTGGGTCTTTAGCAATTTCTGGCTTTAAAAGAGCGCTCATCAAAGCGATGGGAATAAGAAAGACTCGCTCGGTGTTGGATTTATCTTTATTCGTCAGTTATTCCACGCCGCAGCTTTTCTCTTACTGACATGTTGTGTTTTAACGACCAAGACTGACGAATAGGGTAGGTCACTCCTTGCGGCGTAGAAACTGATTCAAACAGATGAAATGCTGAAATGTGGACGTCTACGCTCGGGCTGTAAAGTGGTAGTGGCAAGGTCGAAGTGGCCTTTCGAACAAGGGTTACGTGAGGTTTATACTCTCTGTTTTCTAGCTCAATTGCCGCTCTACGAGCCGCTTTTCGCGATAATTTGGCGAGTTCGCTGAGTGCTTTTGGTGTATCTGTCGGTGCAGCGAAAAGTATTTTAGGGCCATTCCATAACCCCGTTGTATTTAGTGTTAAAGAAAAGGGTTCGCTAACGAGCTGGTCGAGTTCATACACAAGTGCCTCGTGCTGACGATGATTTATTTCACCTAAAAAGCTTAGCGTAATGTGGAAGTTTGCCGCTGGCACTGCATAAGGTTGTGCAGGCCCTTGACTGTTGATGTGGTCGTTATGCTTATTGGCAAACTTACGGGTTCGAGTTGATTCGCTTTTCACCCATTGGCGAGGCATGACTTCAGGCAATGCCTGTTGGCGCCAGCTGTCTAGAGCAAGCTTTTCTGTGGCGCTAAGGTCTAAACCAATAAAGCTTCGCATAGCTTTCCTCCTTCAAATTTGCCCTTTAGTTTGTACATAAAGTTAACGTGTCACCTGCAAGGTAAAAGCGTTGCCACACGTTCATCAAGACTTAAACTTGTCATAGTGCTACCTACGAATTCCAAACAAGGCGCAAGCGTTATGTCTTTTACCAAGTTTAAAAAATAGCAGTGATGTTCGGGTACATCGTGCAAATCAGGTACACTATACTCATCAACTTATAACACCTTTATGCCCTTTATGTTACAGCCGTTTTCTCATTTACCTGCTTATGAACTTGTTACACCGTTACGCGAGGCGGTTACAGCTAACAACACCATTATAGGGGCGCCGCCGGGCGCGGGAAAGTCCACCGTACTTCCTTTGTCACTGCTGAAATCATCGCTTAAAGGAAAAATATTACTTATGCAGCCACGGCGCGTGGTGGTGAGAAACCTTGCGGACTATTTAGCTAGGCAATTAAATGAAAATGTGGGCGAAACGGTTGGCTATCGCATTAAAGGGGAGTCGAAAACATCGTCTGCCACTCGGCTTGAGATCATAACCGAAGGGGTGCTGACTCGCATGATTCAGCAAGACCCTGAGCTTGATGGAGTAGCCGCTATTGTCTTCGATGAATTTCATGAACGCAGTATTCACAGTGACTTTGGTTTGGCACTAGCGCTTGAAGTACAGTCTGGACTTCGCGATGACTTACGTTTAATTATCATGTCGGCAACCTTGGATATAGGACCACTTCAAACGTTGCTCAATGCGCATAGCGTACAGCCAGTAGTGAACTTGAATACCGAAGGGCGCATGTTTCCCGTTGATATCCGCTACACTCAAGATGTGCAGGCGCATGAGTTAGTACCCAAAACCTGCAATATCATAAAGCAGGCCGTAGGCGAACACGACGGTGATATATTGGTTTTCCTGCCTGGGCGAGGAAGTATTAATGCCGTTGCCAGAGAAATAAAAGGGTTAGCTGAGAGTGCGGACATGGCCGTTCACATGCTCTATGGGGCGCTGAGCAAATCAGCCCAACAAGCCGCTATTATGCCAGACCCGCAAGGCAGGCGAAAAATCATATTATCTACCAATATTGCAGAGACAAGTTTAACCATTGAAGGCGTAACTGTGGTTATTGATAGCCTATGGGAAAACAGTGCGCAGTATCATCCGTCAAGTGACATTACAGCGCTTACCCAGCAGCGCATTTCGCAAGCATCTGCCACTCAAAGAGCAGGACGCGCGGGGCGGGTCATGGCCGGAACCTGCTATCGTTTGTGTAGCAAAAGCAGCTTTGAACGTTTGGCCAAACACAATGCGGCGCAAATTGAAAAAGAAGACTTAAGTAGCTTTTTGCTTGATACCTTAGCCTGGGGCAGTAGCCCAGATACCTTGGCATTGTTGACGAAGCCTACACAAGCGCAGCAGCAGGTCACACAACAAAAGCTTCAGCGGGTTAATGCTATCTCACAATCCAGCATTACTCCCTATGGAAGAGCGCTGGCCCAGTTACCCTGTCAGCCCCATTTAGCCCACTTATTGCTGACCGTTAAACAAGGGATTGATGGACTTAGTGCTGATGACAACGAAGCGCTTCGCCACGCTGCTCCCTTTGTTGTGGCTCTTAGCGAAAGTAATATCAGTGTGGGCGGCACAACAAATGTAATGGAAGCGCTGCTAAACGCCAATAGTAATACGCGCAGTCAGCTTACACAGCAAGCTTCCCGTTATGCGCGCTACGTGCAAGATAATGATGGAAAAGCACAACGCTTAAAGCTTGATATTAACGAACTAGATGAGCAAGCCCTTGGGCTTGGTATCGCCATCGCATTTCCTTTGCAGGTGGGCTATCGGCGCAGTGCGTCAGATAAATCGGCAGAGAGCTCGAATACAACAAACGGTAAGCCTAAGACCAGTATAGTCGAATATAAGCTGGCAAGTGGCAAAGGTGCAGAGCTCACTTCTGCTGGAAGCTCATCTGCTTTTGATGAAAGCGAAAATGGCGATGGGCCATGGCTGGCAGTCATTGACGGGCAGCTGATAAAAAGCACGGTGGCAATACGTTTGGCACAGCCTGTACCTGAACGCGGGTTGCGCTTTGCCTTCCCAGACGCATTCAGCGAAAAGCGCAGCGTTATTCTTAACAGCGATACTGGGGTAATGGAAGCCAGAGTAAGTACGGGCTTTTATGAGATAACGTTAAATAGCACACCGGTTTCTGGGCAGGAAAAAAGTCGTGAAAAAGCATTCTGGGATGATGCGTTATGCAATGCATGGTTTACATACCTTGATGCGCTTCCTCTAGCAAGCTGGCCACTTTCTGATGCAGACTGGCAATGGTGGCGAAGAGTGTCCATGGCAGGAAAGCTCAATTTACCACAAGAAAAAGCCTTCGATGAGCCCGACCCCTGGCCGTTGTCATTAAGCGCCCTGGTGCACCAGGCCAAAGACAGTTTAGCGCCTGTCTTAAAAAACTGTAAAAGCATAAGAAATCTCAAGCAGTTACCGTGGAAAACAGCCTTGAATAATGGTTTGTCTTGGCCTCAGCAAGATGCGTTAGCCACGCTCTTGCCAACTCACGTGACTATTCCAACGGGCAGGGAGGCTAGCCTGGATTACCGCGATAATGGGGATATGGTGCTGTCTGTCAAAATGCCAGAATTGTATTCTCAAAGCACGCCATTAACGGTAGCTGGTGGGCGAGTTACGGTTGTGTGCGAACTGTTGTCGCCAGCAGGAAGGCCATTACAAACCACCAGTGATTTAGCGGCATTTTGGCAAGGCAGTTATAAGGAAATACAAAAAGAAATGAAGGGGCGCTATCCAAAGCATTTTTGGCCAGATGACCCAGCAAATGCATTGCCGACCAGCAAAACAAAAAAGCATATGTAGCGCGCCGATACGGCTATACGAACCATCGTTTTCAGGTGATTTTTGTTTGTTTTAAACAAGAGTAGTATTTATACGCCTTTTTCTTATATGCCAGTTTCGTACACAGTATGTTTTTTACGACAGTGGTCGTACGCGGAAACTTGCGCTAAGTTGAAGTATGTAATCTTACTCTTATTTACGGGTTAAACGACGCAATGAAACTACATTGTATTGCTACTGCTGCTTTTTTGTTTGTTACTTCAATTAACGTACAAGCTCATGATTTTTGGCTAGAACCCACAGCCTATCGCTCTAAAGAGCCGAGTTCGCTGGCATTGCAGTTTAAAGTGGGTCATAAGGAAGATACGTCTCATTGGAACCTTGCATGGGATAGAATAGTCGCGTTGCGCACCTACTCTTTTGACGGTGTGACTGATATGGCTGCCAGTGTTGTACCTAAAACCTCAATGCTGCCGGGCATGGCAAAAACAACCAAGCTCCCATCCGGTACCCACGTCATAGGGTTTGAAAGCTATCACGCCACAAGCACATTAAAAGCGAAGAAGTTTAATCAGTATGCAAGAGAAGAAGGCTTAACTGAGGTGCTGGCGCACCGCGAGGCGAGGGGACAAAACGATATCGCCGGCAAAGAGCTGTACTCTAGAAAGGCGAAAACCATTGTGCAAGTTGGTGACGCGGTAACGAACAACGTATTAAAACCCATTGGCCACACATTGGAAATAGTGCCTCTTGAACATCCTTACAAGCTTGCAGGAAACACGCTATCTGTTCAGGTATTATTTAAAGGTAAGCCTTTGAGTAACGCGCTTATTGATGCGTATTCCTTGGTTGATCACAGCGCTAAAGAGCAAGCGGTTAAAACGGATAGTGAGGGCAAGGCGACATTTAAATTTGACGTCGAAGGACCTGTAATTCTGAATACAGTTTGGGGAGTCCCACTTGCAAATAGCGCGGCCGCAGATTTCGAAACCTATTTTTCAAGCCTAACGTTTGAGTACTTTCAGTCACCAACAAAGTGAGTGGTTTACACCTTGTAGGCCACTGAAAATACCAAACAGTGAATGCGTGCCAGAAATGGCGCAGCATATTTCAAGTTTAAGAAGTCGTCGTTGCAAGGTCTATATTAAGTGCAGCCATCACTTCAAGTCCTGGGAACCCATCAGCAATCATGTTGTTACTAATTTGGTAATTGCGAATGCCTTCACGGGTAGCGGGGCCAATAATGCCGTCAGGCTTACCCACATCAAAGCCCAAATTATTCAGCTTGCTTTGAAGGGCAATAATATCTTTGCGATTGTACGCAGGTAAATCAGGTAACGTGGCTTTAATGCCAGACGCGCCAGCGATGCGGTCGGCCAATACACCCACGGCAATGGCATAAAACTCTGAGTTGTTCCAGCGCATAATAACGCGGAAGTTTTTGTAGGCGATAAAGGCGGGTCCGTTGTGACCAGCTGGCACAATAACATAGGCGGTAGTATCGCCTTCGCCCAATTCAGAACCATCAGCTTTTTTCACGCCTTGGGCGTGCCATTCACTGAGAGATTTTCTATTTTTATAGCCTGACTCTTGATAGTCAAAGTTCTCCGGCAGTTGCACTTCACGACCCCAGCGGAAGCTGCGCTCCCAACCCAAGTTGGCAAGAAAGTTTGCCGCAGAAGACAACGCATCTTCTTCACTTGCCCACAAGTTTATTTGTCCGTCGCCATCGCCATCAATAGCGTAGTGGGTATAGGCCGAAGGCATAAATTGGGTGTGCCCCATGGCACCGGCCCACGAGCCAATCATGTCTTCTTTTTGCAGCTTCTCTCGCTCCATCAATTTCACAGCAACAAGAAACTCTTGGGTGAAGTAGGCGCTTCGTCGCTTATCACAAGCCAAAGTGGCAAGCGAGTCGAGTACCGGCATTTTGCCTTTATAAGAGCCAAAGTTTGTTTCTAGTCCCCAAAAAGCGAGCAGATAATGAGGAGGCACGCCGTATTTTTCACTTAGCTTATGCAAAAGTTTGTCGTGCTTTGCATACATCTCTTTACCTTTTTCGGTACGCCAGTCGGTAACGCGCTTGCTGAAGTACCCTGGAAAGGTTTGTACAAATTCTGGTTGGCTTCGGTCTAGCTCAATCACACGATCTTGGTGAACAAGACGAGGAAACACATCATCGATAGTCTGATGGCTAACCCCTTCCTGCTTGGCTTTATCAGCAAGCGCTGCGGTGCAGCTAGCGAATTGTTCATTGGCTAGCGCTGAATTCATTGTCGCACCCGCGAGAAGCAGCGCCATAGACGTGCAAAGTGACGGTCGAAGAAATGAGGCGTAAGACTTGGCCCCTTTAGGCGAACGAGTAGAGAAAAAAGAAGACTTAAATGAAGCTAAGCGCATAGTACGGTTCCTGTGTTACTTGCCAGCATGCTATCGTATTGTGACCGTGAAACGCGAGTAAAATTCATTTTAGTCCTTCAACATATTAGCGCCATGGGACGTTTCAGAAGTATACAAATTCGGAGTGTGTATATTTGGAAACAGTTGTTGAGAGGCGGCCCGAATGGTAATGTTGATACTATTAAAACTAACGTTTTAAAGGCGTTCGTTAAATCCATATCGCAATATGTGCGATGTCATCCTCAATGATCTTCATGGCGTTTTCACGTGGCAAAAAGACAGACAAAAGACAATCCATCTTCAAAAAGTAAAGCATCAAGCAATGGCAAAGGCTCGGCCAAGCGCTCGTGGTTTTTCAAACTGTTTTGGCGAGTCACTCTTATTGGTTTGGTTGTGCTTGGGGCGTATGCCTTCTACCTTGACGCCCAAATTAAGCATGCGTTCTCTGGAAATAAATGGGAAGTTCCCGCGCAGATCTTCGCCCGTCCGTTGGAAATCAGCAAAGGTGAAGAGATAACGCCCCAAGAAGTCATTGATGAGCTCAATTTGCTGGGCTACCGCAAGGTAACCTTTGCCGACAGTAGCGGTGAATATAGCTATCAAAATAAGGTGCTGACTGTACAGCGTCGCGCGTTTCAGTTTCCTGAAGGTGCAGAGCCGTTGCGCCACTTGATTATAACGTGGGAAGGAGCGCGCATTGGTGAAATTTACGATAAGACTCAGAGTCGACCCTTTGGCTCGGTTAGGCTTGAACCTTGGTTAGTAACGCGTATGACAAGCGGTTCGCAAGAAGACCGCATGCTGGTAACGTTAGACACTATTCCTGAAATGTTGCCTAAAGCGCTAACGCTGGTGGAAGACCGTAATTTTTATAATCACCATGGCGTTGCGCCGCTTTCAATTTTGAGAGCCCTAATGGCAAATATTGCAGCCGGTAGAACGGTTCAAGGTGGCAGCACGCTAACGCAGCAGCTGGTTAAAAACATGTTTTTAACCCGTGAGCGTTCTATTGTGAGAAAGGCAAAAGAAGCCATTATGGCGGTGATCATTGATGCCCGTTACAGCAAATCAGAAATTATTGAAGCGTACTTAAACGAAGTGTTTTTGGGGCAAAATGGCGATATGGCCGTACATGGTTTTGGACTTGCTAGCTATTTCTATTTTGACCGACCAGCTAACGAGCTAAGTACGCCCGAAATAGCCACGTTGGTTGCTATTATTAAAGGCCCATCTTATTACAACCCACGCAAATATGCTGAGCGCACGAAAGAGCGTCGTGATTTAGTGCTGCGCATGCTGTTTGATGAAAATGAAATTAGTCGTCAAGACTACGAACGTTTTGTGAATATGCCGTTAGGGCTCGCCAGTGGGGCGAGCCTAGCAAGCGGTAAACACCCTGCTTTCATGGAGCAGGTTCGTCGGGAACTCAATGAAATTCTGGCTGAGCCTAGCTTAAGAGATTCGGGCGTAAAAGTGTTTACAACACTTGATATCGTAGCCCAGCGCCGCGCTGAAAGTGCATTGTCGGGTACGCTAGACGGTTTGCAAAAAGACAGGAAAGTGCCATTACAGGGCGCAATGGTAGTCACAGATAGTGCAAGTGGTGAAGTACGCGCTATCGTTGGCGGAAAAGACTTTGCGTTCAAAGGCTTTAACCGAGCACTAGACGCAAAACGCCCTATAGGCTCGTTGATTAAACCTGCGGTTTACTTAACCGCACTAGAAGATCCAACACAATTTAACTTGGCAACGCCGCTTAAAGACGAGCCCATTACCCTTGAAAGTCGAAATGGAAAAACCTGGTCCCCGCAAAACTACGATAAAGAGTTCAGAGGGCAGGTACCGTTACTTCAAGGACTTGTCGAGTCTTTAAATATACCAACCGTTAATTTAGGCATGCAGATAGGGCTTGATGCGTTAGCCGATACGATAGAGCGATTAGGGGTGACCACGCCGGTCGACAAAGTACCGTCTTTGACCCTTGGTGCTTTTGAATTGACACCATTTAGTACCAATCAAATGTATCAGACCCTATCAAATGATGGGCGTTATATCCCTCTTCATACGGTGACTTCTGTAGTAACAGCAGATAACGCGCTGCTTTGGAAGAAGGCAGAGTTTTTTGCACAGCGCACCGATGAGGCTGCGACCTATCTGCTCAACTATGCCTTGTACAAGGTAACCACAGAAGGCACAGCGAAGCGCATTGGCTGGAATTTTGGCAATGTGAACATGGCTGGCAAAACAGGCACCACAGATGATTATCGTGATAGCTGGTTTAGTGGCTTCGATAGAAACAATGTGGTCACGGTTTGGGTAGGCAATGACGATAACCAACCGGTTAATTTAACCGGTGCAGGTGGTGCCTTGCCTGTCTTTATAAACTATATGAAATCTCAGTCGCCCAAGTCCTTATCACGGCGTTTCCCCAAAGGCTTAGGCATTGCACACTTTGACGCCAAGACTGGCGCTGTTGTGGTTGCAGGGTGTGCAGGAAGTTTAAGCGTACCGGCTATTTTGGATGTGCTTCCTCCACCTCAACAAGATTGTTCAGGCCGCCCTGTAGACAAAGACAGCGATAAAGATGAAAAAAGCTGGTGGGAACGCATATTCGGATAAAAAAACTCCAGGAAGAAGATAGAAAACACAATCATTTGGCTGGGATACTGTCAGTGCTTTCTATCTCCCTCTGGAGTAAAAGGCCCAGGGAAGGCAAATTTTTTAGCGGTAGTCGGTTAGGTTCCTATGTGTTTTTATTGCGTTTTCAGTGACCTTTCTGAAGGAATAGGCGCGCTGTTGAAAACACCAGCGCACTGACTACAAACGCAATAACCGGACCGAGTACCACCATAAATAGGGTTGCGGCGGTTAACATGTGCATTCTCCTTATGCGTCGTTATCGTCTGAGCTGATAGGCTCAATCGGCGTAATAGTGATGTCAGCAACCAATGCATTTGCTTCTTCTGCTTCTGGCTCAAACGTATGGCTTGCAGTTAACACGTCATAAGTCACGCCCAGGTCCAAGCTCTGCTTTACGTCATGCATGGCGCTTTCAACGATGAAATCTGTATGCGAAACAATGTTGTTCTGAGTGTCGTCAGCGAACGCTGATGCGCCCAATACGCTAGTTGCTAAAGTTAGTGCAGTGAAAGTTTTGCGACCGATAAACATAGTAATCTCCAAAAATTAAGTTAGACACTGCACTTGAACATACTGCGTGGCAGCTATCATGTTGCTAAAGGTTTCGATAATAAGTCGTTATCAATTAACAATTAGTTTATAGCGAGGGATGTGCCAACTCGTTAAAAAGTGGCAAGTGGTTGAATTTATGGTGTTTTATCTTTTTATAAAAAATGAAGGTCAAATTGAGAGATTAAAGAAATGCTAAAATTTAGCGAATTTATTATGGAGGTGGTCAAAATGACTAACGCAAAGTTTTTGACATTCGCGCAGCGACACTGGTGACCATGAGAAAGGTCGAAAATAGGGGCGCAGGTCTATAAAAAAGAGCAGCGCCGCCAATGTAATACCAATCCGCATAGATCATTACCCACTCAGCGAGAGTTAAAATGTTCGTAATCGCGGCGTGTTACCGCAGGTATAGTGGTTCTACATCAAGGTGACACAACAAAGAGTACGGACATTTTAAACTCGCCCTTCGGAAAGGTCTGGCAAGCTTCCTAGCTTCATTCTGGGAATTTGAAAGGGAACAGCCATTCCTGCATTCCCACGCTTTGCTAGGAAACTTGCCAGCGCCTTCTGAGTGGGCAATTATCTATGCGGATTGGTATAAAAAAGAGTGAATAGGTCTAGGACGCTTTACTTCTAAATTGTGAAACCATTGTCACTACTAGCGCAATGATCACACCAGCAGCAATACCAACAACACCATCAGCAAGTATAGACATTACCAGCGATGCGTTAGGGATAAGTGCGGTAAACCAGTCGGTAATAATATGCAAAAAACCAATACTGTGAGTGAGGATGCCACCACCGACTAAAAACATAGCCACAGTACCTACTACCGCAAGGGTCTTCATTAGAGCGGGGGCGGCGACCAATAGCGCTCTGCCAATAAATCGTTGAAGGGTGTTCATTGAACCTGTTAACGACTTGCGAAGCATGTAAAGCCCGACATCGTCCATTTTAACTAGTGCCGCTACCAGCCCATAAACGCCAAGGGTAATGGCTAAGCTTAATGCTACTAGAACACCAATTTGCGTAGTAAGTGTTGCATCGGTCACAGTACCTAATGCAATAACAATGATTTCAGCAGACAGTATGAAGTCGGTGCGTATAGCGCCTTTAATTTTATCTTTCTCAAACGCTACCATATCCACATCTTCGTGGGTAAGTGCTTCTATTCTGGCTTCTCGTGTTTTCTCTTCATCTTCGTGGGGAAGGTATTTGTGCAGCAGTTTTTCTGCACCTTCAAAACATAAATATAACCCGCCTAGTACCAAAAGGACGGTTATAAGTGAGGGAACAAAAGCACTTATGGCCAACGCCGCAGGAACCAATATTGCTTTGTTAATAAGTGAGCCCTTTGCTACTGCCCACACAACAGGTAGCTCTCGGTCGGCTTTAACGCCTTGAACCTGGTCGGCGTTTACCGCTAAATCGTCGCCCAAAACGCCCGCTGTTTTTTGCGCAGCGACTTTCGACATGGTTGCGATGTCGTCCATTAACGTTGCTATATCATCAAGTAGGGCAAGTAAGTTAGCTGCGGCCACGTCGAGTATCCTTTGTTATGTATTACAGTTAGAGTAATCCCCAGTGAATAGCAGCTTAGCGTACTTAAAACATGGGTGATATACAATCAGGAATAAAGCTGATAAATCACAGTTTTTAATGGCGCCGTCGGTGGAAAAAATGTGGTGACAGTTGGTATTCATTTATTTTCAGTAATTGTTTTAGTTCAACCCTTTACTTACCCTTAAACGTAGTGTTCGACGCCTTCCTAGGCGTATCAAATATTGCACGTATTTGTGACAAAATGAATAAAAGTGCTTAGTCTAACGGCAGAGAGTACTGAGTTAACGGCAAGGAAATAGATGCAAATAAACGGTGAGTTAAGCAAAAGTTCAGTATTACCTTATATGGACTGTTGGGAGCAATAAAATGACTGACAGCTCAATTCCATCGCTATCCGTACGCTCATATACAAAGCAAACGTGCCGCCATAAACACAACTACTTTCAGTTAGTGCTGCCCATCAACGGGCATATCTTGATAGAAATCGATAATTTTAGCGGGCGAGTAGGCGTAGGCGAAGGCGTATGCATAGCGCCGAATGAGGTCCATTATTTTAGCGCTAACGAACTGTCAAAATTTATTGTGGCGGACTTGGAGTATGTGCCAGTTAATTTAAATGACAGGTTGCACCCGATATTTCAGGTAACGTCAGCATTACAGGCATTTTTATCGTTTGTAGAGATTCAAATTAGCCAATTTGCTGACCAAGGCCATGAAGAAATATTGGCGCTATTTTTAACCTTGCTAGAAACATCCTTGAAGGGATGTGGTATGGATAAGCGAATGACTCCTGTATTAAGTTATATTCATCGAGATCTTTCTCGAGGCTTCACTCAGGGGGAGTTAGCACAGATAGCCTGCATGGGAACAACGCAATTCAAAATACGTTTTAAAGAGGCCACCGGGCATAGTTTACGAGATTATCTTGTGAAAGTGAGAATGGAAAAGGCCAAAGCACTGTTAAGAAATACGGATACACCAATGTCGAGTATTGCTCAATTGACGGGATATGACGATGTTCCAGCATTCAGTAGACGGTTTAAAGCGTATTTCGGGCAACCCCCTAAGTTTTTCAAAAGAAAGTGACTGTGATAAGGGCTTACCTCACATGTCGGTAAATCGTTGATAGAGACAACTAGTTAATCTCTTCGTCTTTAGGAAGTTTATTGACTCTGGCTTCTATAAAACGTTTGTGGTCGTCCATTTTGGTGCATTCTAAGGTTCCACCAGCAATCCCACTCAATATCGCCAAAGTTTTATTGGTCGTACTGCTACAGTTTACGCGTTTTGAAGGGCGTCGATTTTCATTAGCTTGTATTTGCTGTGTGCTTGGCCCGCTAAGCACAGGACTATTTTTACGCTCTTGAAATGCTTTTGCTGCCTGTTCTGCGTCTTCAGCGACTTTGTCACTGTGATACTTTTCAAAGTAGAGGGCTGCGCCATCTTTTACCGATAGATTCAACGAGCCTGCGCGCCGATTTGCGTCTTTTGATAAAGTGGGCGACGGCAGTGTATTAGTCGGCTTACTTTCAATGGGTACCTGCTGTGTATCGGGCTCAGCATTTTTCTGCTGCTTGGGCGCAGGGCTTTCTACAATTTCATTCTTACTATCAAGTGCTTCAGTCGCTTTGGTTGCGTCAGGCTTCAACTCAATTTCTTGCCTTTTAGGGGAAACATCGATTGGTTTAGTTTCTTGTGGTTTAGCTTGGGCAGGAGGGCGTGGAACGGGGGGGTAGTACAGTCTGGCGCTTATCTCCGGCGTTCGCTCCAAAACATTTACTCGTGCTTTTTGGTTGTTGATGCCCATTTGAGAAAGTATGACCACTACGATGACCCCAAACACATGTGCACAGCCCGAAATTAATAGTGGGCGCCACGCCGTTTTCTTTGCAACGGAATGGTGTTCAATGCTGCGCTCAGGCGCAAAGAAAGATGGGGTGATAGTCGTCATAGTAAACAACAGACCATGGGCCCTATCGAATAGTTCCTTCCTAATTTCATCGCACTTTTTAGTCCTCTCACCTTACCGCAACCTCATACCGCTTCAAAATTGGGCAAATTTTTAACAGTGCACCATTAGTGTGCATTATTTTTGTGCGTTCTTGAAGCGTTTGCTTGTATGTATTTGATTTATTTGGCTAATCATTTGTGGCATGGCTCTTGGTTTATCTTCCCATAGTTGGAAACACGACCATAAATCACAGAATAACCAAAACAAACTGGGAGCAACTCATGAAACTAGTCACAGCGATCATCAAGCCGTTCAAGCTAGATGATGTTCGTGAAGCCATTTCAGAAATCGGTATCGACGGTTTGACCGTGACCGAAGTGAAGGGCTTTGGACGTCAAAAAGGACACACTGAACTTTACCGCGGAGCGGAATATCAGGTGGATTTTCTACCTAAAGTCAAACTGGAAATTGCTGTTCAGGATGATCAAGTAGAGCGCCTGGTAGAAGCCATCGTTGGCGCTGCCAAAACAGGCAAAATTGGAGACGGCAAGGTGTTTGTTTACGACCTTGAACACGCCGTTCGTATTCGAACTGGTGAGTCGGATAGCGACGCGCTGTAAGCCACAACGATATATTTGCGGAGAAAACCATAATGGAAATCACTTTTGAACTTGGGTATGCGCTAGATACCTTTTATTTTCTAATCTGCGGTGCACTGGTTATGTGGATGGCTGCAGGTTTTGCGATGCTTGAAGCTGGTCTTGTTCGAGCGAAAAACACCACAGAAATTCTAACTAAAAACGTGGCGCTATTCGCTATCGCTTGCACTATGTACATGATTTGCGGTTACGGCATTATGTACGGTGGCGGCGACTGGGGTCCATTCCTAAGCGGTATCATGGCTGATGGCGCAACAGGTGTCGCTGAAGAGCCAGCAACATATGCACCTTCTGCTGACTTCTTCTTCCAAGTAGTATTTGTTGCAACAGCAATGTCTATCGTATCTGGTGCGGTAGCTGAGCGTATGAAGCTTTGGGCATTCCTAGCGTTCGCAGTTGTTATGACGGGCTTCATCTACCCAATGGAAGGTGCTTGGACATGGGGCGGCGAAGCAGTATTCGGTATGTATACGCTTGGCGACCTTGGTTTCTCTGACTTTGCAGGTTCAGGTATTGTTCACATGGCTGGTGCAGCTGCTGCTCTTGCTGGTGTTCTTGTGCTTGGTGCTCGTAAGGGTAAATACACCGCTGACGGTAAAGTAAACGCGATTCCAGGTGCAAACTTACCGCTTGCAACTTTAGGTACATTTATCCTGTGGATGGGTTGGTTTGGCTTCAACGGCGGTTCAGTACTGGCTACTGCAACTGTTGAAAGTGCAAACTCAGTAGCGATTGTATTTATGAACACAAATGCTGCAGCTGCTGGTGGTGCAATTGCTGCACTTATCGTAGCACGCATTCTATTCGGTAAAGCTGACCTAACTATGGTACTTAACGGTGCACTAGCCGGTCTTGTGGCTATTACAGCAGAGCCTTCAACACCTACACCATTACAAGCTACTTTGTTCGGCGGCCTTGGTGGTATTTTAGTAGTACTTAGCATCGTTGCACTAGACAAGCTTAAGATTGACGATCCAGTGGGCGCAATTTCAGTTCACGGCGTGGTAGGTCTTCTAGGTCTTATCCTTGTACCTTTCACTAACGATGGTTCAAGCATCTCTGGTCAGCTAATTGGTGCAGCGACTATCTTTGTATGGGTATTCGTAGTGAGCCTAGTGGTATGGCTAGTGATTAAAGCGGTTATGGGTGTACGTGTGAGCGAAGAAGAAGAATTCGACGGCGTAGACATGAGCGAATGTGGTCTGGAAGCATACCCAGACTTCACAAGCAGCCGTTCGTAAGAGAGTCTCGATTAGGCAACGAAACAACAATAACAATAATGCCTTATTACTTCGTTTAAGCCCCGCTAATGCGGGGCTTTTTTCGTTTCATGCAATGTGTTTTAAGCTCATTACTGAGCTTAGGAAAAGAGCCTATGCGTAATGTGACAATAACGCTACACTATGAATCGATATACTGACGCTAGATTTATTATCGGCAACGTTTTAGTAAAAGGACGGTTATGATTGCAAGTGTGCGACTTCTACCTTTGATACTGGCTTTCTTTAGTATCAGCTGTTTGGGCTATGACAGAATAACGGGGCATCCCTTTGCAAGTCGCTCAGAAGTTATTGCAAAGAACGGCATGGCAGCAACAAGCCAACCATTAGCTACGCAAGTGGCGTTGGATATTTTAAAACAAGGCGGCAGTGCGGTTGATGCAGCTATTGCAGCTAACGCCATGTTAGGTTTAGTTGAGCCTACAGGCAGCGGTATTGGCGGCGACCTATTTGCTATTGTGTGGGATGCAAAAGAAGAAAAGCTAGTCGGTTTAAACGCTTCTGGCCGTTCACCCAGACAGTTAACCAAAGCGGTGTTTGCCGAGCGTGGTTTGCATCAAATTCCAAAATTCGGTCCTCTACCTGTTTCTGTCCCTGGCGCTGTAGATGGCTGGTTTGCACTACACGAAAAATTTGGCAAGCTGCCCATGTCTGCGCTGCTTACGCCATCTATCAAATATGCCCGTGAGGGGTTTCCTGTTTCAGAAGTCATTGCCTATTACTGGCAGATGAATCAAGAGCGAATAGGTCATTATGACGGCTTCGCAGAGACTTTTCTTATCGACGGGAAAGTTCCGCAAAAAGGCGATGTTTTTAAAAACCCTGGCTTAGCCGTGACCTATGAAAAGATTGCAACAGGCGGGCGAGATGCTTTTTATAAGGGCGATATCGCACGCACTATCGATGCTTACATGAAGTCTCAAGGCGGCTTTTTGTCATACCAGGATTTGTCATCACATACCTCGGAGTGGGTAGAGCCCGTCTCTGCTAACTATCGCGGGTATGATGTGTGGGAACTTCCGCCCAACGGACAAGGCATAGCGGCACTACAGATTCTCAATGTGCTTGAGCACTATGATATCGAAGGAATGGGGTTTAACTCAGCAGACTACATCCATACCTTTGTTGAAGCCAAGAAGCTCGCCTTCGAAGATCGCGCTAAGTTCTATGCGGATCCAGACTTCAACGATATTCCAGTCGACTGGCTAATTTCGAAAGAGTATGCCGCTAAGCGCCAGAAGCTCATAGATAATGAACGCGCAGCGAATCGCGTTGATGCGGGTATTTATGAAGGGGATACCATTTATCTGACCGTTGCTGATAAAGAGGGCAATATGGTGTCCTTAATTCAAAGTAACTACCGCGGAATGGGCTCAGGCATGACACCTCCAGGGCTAGGTTTTATTCTTCAAAATAGAGGTGAGATGTTTACCCTTGAAGAAGGGCACTTTAACGAATATCGCCCGGGAAAGCGTCCATTTCACACCATTATCCCGGCTTTTGTAACAAGAAACGGTAAGCCGGTGATGAGCTTTGGCGTGATGGGCGGTGGGACTCAGCCTCAAATGCATGCGCAAATTATTGTAAACATTCTCGACTTCGGAATGAATTTGCAGGAAGCGGGGGATGCTCCACGCATACTGCACAGTGGGTCGAGTAGCCCAACGGGCGCGTTGATGACTGATGGTGGCTATGTGAGCTTAGAATCGGGGTTCAGTGAAACCGTTCAGCGAGAACTCATGGAGCGGGGGCATAAGCTTCAACGCGTGGTAGGCGCGTTCGGTGGCTATCAGGCCATCGCTTGGGACGAGCAGAAAGGTGTCTATTTTGGCGCTTCAGAAACGCGAAAAGATGGACAAGCCGCGGGCTATTAAGCACACTAGTGTAGATAATAGGCGGCGGAGTTAATTTGTTCCCCCGTTTGCTGCTTCGCTTTAAAGGGTTTCAAAGTTTGAAGCAGCCGCTACACTTTACGATAAGGTTCGCACAACAAAGCGCGGCGAATGATCGCCAGCAGCGAAACGTCAGAACAAGGCGTTAATAACAACAAGAGCGGCAATGACACAACCACAAAAAGGCCTCTGCGCTGAGCCAAATTTACATGCACAGTATTTACTACTGAACGTCATTGATGACGATAGCCAAGCCGTACGCGCCAAACTATCTCGCGTGCTGGATATATTCGAGCATTTTGAGAATGAGCACTACGAAGCCATGGTAACCGGCGTTGTCGCTATTGGCACCGGTTACTGGGCTGAGGTATACCCCGGTTTGATACCTGTTGAGCTTGCCCCTTTTCCTGATATGCAGTGTGATGATAGAAGTGCCCCCACCATGCCTTGCGATCTCTTCATTCAAATTCGCGCTGATAGGCTGGATATTTGCCATGCGGTTGGCATTGAAGTGATGGATTTGTTGCGTATTCATGTAGAACTGGTAGAGCAAATAAGAGGGTTTAGGTACTTAGATGGCCGTGACCTCAATGGTTTTCTCTATGGCGCAGATAATCCACGTGGAATGAAGCGGAGACAAGTCGGCATTATTGGCGAAGATGACCCTGATTTTAGCGGTGGCAGCTATGTTCACATACAACGCTATCGCCACGATTTAAGGCGCTGGAATAGTCTTTCAAGCCGTCAGCAAGAACAAGTGATGGGCACCACGCAAGAACACAATTTGGTAAGTAGCGAACAGTCTGAATCTTCGCATTGTGTTAGGGCAAGCACTGTTGCGCCCGATGGCGACGAACCAAGGCTAATTAAGCAAGGCATGCCATACGGTGATATGGCCTCCCAAGGTTTATTCTTTGTAAGCTGTAGTGCCAGTGCGCGGCCATTTAAACAGATGCTCCACAGCCAAATATACGGCAACGGTGAAGGCGATTATGACAGATGGCTGGACTTTACCAGTGCTGGAACAGGTGCTGCGTTTTTCGCGCCATCCATTAATTTTATTCGCCAGCAGGCTAAGTTATCTGAGTCCTAAATTTAACCGTCGCTTATGGCCATTGGGATTAGTAGACTAGCGCACCATCCCAATCTTCCTTAAAATCGACGCTTCTGTAAATTCGACAAACATCTATGTGATGATGCGCTAGCGAATCGTTTGGGCTCATAGCGACAGCGGTCTCAAAAAAAGAAATGGCCTCGTCCCACTGCTGATTTATACGGCATGCGATACCTGCGGCAATCTTGGTCTGAACCGCCAATTTCTTTTCCTGCTCACTCTCTGAAAGGTGGCTTAACACCTCGTATATTTCAATTGGCGCTTTTCGTCCTTTCACTCTTACCCAGTCAAGCAAGCGGGTTTTAATTGGGAAGCCAGACCCTATGGTCTGAAGAACTTGGGCACTAACGATAATATCCGCCTCGTATTTGGGGGTTAAAGCTTCTAAGCGGGAAGCAATGTTTACGCTATCGCCAATGACGGTGGTATCCATTCTATCTTCTGAACCTACCGTACCCATAATAACAGGCCCAAAGTGAATACCTATTCCCATATTAATTGGTTCGTAGTTACTGTTCTTTCTATGGCCGTTATATATTGTCAGGGCTTTGCGTAAGTCGAGCGCAGCATTAACCGCATCCATAGCTTTTTGTTGTGAAGATCCTTCGCGATGGTCGAACAGCGCCATAATGGCGTCGCCCATGAACTTATCAATAAAACCGTGGTTTTGATGAATAGGATCGTTCATTCTGGTGAAATAAGAATTAAGAAAGTTCATCAACTCTTGTGGCGTAATACGTTCAGAAAAACCGGTAAAGCCTCTGATATCGCAAAACATAATCGCAACGTCGTTTTCAGCCGCATAGCCAAGACCCAGCGCGTCTACGTCAGAATTCGACATGTGCTCCACAAACTGCTTTGGAATGAATTTTTGAAAGGTTTGTGTAAGCCTTTGGGCCTCATCGGCTGCTGTGTGAAAGTGCGTTTCATCGTCGTTTTTTGCGACAGTGGTGGAGACATGACGCCGACGTTTAAATTGGCTAGCTCTGTATGCAAACCGACGGCTGCGCCTTACGTGCAAAATTGTGATAGCGACACTGTAGAGAAAAAGCGCGCAAATAGCGCCAAACTGCCAATCCATTGATAACACCACACCTATAAACTGCTTTTAAATGAAGGCTAATAATCTAGCCCGCGAGGAATTCAAGCGTTACGTATGAGAGAAGCAATGAAGAAGAGGCACTAACACGCCACGGTGGGCGTATTAGTGCAAAAATTACCAGAAAGGAATTAACTTAAAGCGTTGAGAACACTTTATCTGCTGCAGCAAGGGTTTGCTCAATGACTGCAGCGTCATGCGCTTTAGAAACAAAGCCCGCTTCATAAGATGCAGGTGCTAAGTAAACGCCTTGCTCTAGCATACCGTGATAGAACTTGTTGAATTGCTCGGTATTACAGTTAATTGCTTGCTTGTAGTTCGTGACTTTCTCTACGTCAGTAAAGAATATCCCAAACATACTGCCGGCAATATTAGTAGTTAGACTAATATTGTGTTTGTCAGCAAGGGCTTGGAAACCATCAACTAGCGTTTGCGTATTTTCGAAAATTGAATCGTAAAGTCCAGGCTGCTTTATTTGCGTTAAAGCAGCAAGACCTGCAGCCATTGCTACCGGGTTACCAGAAAGCGTACCCGCTTGGTAAATTGGCCCTGTCGGTGCTATGTGAGTAATAATGTCACGACGACCACCAAAACAGCCCACTGGCATGCCGCCGCCAATGACTTTACCCAAGCAAGTCAGGTCTGGTTTGATGTTATAACGCTCTTGCGCCCCGCCGCGAGATACGCGGAAGCCTGTCATTACTTCATCAAAAATCAATACGCTGCCATATTGGTCACAAATAGCGCGAAGTCCTTCAAGGAAGCCTTCCACAGGAGGGATACAGTTCATGTTTCCTGCGACAGGTTCAACGATAACGCACGCAATATCATCGCCATGGGCTTCGAATATTTCTTTTACGCTGTCTAGGTTGTTGTATTCAACGGTAAGCGTATGCTCAGCAACATTTGCTGGAACACCTGGTGAACTTGGTACACCAAGGGTTAGCGCCCCTGAGCCCGCTTTCACTAGCAGAGAGTCGGCGTGCCCGTGATAGCAGCCTTCAAACTTAACAATTTTGTTTCTGCTCGTGTAGCCGCGAGCCAGGCGAATAGCTGACATAGTGGCCTCTGTACCAGAGTTCACCATGCGTACCATTTCCATAGATGGAACCAGTTCGCTAACCAACTCAGCCATGATCACTTCAGCTTCGGTAGGTGCACCGAAAGATAGGCCGTTATACGACGCTTCAATAACCGCTTCGCGAATTTGGGCGTTATTGTGACCTAGAACCATAGGGCCCCAAGACTGAATATAGTCAATATATTGCTTACCATCCGCATCCCACATGTAAGCGCCATCAGCTTTCGTGATGAAGCGAGGTGTACCGCCTACCGCTTTAAAAGCGCGAACGGGTGAATTTACGCCACCAGGAATGGTTTTTTGGGCGCGGGTAAATAGGGCTTCAGATTTTTGCATGTAATTACTTACTCTTATTGCTGTACCAAACAACGTCACGCTCGTACTTAGTGAGAAGGTTTTCTACACCCAGAGTAAGCGCAAACAATGCCATTCTGACAAGTACACCATTATCGGTTTGTCTAAAAATGGCGAGGTTTGGATTGAGGTTTAGATCGTTATCTAATTCGTTGGCTTCCATACGTGAATCTCGTGGAAGTGGATGCATGATAACGGTCTTCGACTGAAAGTGTTTTGTGTAAATCGACTGATTAAGGCGGAACTTACCTCGGTATTTGTTGGCTTCTTCCTGAGAAGGAAAGCGCTCTTCCTGAATGCGTGTTTGATAGCATATGTCCGCATCCATATTCCCTTCAAGGGTATCGGTAATCGTAAGCTGGTGCCCCGCATTTTCGATGGCGTCTATGATGGGCTGAGGCATGGCCAGCTCTTTTGGCGAAATGAGCGTAAAGCGAATGTTTTTAAACAAACATAACAAGCGAGATAAAGAGTGTACTGTTCGGCCGTAGCGCAAATCACCAATCATGGCGATGTGTAAGCCGTCAATGCCGTGGCCATTGTATTCCAGTTCACGTTTAATCGTGAACAAGTCCAACAGTGCTTGGGTTGGGTGTTCGTTTGCACCATCACCACCGTTGATAACAGGTACACGACTACCTTCGGCAAATTCTGCCACTGAACCCGCCGCAGGATGTCGCATTGCAATAATGTCGGAATAGCCGCTCAGCACACGGGCTGTGTCGTACAATGACTCACCTTTAGCCAGCGCAGAGCTCGACATGCCGGTGGTTTCTCTAACTTCACCACCTAAAAGGTTGAATGCGGTACCAAAGCTAACTCGCGTACGGGTACTTGGCTCAAAGAAAAGGTTACCGAGAATGGCGCCATCTAGCACGGTTGTGCGCTTTTGTCGTTTGGCATAGGGTTGCATGGAATTGGCAACTGAGAACACTTTCTCAATGGCCTCGCGATCGAATTGATTAACCGAAAGAATGTGGTTACCGGTAAAGTCAGACATGCGCTTCTCAATCATCAACGAAAACGGCGCTAGTTTATAATACCGCTGGGGTTAAGTCATTAGCGCAACGTTAATCTTGCCTTACGTTTTTCTCAGTTTGGCGTTTTATTGAAAAGGGCTTTCCAAAAATCAAAATGCAAGTGTGCATGTGCGCATATGTCGGCTAATTGTGTTGCTGAGTATAGTGGGTAAAGAGTAAAAGGATCTTTTCAGCCGCGCTATTTACGTGGGCTGTAATCGCTTCGTCTTGAAGCGGAGACTGTATGCCGCACAGCATCATGGTGTGATATTCCCCCTTAAGCAGGGCGCAATAGTCAACTGCCAGCTGTTGGGCGATATCACGGCTTAAGCTACCTTCTCCGAACTTCTCTATGACATCACTCAATGTAGATAGGGAAGCTTCGGGGCCAGCCTGATAAAAAAGTGTTGCCACATGAGGGCTATTTACCGCTTCAGCTATAATTACTCGAAAGATAGCAATGGCTTCAGGATCTTGTAATAGTCGCACAAACTGACAGCCAACTTTTCGTAAACATTCTAATAGTGAGAGTGAGCCTGAAGTGGCGTCGATAAGTTGCTGGGTGTCGAGTTGGTATGATCTGCATTTCGATGAGATTGCCGCTTTAAAGAGAGCATCTTTTCCTTCGAAATGAGAATAGACCGTTTGTTTAGACACACCAGAGGCTTTAGCCACAGTGTCCATAGATGTGTTGGCAAAGCCCTCTTTTAAGAACAGGCAAGACGCTGCATGCAATATAAGATGGTATTTCTCTTCGCTCTTAGGTCGGCCTTGCTTTCGAGTGGTAGCCACGTTCGTTCTCACTGTATTAACGAATATTTAAATATCAAACTGGACGGTCTAGTATTTATATACTAGCATAGCACAATAAGTATGCAAATATAGCCCAGAGCAAACGCTAAACTGGTTAAAGGAAATGTTATGACTGCTGCAACGACGCCTTCTAAAAGTGGCAAACTCTCACTTATTATCGCTATTGCCGTTTTTACTGCAGCGTTGGTCATTCTTTTGATGACAGCAGGGCTTGGCAATGCGACACAAACGCCAGAGGCAAGAGTTCCCGTTGCAGTGTCCACTGGAACAGTCAAAATTCAATCGGGCTTTGAAACTCCAATCAATGTTTTTGGGCTTATCGAATCCCCACGGGCCACTTCGCTTTCATTCGATATGGCAGGGCAAGTCAATACATTACTTGTTGAAGAGGGCGATGTAGTAAGCAAGGGAGATGTTCTAGCCCGTCAAGATATTCAGCGTCTCAATGCCAGAAAACGTGAGCTTCAAGCCTCACTTGAGCGTGCGAACGCCGACCTTGAACTTGCTAGAGTAAACAGCGAAAGAACCACGTCGTTGGTTGAGAAAAAGCTAGAATCAGCGCAGCGACTAGACGAAACTAAGGCAAGTCTCAATGTCGCTAAGGCCCAAGTTAGTGAAATGCAGGCCGCCCTTGAATCACTGAATGTAGAAATAGAAAAAACGACCCTTATTTCTCCCTTCGATGGCGTAGTCAATCGACGATTTTTTGATGAAGGCAGTGTAGTTAGCGCTGGAACCCCCGTGTTTGGAATTACGGGCATAGAGAATTATCAGGCACGTTTCGCGGTACCTGCCGATGTTGTGGATCAGTTTGACCTTAATGAGCCGGTGCTGGTTAGCGTCGGGGATATTGATGTGGCGGGTACTGTTACACAGCGCTTACCTGTTCGCAACGTGCAAACGCGAACCATTGATATTTTAGTGACATTAAATAGTAATGAGCGGGTACGCCCCGGTGACATGGCTATTTTGTCTGGCTTTCGTTCTCACTCTGAGACAGGAAGTTGGCTGCCGGTTAACGCGCTAAGCAACGGCTTGCGCGGTTTGTGGCGCGTATTTGTTTTATCAAACGAGCAAAACGCCACCCTTGAAGCCCGTGTAGTGGAAGTTGTATATACCGACGGAAACAACGCGTTTGTGCGCGGAGCGCTTAAAGGTGGAGAGGTTTACGTAAGCGAAGGTACACACAAACTCGCACCTGGCCAGATGGTATCAATCCCTAGTCAACATCAAGCTGGGGCACGCTAATGAAGTCCTTTAACTTCGGCTCAGATAAATCTTATCCATGGTATACCTTATTTTACCGACGAGGGCATTTACTCATACTAAGTCTTCTGGTGCTAGTCACAGCAGGGTTGTCAGCATTAGGCTCTCTGCCGCGTATTGAGGACCCGCGAATAGATACGCGAAACGCACTGATCATCACTCAATACCCAGGCGCGTCGGCGGAACGGGTAGAGGCTTTGGTTAGTGATGTGCTTGAAGACAGGCTTAGAGAAATATTTGAAATAAAGGAAGTGAAGTCCACGTCGCGTGCTGGTATCTCCATTATTCTCATAGAGACGCAAGACTGGATAAATAATTCAAGTAACGAACAACTATTCAGTGAAATTCGCGATGCCATTGGCGCTGCCGCTGAGTCATTCCCTGAAGGTGCAATGGCGCCAGTTTTCGATGAAAAGCGCGGCGCGACAGCGTTCACTTTATTGCTATCTGTGCGAGCAGACCACTTTGAAAATACCCCTATTACACTCACCGCGCGTTTAGCTCAAGAACTTACAGACAGGCTGCGAAACGTTAACGGCACTGAGCTAGTGCGTGTATACGGCGCACCGCAGGAAGAGATTAGCGTCAATATCGACCCTATTAAGCTTGCCGCAACGGGTCTTACCTTACAGCAAGTAAGCAATTTAATAAGCCGCGCCGACCCCAAATTACCTGCGGGTATGCTTAACTCCCAGCAAAGTAATTTGCGCTTTACCGTGGGAGAGGGCTTAAATGGCGTGAACATGATTGCTTCAATTCCCTTAGTTAACGAGCAAGGTCGCTACTTACGGGTAGAAGACGTCGCTACAGTGGAGCGCAGTTTTACTACCCCTCGCAACGAAGTGGCATTTCTAAATGGTGAAGAGTCTATCTTTGTGGCAGCGCGTATGCAGCCGTCACTGCGTTCTGATGTATGGACAGAAAATGCATTAGCAGTAGTGGAGCAGTTCAATAAAGACTTCAGCGGAACCTTAACCGCTACCGTCGCATTTGAGCAAAACGAATATACCGCTACTCGACTTGCTGACTTATCGATGAACCTGCTTATGGGGTGCGCCGTGGTCATGATGGTTATTCTACTTTTCATGGGGTTTCGTGCTGCGTGGATTGTGGGCCTGGCACTTCCCTTATGCGCCGCTTTTGCCTTGTTCTCTTTAAGTTTTTACGACGAGCAAATTCACCAAATGTCTATCTTTGGCATGATCATCGCCATTGGTTTACTTATCGATAATGCCATTGTTATTACCGATGAAATTCGCATTAATTTACAAGATCCTAATTTAACGCGAGTAGGTGCTATGGCCAAAAGCGTTTCACATCTTTTTGTACCGCTTTTGGCTTCAACGCTGACGACCATTTTAGGCTTTATGCCCATCTTTCTTTTAGACGGAAACATCGGTGACTTTGTTGGCCCGATTGCCATTAGCGTGGTGATGGCACTTATTGGCTCGCTGTTTATTTCTCTTACTATCATTGCAGCCCTCGCTGCCCGATTTTTGCCAAAGCACGACAATAGTTCGCAACATGAAACAGCATCGAAGGCGTGGTGGAAAGTGGGATTACAAGCGCCAGAGCTCAGTCTCGCTTTTAAAAAGCAATTGGGTAGATGGGTTAAACAGCCAATTTTGGTGTTACCGGTTATTGCTTTGCTTTGTTTATCTGGCTTTGTACTGTCTAAAAGCTTAGCCAATGTGTTTTTCCCAAGTGCAGATAGAGACCAGTTCGAAGTGTACCTGTGGACCAAAGAAGGGAGCAGTATCGACAACACAACGAGCTATGTTAAAAAAATAGATAGTGCTATTCGCAGTGAGCAAGGCGTGAAACAAGTTAGTTGGTTAGTCGGGGGCTCTGCGCCGTCGGTGTACTACAACCAGATGATGACGCGTGACAACATGCCCTATTTCGCAAATGCTGTGGTGTCGACAGATACAGTGGATGACGCCGTTGCGCTAGTGGGCAAACTACAACAAGAGCTTGATAGCGCGTATCCGGAAGTACAAATTGTAGTGCGAGCCTTTGGGCAGGGTCCGCCTATTGCGGCGCCTGTTGAGGTAGAGATTTTCGGCCCTGATCTGAATGTGTTGAATGACCTAGGCGACAAAGTACGCATGTTAATGTCTGAAGTCGACGGCATTTCTCAGTCTATAACCAGCGTTTCAATGGGAGAACCCGAGCTTAAAATAAACGCGGACAGCGATAACCTGTCTTACTTGGGGCTTACGCTTTCCGAGCTTGCCAATCAAATGCAGATAAACTTTTCAGGTATTACCGGTGGTTCTGTTTTGGAAAGCACAGAAGAAATTCCTGTACGCGTAAGGCTAGACGAGGCGTATAGACAAAATGTAACGGGCGTAGACGCCATGCCAATTCCGGTTGCAGGAGACAATGCTATTTCTTGGTCGCCACTTGCTGCTGTAACAAACTTAACGCTTCAGCCTGCAACCAGCAGTATTACGCGCCTTGATGGCGAAAGGTTAAATCGTATTCAGGCGTTTTTGCTTCCTGGTGTCCCGGCCATTGATGCAAGTAACCATTTGCGAGATCTGCTCGAAAGCCGATTAATTCTTCCCGAAGGATATCGTATTCATTTAGCGGGAGACGCTGATGAACAGCAGCAAGCATTAGGTAAATTAGCGACCTATGCGCCGGTGCTGTTGGTTCTTATGGTAACAACGCTCATTCTGACTTTTACCAGCTTGCGCATGGCGGGTGTAATCGGATTAGTGGCAATACTTTCTGTAGGGCTGGGTATGTTCAGTCTTTGGATATCTGGATTGCCGGTTGGGTTTAATCCGCTGCTAGGTTGTGCAGGCCTTATTGGCGTAGCAATCAACGGATCGATAGTGGTCATTGCCGCTATCAACGCGAACCCCAAAGCAAAGCAGGGAGACACGAAAGCCATTGTTGAAGAAACCATGAGCTGTAGCCGCCATATTTTATCGACTACTTTCACAACGGTAGGTGGATTGATTCCTTTGCTATTGTTCAGTGAAGGTAGCTTTTGGCCGCCGTTGGCCGTGGTGCTGGCTGGTGGAGTAGGATTCTCGGTAATCTTGTCGTTAGTCTTTACGCCAACTTTAGTGGCTGCTTTTCAACGATACCGTTATAGAAATCACACATTGGCATAATTTTACGGTTAAACTATCCCTTTTTAACCCACGTATAAGTTTGGCTTACTTAGCGTATGCGAAAATCAAATCCTCTTTTGCGTTGGTGGCAAACCGACTGCGTGAAGTGTAAACGCATGAGACTTTATATCGTTTGGGCCGTAATCATGTTAGTGGTGTATTTTTATGTCTGGTACTAGTGTCGAACCAATTTATATCCGAGCTGCCTCGAAAAGTAACGGTATCACTAGCCTGGTGCTGGGCTGTATCGGTTTGTGTATTGCGGCACTGTGGTTAGCCTTTCTTCCCGATTGGCTGTTCTTAGCGGGGATTTTTATCACCAGTGCAGCGTTAGTGTGCTTGCTCGTAGGGTACTTCAAAATTCGTGAGCCCGACTATAGTTTGGAAATAGCCAAAGACTATATTACTTATCGCCACCGTCTGGGCAGTTGGCGCATTCATTGGGACAACCTGCTGCGCGCAGATTGCCCCCGTGTTCGCCATGGGCTGGAGCATATTCCCCTTGAAACCATCGGTTTCAAAATCAAAAGTTACACGGATTTCCTCAATACGATTTCACCACGGCTTGCAACGCACTTGTTAATGGAGCAGCGGCCATTGCTAATGCAGAACACAGATGAGAATTGCGCCTCTGGAAGCTGTTATGAGCAATCTATGTTTGACGATAAGCAGTACGTTATGGAAGACGGGACCATCATTAAAGGCATTAAAGCTATGCTGGCACATCGTATGGTAGAGCTAAGAAAGCGCCTTGGGTATGATATTTTTATCGCGAGTTCAGAGCTAGATAGGGATGCCAGCGAGTTTGCAGGACTTATTGCTCAGTGCCAGAAAGCTAGGCAGTCTCCTGAAGCCAGCTAAGCTCATCGTAGCAATTAGACTTTATTCGCCTAGCTGCGGCTGTCCTTCAATTTACTCTCATTAAGCACTTTCTTGGCTTCGGCAATAAGGGCTGGTAAGTTTTCCTCGACTAACTTGTGCTGACCAAGTTTAAGTGAGCTCTCTGTTTCGTTGGCTAAATGCTGCATGCGCGGCAGACCTGTATAGCAACACGCACCGTGTAGTTTGTGAACTTCGGTCTTAAGCCCATTGTAATCTTGATCGTCCCAAAGCGCCGAAAGTGTCTCGATAGTTTCGGGCAGTAACGCAATAAAACTGTCTAACATTTCTTTTGCTGTATCTTGATTTTGATTCGCTCGTTTAAGTGCTAGCTGCCAGTCGATAGAGGGAAAGACGATTTCACCGGGCTCAACATTGTGGCACCACGAATTGATAAGCGTAATAAGTAGCTCAACCTCAATAGGCTTAGGTAAGTAATCGTCCATGCCAGAGGCGAGCAGTCTTTCTTGCTCTTCTTTAAATGCGTGGGCTGTCACAGCCACTATTGGGGTCCCCATATTCAGCGGTGATTTACGAATTTCTCGGGTGGCCTGCAGTCCGTCCATGCCTGGCATCTGCACGTCCATGAGAATTAAGTCAAATTCTTGAGTCTGGCATTGATTGACGGCGTCTTGTCCACTGATCGTTGTGGTTAGCTCGACAGGAGAATGATCGAGCCACGTATGCAGCAGTTTAAGATTCATTTCCATGTCATCAACGGCAAGAATTTTAGCTTTTGGTAGCGTGCCTATTTTCTCTTGCATCGCATTTTTAGCTGGCGTTGTATGGTGGTGCACCAGGCTATCTAACTTGGTAAGCGTCATCGGCATACGCGCTTGTGAATGGAAATGTTGCGACAGGCTTGGGTATTGCGCAAAAGGTTCAGGGCCGGAATACCAAAGTATGCGCTTTTGCGCAGGGAATTGTACAAAACGACTTAAATAGGTATCCCGCAATCCCATCTTACTTACCGGCACAGTTGCCATGAAAAAGTCGTACTGGCCTTTAAGTGACATCAAATAATCTAGTGATTCAACAGAGGTAACCTGCGCACCCAAAATCGATAACATGCTTGCACTTGAGCGACGTGTTGCAGGTACCGGATCGAAAATAACCACGTTCTTACCTTTCCAGTCTTCACTACTAGTTAACGCATATTTCTGGCTTAACTGGTTCATACGTAGTGATACGTTAAACGTAGAGCCTTGGCCTAATACACTTTTTAGCGTTATATCACCGTTCATTAAGCGAACCAGCTCTCGACTTATCACGAGACCTAATCCAGTGCCTTGGTAATTACGGTTAAGGGCGTCGTCTACTTGCGAGAAGGCGTTAAATAGCTTTTTTCTGTCTTGTCGGCTTATTCCGATACCTGTGTCTTCAACGGTAATATTTACTTCGTGAATACCATGAGGAAGCGAGCGTCCGCTCACCGAAAACGTAATGGTGCCGCTGGACGTGAATTTAAGTGCATTACTTAACAAGTTATTGAGCACTTGCTTAATACGAAACACATCGCCAATGAGCTTTTCAGGGAGCGGGTGCAAATCAAATACAAATTCGATGCGCTTGCTGTGGGAAGATTTAGCCATGATAGTGACCATTTCTTCAAGCAGCTTATTGGGCGAGAAAGGCTGATTATTAATTTGCAGTTTACCGGCCTCAATTTTAGAAAAATCGAGGATATCGTTAACGATTGTTAGCAGGTTGTCCGCGGCCGTGTTTACAATTCTGACTTGCTCTTGCTGGTCAGTGGGTAGCGACGCATTGTTCAGCTCTTTGCTGAACCCCAAGATGGCATTAAGAGGTGTGCGAATTTCATGGCTCATGTTGGCCAGAAATTGAGATTTAACGTTACTGGCTTTTATCGCATCTTTGCGAGCGATATCTAAACGGGCATTCTGCTCTTCAATGAGCTCCATATTGTTGCGCAAATCATTTGTTGCTTGCTCAACTTCGCTTTCCAGCTGGCCTCTGCTTTTCTCCATTAATGCAAAGGAAAAGAGCCCGGCTTCTAAGAAAACACCCACCTGAAAACAATAGGTGGTGAAGTCATTGGAAGGTAAAATTCCGATAAGGCTTAACATACCTATAATTGCGCCTGTGGCGAGCATACTCCATGCAAAAATGAAGTAGCGAGCTGGCTTAAATTTATTGAAAAATGCTTCGAATCCAGCGTAGATATAACTCAATATCGCCACAAGACCCACGCCGTATACTAGGTTGTTCTTCCAAATAGAAGGAAGCAGATCGAAGAAGCAGACTAGCCCTGTTAGCGCTTGGCAAACCAACAGTAAGTTAATGACAGGATGTGCCGTGGGAGAGTGCTTTTCCGTTTCCAAAAACGTTTTGGTAAAAAAGCCTGAGCTTATACCAATAATTACGAATATCAGCTCTGAATGTCCAACCAGCCAAGAGGGGATCCCCTGACTAAACAGCAAGTGCGTATGGCCGCCCCACACAAACTGCCACAAAATAACCGCGGCGATATAGCCAACATAGGCAATCAGACTTTTTTCCCGCACGCCAAAAAATAGAGCAAGGTTATAAATTGCGAGAATAAGCAATCCGCCGTAGAAAAAGCCCCAGAGCAAGCTGTCCATTTGGAAGTAGCTGCTATGTAGCGGTTCGGCTTGAATTCGAAGTGGTGCAATTAGGCTAGATGAGCGACTTTCAATGCGTATGTAAAGGTCGACAGGATCGCTATCAGGCAGCTCAACACGAAAGGTTGGAACACGAAAACGCTGTTCTTTTTGAGCTTTCCCCTGATGGCTTTGCTTTATTACCTTGCCGTTTTGCACCAAATAAAAATCAACACTGTCGAGTTGGCTGAAATTTATTGAGAACACCCAGTGTTTATCGTTTGAAACATTGGCAACAGAAGTGAGTAGCCACATGCCATTATTACGAAACCCAAAGTTAGGGTTGTCATGGGGATGCATAAGGAAGTCATTGCGCCTTCGTGATACATCGCTGATAGTAAGCTGATAATCGGTTTCAAATAAAAAATACAGAGAGTCTGATAAATCTAGCGTACTTTCTTCATCGAAGAGCTGCTCGATATGCTGCGCGCTGGCATTCGAAGGCAGGTAACTGCCTACAACAAGAAATAAAAAAAGAATACGCGAAAGATAGCCATGATTATCTGTACTTACGTTACCGTTTGATTAGGGGCTTTATTATTTTTAGTTTTACTCGTAAGAGTGAAAATTGAACGGCAAATTTCACCCAATGCTATTTAACCACTCTCTTTGAAGAATAACAAAACAAACCCTCACCCCATACAATGAGTAAGACCCAAAAGTCGCGACAATTGGTTTCAAGGATTGCACACAAATGCGGTTTACCCCACAATAGCCTTTAACGCTCGGGAGCTTTCACTAAGTGGTGCGCTAAATTGTCCACAATCGACAGCCTAACTAGCACGAGCGCATTGGTATTAATAACAAAACGAAAAAACTATCATGAGTGACGAGATCATCATTAATCGCGATGGGGTAGAGCAACTTCCTCTTCGACGTTTCACCGAAGACGCTTATCTAAACTATTCCATGTACGTCATCATGGACCGTGCACTTCCACATATTTCGGATGGCTTAAAGCCTGTTCAGCGACGCATCATTTATGCGATGTCAGACCTAGGGTTAAATGCAAATGCCAAATATAAAAAATCGGCGAGAACCGTAGGTGATGTGCTGGGTAAGTTTCACCCTCACGGCGATTCTGCCTGTTATGAGGCGATGGTGCTCATGGCTCAGCCTTTCTCTTATCGCTACCCTTTAGTAGATGGTCAAGGTAACTGGGGTGCGCCGGATGATCCGAAATCGTTTGCTGCCATGCGTTATACGGAAGCTAAGCTCTCGCGCTTCTCTGAGGTGCTGCTGAATGAACTTGGACAAGGTACGGTAGATTGGGTACCTAATTTTGACGGTACGCTAAACGAGCCTAGCGTGCTTCCAGCTCGCTTGCCACATATCCTATTAAATGGCGTGACAGGGATTGCCGTTGGCATGGCGACGGATATTCCTCCTCACAACGTGAGAGAGTTGGCCAACGCGTGTGCCATGTTGTTAGACAACAGCAAAGCCGAGCTTAGCGATGTGCTAGAACACGTTAATGGACCTGACTATCCTACCGAAGCTGAAATTATTACGCCAAAGTCTGATATTCAAAAGCTGTACGAGACTGGGCGTGGTTCTATAAAAATGCGCGCGGTGTATATGGAAGAAAACGGTGATGTTGTTATTACCGCTCTACCTCACCAAGCGTCTGGTGCCAAGATACTAGAGCAAATTGCCGCGCAAATGCAGGCGAAAAAGTTACCGATGGTAAGCGATCTTCGAGACGAATCGGATCATGAAAATCCAACCCGTTTGGTGATTACGCCTCGCTCAAATCGTATTGATGTGACTCAGCTGATGCAGCATTTATTTGCAACTACCGACCTAGAGAAAAACTACCGGGTCAACTTGAATATGATTGGCCTAGACGGTCGCCCTCAGGTGAAAGACTTACGTACGATTTTGTCTGAATGGTTGCAGTACCGAAAAGATACTGTGACGCGCCGCTTGCAATACCGTTTAGATAAAGTGTTAGCGCGTTTGCATATTTTAGAAGGTTTATTAATTGCGTTTTTGAATATCGATGAAGTTATCGAAATTATTCGCACGTACGACAAACCAAAACCAGAATTAATGGCGCGATTCGGTTTAAGTGACACACAAGCGGAAGCAATTCTGGAATTGAAGCTTCGTCACTTAGCCAAGTTAGAAGAAATGAAGATTAAAGGCGAGCAAGATGAACTTGCAGAAGAGCGCGACAAGCTTCAGCAGCTTCTAGGCTCAGATCGCCGCCTTAAAACCCTAATTAAGAAAGAAATCCTTGCAGACGCTGAAAAGTACGGTGACGACAGACGCTCACCTATTGTTGAGCGTGGTGAAGCTAAAGCGCTGTCTGAAAAAGAGCTGGTACCTGCTGAGTCTGTAACTGTTGTGCTGTCAGAAAAAGGCTGGGCACGCTGTGCAAAAGGTCATGATATCGATGCGGAAGGTTTAAGCTACAAAGCTGGTGATGCCTATTTATCCAGCGCCGAAGGCAAGAGCAACCAGCCTGCCGTGTTTATGGACAGTTCAGGTCGTACTTTCTCTTGTGACGCTCACGGATTGCCGTCTGCACGAAGTCAGGGGGAACCGCTAACCGGGCGCTTCAGCATAGTGGGTGGCGAGTCATTCCAACACGTCATTATGGCGCAAGACGAAAGCAA
This sequence comes from Alteromonas sp. KUL17, assembly GCF_006538305.1. Classification (NCBI taxonomy): domain Bacteria; kingdom Pseudomonadati; phylum Pseudomonadota; class Gammaproteobacteria; order Alteromonadales; family Alteromonadaceae; genus Alteromonas; species Alteromonas sp. KUL17. Next base: position 46,435 of record NZ_BJKJ01000021.1, read on the forward strand.
ATTCTTAGTAGGTTCAGATGCAGGTTACGGCTTCGTCGGCACATTTAAAGATATGGTGAGTAAGAACAAGGCAGGTAAAGCCTACTTATCATTGCCTACTGCGGCGAAAGTGATGAAACCAACACCGGTTACAAATCCAGACTCCGATTGGTGCCTAAGTATTTCTAATGAAGGTCGCATGCTCATGTTCCCACTACGCGACTTGCCAAGTTTAGGTAAAGGGAAGGGGAACAAGCTTATCAATATTCCTTCTGCAAAATCGCAATCTCGAGAAGAGTACGTGAAGGTGCTTTCTGTTGTACCTGATGGTGCCGCAATTAAAGTGGGGGCCGGTAAGCGCAACATGACACTGACGGCTGACGACCTTACCCACTATCAGGGAGAAAGAGGCCGAAGAGGGAATAAATTACCGCGAGGACTACAGCGGGTTGATACGGTTGAAGTTGTCTTACCCAGCAAGGACGAAACATCTGAAGATTTGTCATAAAGTTTAAGTTGTTCTTATGCTTAGGTGAACTACACTCAAAAAGGGATTAGATGAGGAATTTACATGCTAGGCATAGTTTTTACATCGTTAATCGATATGCTCGAGGAGAAAGTTTCTCCTGAGTTTGCTGACGATGTCATCATGGAAGCTGGGTTAGAAAACGACGGCGCTTATACCGCAGTGGGCTATTACCCGTTTGAACAAATGCAACGCCTGTTAGGTGTGCTGGTAGAGAAAACGGGTAAGTCAGCTAACGAGCTACTCTACGATTTCGGCTATTACTTATTTGGTAAGTTAGGTGCAGTGCATGGCGACGTGCTGGCCAATACAGAAGGCATGTTGGATATGCTGGAGCACTTGGACGGCGACATTCATGTTCAGGTTAAGAAGCTCTACCCAGACGCCGACCTACCCCGATTTACGGTGATATCCAGAACCGATAACACCATGCGCTTACAGTATTATTCTGAAAGAGAATTATATCCTTTAGCAGAAGGCTTGATGGACGCAGCCGCAGCTCATTACAACTGCACCCTGGAAAGGGAAACCCATCAACTAGATACGCCTCATACCTACGAATTTAGTATATCTCTCGTTTAACGGAGGCATGTTATGTCAGATGGAACAACGCATAGCACGCCTTCTGGTAGCGACCGTGCTGCGTTACTTGAAAGGCGTTTAAAGCGAGAGCGAAATGCGAGAGAGCAAGCCGAAGCTTTGCTGAGAGAAAAGACGCAAAGTTTGTATGCTACGCTTCAAAAAAGCCAAAGTGCACAGAAAGATTTGGAACTTGCACTATGGGCGTCGCAGGAGTCTTTTTGGAATTGGGAGGCAGAGAATGACATTATGGAATTTCGCTCATTCTCACTACATTCTGAAAGTGTATCTACCTGGTCAGGCACCTTAATTGAGCTTCTAGAGCGGGTACATGAGGACGATTTAGACGGTCTGCAGTTTCACTGGAGCATGGCGCTACACGGCAATCGTGACCGTATAGAGTTTTCTTTTCGCTTAAAGCTCGACAGCAATTTTCAGTGGGTAAGGCTGCGCGGGCGCGTGCTGAAGCGCGGAAAAGCGGGTGAAGCGCTTCATATTGTTGGCACCACAAAAGACATTACTCAGCAGCGCAAAGCCGAGCAATCGTTTCACTTAATGGCCTCTGCTTTTGCGAGCTCACGTGAGCCCATGTTAGTACTCTCACCTGATCTTGTTATCACAGAATGTAACGATGCATATATTCAGCTGATTGCTGCGCCTTTCAAAGAGCAATGCATTGGTTTGGATTTCAACCAAATATTCATTGCTGAGAAAGTCGATAAAGTGCAGTTGGCGCTTGATAAACAAATTCGCTTCGAGTCGAAAGTGAAGACGCAAAACGGTGAAATTAAGGTTGTCGATATCTCGGTGGCTTTGTTTGAGACCTACCAGCAAACTTCATCTTATTTGATTGCCACAATGCGCGACATCAGCGATAGAAAACGCAACGAAGCCAAACTACGTCAACTGGCATTGCACGATGAGTTAACCGGCCTTTCCAATCGCAATTCGCTGCGTGAGTCCATCTCCGGGTTAGTACAAAAAGAACAGCACTTTATTTTGGTCTTTATTGATCTGGACGGGTTCAAAGCAATTAACGATAACGCAGGGCATGAAAGAGGGGATATTGAGCTTCAGCGCGTAGGAGCGCTCCTTACTGCCATATTCGGCCCGATAGGGGAAGTCGGCAGGTGGGGTGGTGATGAGTTTATTGCCGTATTGCCTAATCAGAATGTTGAGGAAATTGCTGAACGCTCTGAGCGGCTTATCAGCCAGATAGAAGAAGACGCCATAACCGTAAAAACGTCGGAGCTTAGGCTGTCTGCCAGTATTGGCATTGCTGAATTTCCAGAACATAGTGATAACCTAGAAAGCTTGGTGCAGTGTGCCGACGCCGCAATGTACCGTGCGAAAGAGCTGGGTAAAGGGCAGGCGTTTATTTACGAGTCAGGTCTCTATGAGAGCATGACCCAGCAGGTCAGTATGGTGAATGACTTGCGCAGAACAGTAGAGAACCACCTACTCGATTTCTATATTCAGGGTAAATATGATCTAAACGGTGAGTTAAAAGGCGGTGAAGTACTGTGTCGCTGGATTTCAGGCTTACACGGTGTTGTATCGCCGGCAGTGTTTATTCCCATAGCAGAAGAGCACAAGCTGGACAGTGCTATTGGTCTTCAAGCACTGGAAGCGGCATGTGATTACATTTCAATAATGGAGTCGCAGCAGGGTGATGCCATTCCTTTGTCTGTGAATATCAGCGCTAATCAGATGCTTGACCCAGAATTTCCAAATCAGGCAATGTCTATCTGTATGGATAATGATGTGTCTCCCGAATTTATTGAGCTAGAGCTCACTGAGTCGGTCTTTATTCGCGATGAAAAATCAGCACTTAGAGCATTAAACACGTTGAGAGATCATGGGTTTAGACTGTCTCTGGATGATTTTGGCAGTGGCTTTTCATCTCTTAGCTACTTGCGAAGTTTCCAGTTTGAAGTGGTTAAGGTGGATAAAAGCTTAATTCAGGGTATTCACCAAGATAGCAAAGCCAATGCGCTATTTAATGGTCTGATAGCCATGTTAAAGAGTTTGCAGATAGATGTGGTGGCTGAAGGCGTAGAGTTGGAGTCTTATTTGCCTTTCATGGAGCAGGCCGACATTCAGCTAATGCAGGGGTTTTACTTTGATAAACCAATGCCTTACGATCAGTTCTTGGCAAGGCATACTACTGAGCCTAATCGGTAATGTCTTCAGCTAAGCATAAACAAAAAAAGCCCTATCGGGCTTTTTTTAATGACTAAGCAAGCTCGTTACTTAGCATTGGTGCTTTCAAAGATTTTATCTGCCGATGCGGCAACAAAGCCTTTGTAAAGCTTACCATCAGGCATTTCATAGCGTTGTGCAAACTCGTAGAAGCAGCTTGGAATTGCCACAGTTTCGTCGCTAAACGCTACGTCAGCACGGTCAGCCATCGTTGATGATTGCGCTAAAAATACGTCTGGACCACCTTTAATTTCGCCGCCAGAGGTGTTTAGCACAAAGCCTGCTTCTTTAAGCAATGTGTTTACGTCGGTAAGCTCGTCAGTACGGGTTAAGTGATTAACACTTACCGTAAAGTGGTTAGCACGGAAGCCCCATGCCGCCATCCACGCCGCGTATTCTGATTCGTTAAGCAGTGTGTCGTATTCTGCTTTAGTAACGTCCCAATGTTTACCCGAGTACAAGAAGTTATCTGCATCCACTACAGACTCAGGCATTTGATCAACCATCTTCTTGATAATTGCTTGGGCAGTTTCAGAAAGCTCATTTACACGAAGCTCACTAATAAATACTTTTGGTTTAGTATCGTCAGGGTGCTCGAAATGCTTTGCAGTAAGCTTTTTCGCCTCAAAGTCATAGTCGCCTTTAGCTTCATAACCCAATGCTGAGAAGTGCGCAGCAAGCTTGTCTAAGCGGGTTTTATCAAGAGCAAAAGTTCGAAAAGCTACATGGTCGTTAACGATGTCGTTCGTGTTTTCTTCACCCGCCAAAAGTGCATGAATTTTATGCGCTGAGGGAGTGATGGTAACGTAATCGTCCCACATGTTGCTAAACAACGTATCGATGTTGCTATGCATGGTGGTAGGGTCCTTTCTGTCGTTGACTATTTTTAAACGAATAGTTCGTATAGGGTTGGTACTAAACTGGCCGACACAAAAATCATGTCGGCCTTTTTGTAACGTGAAAAGCTTGGGTTACATCGACAAGCCTGGGCTTAATTTGCCCGGCATAGTAACTTTATCAAGCTCAACTGAAGCAACTGGGTACGCACAGTAGTCGGCTGCATAAAACGCACTTGCTCTGTGGTTACCGCTGTCGCCCACGCCACCAAATGGCGCTGCGCTGCTTGCACCTGTAATAGGTCTATTCCAGTTTACGATGCCCGCGCGAATGCGTGCGAAGAAGTAGCGATAATCTTCTTCGTTGTCGCCTAGAAGACCTGCTGATAAGCCAAAGCTGGTGTTATTCGCTTCTGCGATAGCTGCGTCAAAATCGCTGTAACGAATCACTTTAAGTAGTGGACCAAAGTGTTCTTCGTCAGGCAGTGAAGCAAGCATGTCTGTCACATCAATGATGCCAGGAGTAGCAAAACCTTTGTTCTCATCTTTTTGTTCAAGGCGAACCAGTACTTTACCACCAAGGTTTTCAAGCTCTTGCTGTGCTTTTACCATCAGTGCAGCGGCATTGCTTGAGATCATTGCGCCCATAAATGGTTGATCTTCAGCGTCATAATCACCCACCTTAATATTCTTGGTCACTTCGATTAAGCGAGCAAGGATTGCATCACCCTGTGCATCGGCTGGTAAGAATAGGCGACGTGCACACGTACAGCGCTGACCGGACGTAATGAAAGCAGATTGAACGATGTCATGTACGGCAGCATCAACATCAGCCACATCTTTAACAATGAGTGGGTTGTTACCACCCATTTCAAGAGCCAAAATTTTACCTGGGTGACCTGCGAACTGCTCGTGCAAGATTTTTCCTGTGCGTGAGCTACCCGTAAAGAAAAGACCATCGATATCGTTATGCGACGCCAATGCCTTACCTGTTTCAACTTCACCTTGTACTAGGTTGAGTACACCCGCTGGCAGGCCAGCAGCATCCCATAGCTTCACCATTTCTTGTGCAACCATAGGCGTCAAATCGCTTGGTTTAAACACAACCGTGTTACCTGCAATAAGGGCTGGAACAATGTGTCCGTTTGGCAGGTGGCCAGGGAAGTTGTATGGGCCAAATACAGCAACAACGCCGTGAGGCTTGTGTCGAATGAAGGCTTTACCTACAGGCATTGGGTTTTCAACGTTACCCGTGCGTTCAAAATAGGCTTTTTCAGAAATACCAATTTTGCCCATCATGGCGCCAACTTCAGTGGCAGTTTCCCATTCTGGCTTACCCGTTTCTTTAGCCATAACTTTGGCAAGGTGCGCTTTAGCTTCTTCTAGCTTAGTGCCATAAACCTTAATAATTTCAAGACGCTCTTCAACGGTTTTCATGCTCCATGCTGGAAGTGCAGCACGAGCAGCGTTAATTGCGTCATCAATTTGAGAGGCTGTCGCAGACTTACCTTCCCAAATCACTTCGTTTTTTGCAGGGTCAATTGACGCTAAGTCATGACCTTGTCCGGCAACCCATTCACCGTTGATAAAATGTGTATGTAGCATAGTGGGTGTCCTTTTAATCTCTGAATGTAACGGGGGCGAAGCGTACGTGCTCTCCCTCTTTGACATTCAATGCAGCAGCGGCTTGGCGAGATAGTACGGCAACTTGCTTTTCTTCGCTTACCGTCATCTCGGTGGCAACTGCACGAAAATCAGATACTGATGTATTAATGATGTAGTGCGTTTGCCCTTGGGCAGCAGCGCTATCGTCAATCACTACAGGCAGTTTTAAACTCGACTGAGCCGTGCGGATGTGGCTTAAGTTTGCTTCTACCGTCGGGCCTGCGTCGAAAATGTCTACATAGCCGCGGCAAGAAAAGCCTTCTTCTTCAAGAAGCTGAAGAGCAGGGCGTGTTTTGTCATGAACTTCGCCAATGACTTCCTGCGCTTCTTTGCTAAGCAGATTTACGTATATCGGGTACTTCGGCATAAGTTCAGCAATAAACACTTTATTACCAATGCCAGTTAAGTAGTCGGCAGTAGGAAAATCCATAGAGAAGAAATGGGTTTCCAACCACTCCCAAAACGGTGAGCGTCCTTCTTCGTCACTCACACCGCGCATTTCAGCAATAACTGTCTCTGAGAAGCGTTCACGGTGCTCCATCATGAACAAGAATCGAACCTTTGAAAGGAAGCGGCCGTTTATGCCGCCACGGGCTTGTTCGCGAAGAAACAGCGTACATATTTCAGTAACACCGGTGTAGTCATTACAAAACGTTAGAATGTCTACCGTGTTGTGAATGTTAAGCTCGCGCGAGGCGTGCACTACTTTGCTTAGGTGGTAATGATAGAACGCATCGTCTATACCAACAGCCGCTTCTATACCTGTTGTTCCCACTACCTGTCCGGTAGTGGTATCTTCCATTACAAACAAGTATGACTCATCGCCAGGTTCGGTTACGTTTGGTTTGTTAAACGCAGTTTCTGCACGATCAATTTTACGCTGCAGCAACTCGTCGTTGACAGGTAAAGACGTAAAGCCAATACCTGATTCAACGGCGATTTCTTTAAGCGCGTTATAGTCGGCCTTCGTGATAGGGCGAATGATATTCATGTTCGCTACTCGTGTTGTAATTATTCGGCGTTTACAACGGCAGCAACGGCGCGTTCAAAACGTGCAAGACCTTCTTTGATGTCTTCATCAGGAATAACCAGTGAAGGTGCAAAACGAATAACGTTCATGCCAGCAACAAGACACATAAGGTTCTCTTTCGTTGCAGCCATCATGAAGTCACGTGCACGGCCTTGGTATTTTTCATTTAACGCACAACCTAACAGCATGCCTTGTCCACGTACTTCTTCAAATACGTTGTACTTTTCATTGATAGCACCTAGTAGTTCACGGAATAAGGCCTCTTTCTTAAGTACACCTTCAAGCACTTCTGGCTGGTTCACGATATCTAACGCTTTTTCCGCAACAGCACAGGCTAGTGGGTTACCACCGTAAGTACTACCGTGGGTACCTGGCTTAAGGTGTGCAGCGATGTCTGCTGTGGTAAGCATGGCACCAATTGGGAAGCCGCCACCAAGAGATTTAGCGGTTGTTAGGATATCAGGTGTTACGCCAAGACCCATATAGGCATAAAGGTGACCAGTACGACCAACACCCGACTGAACTTCGTCAAAAATAAGTAATGCGTTGTGCTTGTCACAAAGCTCGCGAACACCTTTTACGAAATCTACATCAGGTGGAATAATACCGCCTTCACCCTGAAGCGGTTCCATCATTACCGCGCAGGTTTTGTCAGAAATTAGCGCTTCAAAGGCAGCTAAATCGTTGTAGTCACAGTGGTCAACAGCGCCTGGCTTAGGACCAAAACCGTCAGAGTAAGCAGCTTGACCACCTACTGTTACGGTAAAGAAGGTACGGCCGTGGAAACCTTTGTTGAACGCGATGATTTGGTTTTTGTCTTCACCGTGCTTGTCCAGCGCCCAGCGACGAGCTAGCTTCAATGCTGCTTCGTTCGCTTCTGCGCCTGAGTTTGCGAAGTAAACTCTATCTGAAAACGTTGCGTCATTTAGCTTTTTAGCTAAACGAAGGGCTGGCTCGTTAGTGAAAACGTTGCTTAAGTGCCAAAGCTTGCTGCCTTGTTCATTAAGAGCTTTCACAAGCTCTGGGTGACAGTGACCTAAAACGTTAACTGCAATACCGCCTGCAAAGTCGATGTACTCAGCTCCATCTTGATCCCATACGCGTGAACCTTCACCTCGAACAGGTACCATACCTGCTGGGTTATAGTTAGGAACCATTACATCATCAAATGTAGCGCGAGTTACGTTCATCTTTGTTACCTCTGCGTTGGGCGCCAATCACACTGTGTGATTTGGCCTATCGAATCTATGAGCACATTTTAGTACTACTTTGGTCGATAAGCGTTAATTGGGCGCGTAAAAACTAATCGGATTTGTTCAACAGTATGCCATTTTTTTTAACATTTGTCTTCTATGCAAAGGGCTGCAGCCCTTTATTTATAAGGACTGTGGCTTAATTTGCAGGAAAAGTGAATAACTATTAACTACTGGGCTATATCAATTAGTAATAATCAATTTTTGCGCTGAGAAAAGGGCTGCATACGGGTTTTAATGCACTGTGAGGCAATAAAAAAGGGGGGATAGGACTGGAAGCCTTACCTGTTTAATGTCGCTAAAAACGGGCAACGCATTGAGCAACCGTCAATAATTTGGGGCATCATGCACATGAAATGAAAAAGGTGCATAACGAGTGCATGAATATCCACTAAAAATTAATGATTCTCTTCGTTTTTTACCAAAGGAAGGGTGAAAATATCAATGGTTTTGAGTTTTTCGAGTGCACCTGCAGGGTAGCGTTGCTCCATGAAAAGCGGCTTTACTTCTTTCATTTCAACAAGCTTTAACTGATGTAACATCCGAATTTGTGTGTAGGTTCGGGCTTGATGAAGTACCTTACTGAGTGTTTTAGGCTGTGCGGGTACTTTATCGGCACACGCTCGCATAGGTTCTGCAATAGGCAAGCGCATTAACTGCATCCACTCCAGAATATCCGCGCTGATTGGATCTGCGAATTCTTGCTGCAGAGCAATAAGGTGGTTGGCTGAAGGAGCCACTTTGAGTAGCGCTTCATGTCGCTTTTGCTCTTTGTCTTTCTGGCATTCTTGCAACAGGTGTAGCTGAATTTTATCGAACAGTTTGAAGTAAAGTCTTGTTACGACACAGCGCCCCAAATTACTGAGCATCGCAAGGGTATAAGCCTGGTTTTTGTTTAAATCCGTAAGTGCTGCAAGGCGTTTCGCCGTTATAGCAACGCCAGTCGTATAAGGCGTAAGCTTTTGTTTAATTAGCGGGTAAGGGTCGGTAATCTGAGGCATAGCGCGCTTTAAAATGAGCGACGGTATCAATGTGCGTAGGTTTTCAATACCCAAAAAGCTCAATGCTGTGCGCAGTGTCTCTACCACAATGATACGCCCTCGGGAGTCTTTGCGTCTAAATCGTGGAGTATTCACCACAACGATTAGTTCATCATAAAGCCATGGCATGGTTGCGGCAATTGGCTCTAGTTTCGAAACCGAGCATGCCTTCACGGAAAGTGCATCAAGAAGCTCGCCGATATTTTCGGGCAAGTTAAGTACATTTTGAACGAGTTCGTCGGTATAGCCTAGCTGCTCTGTTAATTCACCTAAAAGGATCTCGTGAAGATGGTGACTCACTGATTCAAGGTATGACGCTTCGGTTTTCTCTTGAAGGCGCTTGTTTTCAATCGCCACTTTTTCAACGTGCAGTAGCAGCCTGCGCGCATCACCTTGCTCCGATTGCTCGAAGCTTACCTCTCCCACCTTGCGCCTTCCTAGCATTTCCAGCACTCGCTCTGGCGATATGATCATATTTTCAAAACGATCATCTATCGTGGGCGGTGTGGTTGCCCCCATTGTCATATTAAAAGCACTCCTGCTCATAACTTTTTGGTGAACGGCAATATTATCGTACATCAGGGGCCTTTATTACTTTCGCTACGGTAATGATGAAAATGGTAGCTACTGCTTGAAAGCAAGCCTTATTTACCCTGCAACTGTTGATATTGCGTGTGCGATGCTTCGTATAATCTTTATTCAGCGCATTGGCTAAAACGAATTATGAAAAGTTAAACGAAAAATCAGTGAATTGCGAGTAATTCTGGCCTTCAAGCGTAACCTTTTACACTATAGAAGCGTATCGGCATCAAACTCGTATACTTAAATTGATTTAAACTGAAGAAACGCATCCAGTACGCTATGACCGTGTTCGGTAAGTAGTGACTCGGGGTGGTACTGCACGCCCCAAATAGGGTGATGATTATGGGAAATTGCCATGATTTCCTTTGTGCCCTTTGCGGTTTCACACCATGCATCAACACTCAGTGAGGCAGGTAGCGATGCGGGATCTAAAACCAATGAGTGGTAGCGCGTCACGTTAAACGGGTTAGGTAAGCCTTTGAACAGGCCACTGTTGCGGTGTGTTAGGGGTGAAACTTTTCCATGCTTAATCTCTTGTGCACCTACTACCTTGGCACCAAACACTTGACCTATAGCTTGATGACCCAGGCATACACCTAAAATAGGAATCTTGCCTGCAAAATGTTCAATCGCAGATAAGCTTATGCCCGCTTCGTTAGGCGTGCATGGTCCCGGTGAAATAACTAACTGTGAAGGCGCTAAGCGAGATATGTCGTCTAAGGTCAGTGCGTTATTTCGCACCACTTCAACGTCGACGCTGAGCTCAGTGAAATACCGAGCGAGGTTATGAGTGAACGAATCGAAGTTATCAATTAACAGCAACACAGCAGTGCTAGTCCTTGGTATTTCTAAGTTGCGAAGGTTTTAGCCATGAAGGATTAAATGAACCCTTCATGGCGTGTAGCAAGATGTTGGAATTCGGCTGTTATGGCTTTGGAATAAAGCCGACTGCTTTGTATACTTTAGCCAAAGTTTCAGCCGCTCGCGCTGACGCTTTCTCAGCACCCTGACGCATTACGTCGTCAAGATATGCTCTGTCTGCGCGAATTTCAGCATAGCGGGCCTGAATTGGTTCAAGTAGAGCAACCACAGCGTCTGCAACATCACCTTTAAGGTGGCCATACATTTTGTCAGTATATTCAGGCTCAAGCTCTTTAATTGATTTACCTGTCGCAAGCGAAAGTAGAGTCAGTAAGTTAGACACGCCTGGTTTTTCAGTTGGGTTAAAGTAGATATTAGCTTGCTCGTCAGAGTCGGTCACGGCACGTTTGATTTTCTTGGCCAACTTCTTAGGATCTTCTAATAAGCCGATGAAGTTATTCGGGTTGTTGTCAGACTTAGACATCTTCTTTTCAGGCTCTTGAAGGCTCATGATGCGCGCGCCAAAGTCTGGGATATACGGGTCAGGTAGACGAAATACATCGCCGTATAGATTGTTAACACGTGTAGCAATGTCACGAGTCAATTCAAGGTGCTGCTTCTGATCTTCACCTACCGGTACTTTATCTGCTTGGTATAGCAAAATATCTGCTGCTTGGAGTACAGGGTAGCTGTATAAGCCTACATTAATGTTATTTTCGTTCTTCGCAGACTTATCTTTGAATTGAGTCATGCGATTAAGCTCACCCATTTGGGCGTAACAATTCAATACCCAAGATAGCTGTGCATGTTCAGGCACATGGGATTGCAAAAACAGAGTACTTTTTTGTGGATCAATACCGCAAGCAAGGTAAAGGGAAAGGCCGTCTAGACAAGCTTCAGCAAGCTGCTTAGGGTCTTGTCGTACAGTAATAGCATGCAAATCCACTATCATATATAAGCAGTCGTGGTCGTCTTGCATGGAAACCCACTGTTTAAGTGCACCCATGTAATTGCCAAGGGTAAGTTGTCCTGAAGGCTGACAGCCACTTAATACAACGGGTTTATTACTCATTTCTTTTTACCTGTAATACGTTAAATACTGTGAAAATAAAGCTTGAGAAAATAAAGCTTCAAAAATTATGCTTTAGACAGTGACGCTAGTTCATTGCGCATTTGCTCAATGACATCGCTGTAGTCGGGTTGAGAAAAAATAGCCGAACCAGCCACAAACATATCCGCGCCCGCTCCCGCTATTTCGCGAATGTTATCGACTTTTACGCCTCCGTCAATTTCAATTCGAATATCGTAGCCGCTTTCTAATACACGCTGTTTCACCGCGCGCACTTTATCTAAGGTGCTAGGAATAAACTTTTGACCACCAAACCCTGGGTTAACCGACATAATAAGAATGTGGTGCAGTTTGTCCATGACGTGGTCAAGGTAATGTAGTGGCGTTGCTGGGTTAAATACGAGCCCCGGCTTGCAACCTGCATCGATAATAAGCTGTAGAGAGCGGTCTATGTGCTCAGACGCTTCTGGGTGAAAACTAATATAGCTGGCCCCTGCATTCGCGAATTTTTCAATTAAGTCATCGACGGGCTTCACCATTAGGTGCACATCAATGGGAGCGGTAATGCCGTAGTTTCTTAACGCCTCGCAAATCATTGGCCCAAACGTAAGATTGGGTACATAGTGGTTATCCATTACATCGAAATGCACCACATCAGCGCCAGCCTCTAATACCTTTTCTACGTCTTCGCCAAGTCGAGCGAAATCGGCCGATAGTATTGATGGAGCAATTAGGAATGGTTTCATTGCATGTCCTTTCATTCTAAAAACAACAAGGTGCGTTGCCACTTACGTTTCACCTTTGCGAAAGTTTACCCAAATCCGTGCTTCTTTACTATGCAAAGGGTTAATCAGCGTTAACTTCACGGAAATTTAAGATAAACGGACCTTGTCAGAGCGTTGCCCAATTTTGGTGAGTGCGCGTCATGTTGGTGCGTTTTTATGCAGTGTTTTTTTGTTTCGGTGACAGCGGGTGAATTTTTTAAGTGAAATAACATTTTAAATTTCAATTGGTTAATTTATTTTTTGCGAGTTTTTTTGATGAACCATAAATGGGCATCAACTTTGCGTTATCCAGTCCAAAAAAGAAAACACAGACAGAAAAAACGAATTACAACAAGTTTGAATTTGACTGGAGAACACACATGAAAACATCTACAAAAAGAACAATACTTGCCGCTGCTATTTCTTCAGCGTGTCTGTTAACAGCCATGCCTAGCTATGCAGAAGGTTCATTTACTGCTAACGCTAGTGCAACCAGTAACTACATCTGGCGTGGTCTAACACAAACAACTAACGAAGCCGCAGTACAGGGTGGTATCGATTACGCGCATGAAAGTGGTTTTTATGCGGGTACGTGGGCGTCTAACGTGAACTACGGTGCAGGTGACGAATATTCATATGAGCACGATATGTACTTCGGTTTTTCAGGTGAGTCTGACGGTATTGCGTACGACTTTGGCTACCTTTACTACAACTACGATGACGAAGCGAACTTCGACTTTGCAGAGGTTTATGGGTCTGTAGGTATGGGTGGGTTAAGCCTTACGGTATACCTTTTAGCGCACACTGAAGCTGATGAAGGCGAAGATCAGGACTTTGGTTTTGCTCAAGCGTCTTATACGTCTCTTGGTTACACTACAGAAATCCTGAATGGCACTGAGCTTGGTTTCCATGTCGGTTATCACGAGGGTGACTTCGCTGAAGCGTTTAATGGCGTGGAAGGTTATATGGACTATGGTATTTCAATAGCAAAAGACGGCTTTAGCTTTGCCATCACCGGTACCGACCTTGACGACATGGGCGGTGACGACGAGTTTGATAACGACGCCGTTAAATTTACCGTAGCGTATTCAGTAGACTTCGAGCTATAAACTACTTTGTAGGGGCCATTGGAAGGCCTTTATCATAACGTTGAGTACTAAAAGCCTAATGTGTTTTCGTTAGGCTTTTCATTTTTTACAAGCAACGCATTTTTAACTTGTTCGTAACCTGCTTTTGATTATAATGAGATTAATTTTTAAACGAGTGTAAGGAGTATTCAGGATGAAAGTTCTTCCATTTTTTGCGATTTGTGGAGCGGTAGCGCTTGTTAGCGTTGCGGTCACAAGTACGCCAAATTCACACTCGTCAGTATGCGAATTCCAACCCGTTACGGAGTTCAACCCCAAGTTGCCCGCAAGCCATACTCAAAACCAATGTGCCCGTCATCAAGAGGGTGTTGAGGAAGTCAGTTGGCTGTCATGGATAGCGGGGAAATCATCCTCTTTCCAATTCCACTTTTTAGACCTACTTGAGTTGATGCACAGCGACGAAGGTAATCGAGATTTCACCTCACCTGCTAACGACACTTAGGGGAAAATTATGCAGTCTGGTACTGGTTTTTGGTCAGTTCTAGGTAGTGTAGTTGCTAGTCTATTTGGTGTTCAGAGCCATAAGAACTACGAACGTGACTTTACTAAAGGCACTTTTATCAGTTTCGCCGTCATTGGCGTAATCTTGGTTGTGCTGTTTGTTGTTACGCTTTTTATGTTCGTTAAATGGTATACGGGCTATAGCGCATAGCAATTGCGTGAATACACACTATACCAGTCCGCATAGATAATTACCCACTCAGCGAGAGTTAAAATGTTCGTAATCGCGGCGTGTTACCGCAGGTATAGTGGTTCTACATCAAGGTGACACAACAAAGAGTACGGACATTTTAAACTCGCCCTTCGGGAAGGTCTGGCAAGCTTCCTAGCTTCATTCTGGGAATTTGAAAGGGAACAACCATTCCTGCATTCCCACGCTTTGCTAGGAAACTTGCCAGCACCTTCTGAGTGGGCACTTATCTATGCGGATTGGTATTAATAGAAATCGTATGCGGGTAAGGCGGTCGATGCGCTACCTATAAGACGTTTTTTAGGCACCACACACTAAACTGAAGGGCGGTTAAACGTCTTCTTTTTTCGAGTCTTTCGCTTTGGTGCGATGTTAGCTGGAGGGAAATAAGCCAAAATTTCATCCACAGGCTGTCGCTTTGCACCGTTTTGACTTATCGAACGCTTAACTGACAGCATACTGAAATCTGCCCCGTGATAAAGCGACCGAGTTAGCGGTAAATCGTGATTTGAGATGAGGACGGGTATGCCTCGCTTTTTTGACGCGCGGGTGGCGAGCTCAGCCAGCTTCTCTTGAGATTCTTGTCCGAAGCTTCGCGCCGCATAGCTGGTAAACGCTGCAGTCTTGCTGATAGGAGCATACGGTGGGTCACAATAAATAACATTGCCACGCCTAGCTCTAGAAAAAACCTTTTCAAAAGGAAGACAAGTAAACGTCGCTTTTTGCGACTTTTCCGAAAACACAAACATCTCGTCTTCTGGAAAGTAAGGTTTTTTATAGCGGCCAAAAGGTACGTTAAAACGCCCTTGAAGGCTGTAACGACATAATCCGTTGTAACCGTGACGGTTCAAATACAAAAAGAGAATGGCGCGATAATATTCATCTTGTGTGGCGTTAAACTCTTCTCGTAAAGCGTAATACATTTTTTCTTCGTTGCGTTTTCCGTCGAAAAATGAGCGTGCATCGTTAATCAGTGCATCGGGCTGCGCTTTAAGGAAATTGTATAAGTTGATGAGATCAGGATTGATGTCATTAAGCAGGTAGCGTTTGTATTGCGTATTCAGAAATACAGATCCGGCACCAACAAACGGTTCAATGAGTTTATTGGCTTGCGGTAATCTGGCCTGAATATGCTCAACCAAGCTGTATTTGCCACCGGCCCATTTTAAAAAAGCCCGGTTTTTTTTCTGCATCATGCTTAAACGTTACTACCTAGACGGAATGAAGACGGTGGTTTTTCCGTGCGCCGCCGTTCCAAGGGAAAGGGTCGTCTTTATACTTTTATGCTGATCAGTATCAGATATCACCACACTAAAGGTAGATTGTAACTTTCATCAGTAAAACGGACAACCAACAAGTGTCGCAAGAACGGAATTTTGCTCATTTACTGGAAATATTATGGCCACCCGGTTGTGAAATGACTTAATTTTGCGCTTTGCTCATCTCTGAGAGGATTTGGTTTCCTCGCTTTATAAACGCATTTTGTTTACCTGGATATTCGGGTAAATCTGTTCGTGCTTGTTGCGCTTGAGATAACGACGTGTAGATTTGCTTGTTAACTACTACAAACCAGTCGCCACCATAGCGCGTCGTTTTATAAATTCGCGTTTGCTCAGTTAGATTGTTTTCTCGTAGGAACTCACTGAGAACAGACTCACTTTTCATCGCTAACAACTGTATAGCGTAGTCATCTTCCCCAATCCAGCCTTCTTGACTCGATTCACTGGCCACTGTGGTTGGCGCTACATTATCGTTGACGCCGTCCGAGTTTGATTTGGCACCTTGAGCAGATTGTTGATCACTTAGCGCACCACTGCTAACCACCTCTGAACCATTGGAATCAGTGGTATTACCTTCAATCGGGGCATTCTCAAACTGGTTACTGTCTGCCTGTTCTGAAGATGGCGTAACTTCAGGTAAGGATGAAACCGCATTTTCCCAATTGGTAATCAACGGACCGTTATCTGACGATTCATCAATTAACGAGCCACCAACGTCTGCACTATCATCATTGGGCGCGGAAACAAGTTCTACGTTGCCTATTTGGTTGGTTGCTTGAGTTGCTGAGTTTGATGCTGTTGTTTTGCTTTCATCGGTTTCACCATTGCCTATAAGCTTGTTATAAGCAGAGCCGGGCTCAACCTGGGTTCTTTCAGGTTCTGGCGCAGGTTGACTAATAGGCGCAAAAATCGATGCTAATTTATCACCGTACTGCCAGTAAATAAGGCCAGAAAACGTAGCAAGGAACACGCATATAACAGCGATATAAAACCACTTAGATTTTAACGGGTTGATAAAAGTTTGCGTATTTTCACGCTGTCTATTTTCTAAATGAGCCTGAAAAGCCTCGCGACGTGAAGCAATCATTTTGTCGAGCTCTGACTCGAAGCTAGGCTGTTCGCTAATGACTGACTGGCTGCTAATTATTAGAGGGGTTTCCGTATTTTTTGCAGGAAGCCACTGCTTGGCGCGCTCAGCCCATTCGTTATTCGCGAACAAAAGCACATTTAAATGCTGTTTGTTACCAGCAAACCGACTTTGCAACACCAAGTCCCATAGTTCTTGCAATAGTGCATCAGGAAGATTGTGGGCTTGGGTGATGGCTATAAGAATTGGACCTTCGTGACTATTTAGGTCGGAAAGTAGTTCGTTTAGAGGTCTAACGAAGCTACCCACCACTTGACCAAGAAGCTGCCGACAAAGTTGTCGACGGTAGTCAGAGGGCTCCATACTTTCTTGCGCAGTTAAATACGCAATCTCGGTATCATCGTGCTGCTGGAAGACAAAGGCTTCAAGGGTCTTTTGTTGTTGAGCAATAGACTCACCACTGACAAAAATCAGCTGAGAAGAGTAATTGACCAAATATTCCAAACGTTCATGCAGTTCACTTTGCATGGGAGTTTGCCCTTATTCACCGTTGCTTTAAAAACTGTCCTGCAACGCATTTCTTCATGATTCCAACTAAAGTAGGGAAGTCAAGATAGACGCGTTGCCAGGTTGTCGCGAGGGCTAATGACTAAGAAAGGATGTCAGTAAGAATGGCGTCCGTGACGTCCTTGGTAACAACCGCTTTGCCTATGCCTTGAGGAAGTACAAATCGAATACTGCCAGCTTCCACTTTTTTATCGCGTTTCATATGCTTAACGTAGTCATTCTTTGTCATACTATTTGGGCCTGCAACCGGTAAAGCAAATGCTTCAAATAGCGACGATACGCGTCGTGTTTCTGACGCTTCAAACCACGTTAATGCTTCAGCAGCTTTACAAGCAATTATAGTACCAGCGGCTACCGCTTCGCCATGCAGCCAGTTACCGTAGCCTTGCTCGGCTTCAATAGCGTGACCGAACGTGTGGCCTAAGTTAAGAATGGCGCGTAAACCACCTTCACGTTCATCTTTTGCTACCACGTCTGCTTTGATTTCGCAGCAGCGAGAAATAGCTTGGGTAAGAATTTCAGTATCAAGCGACGTAAGCGCATCTACATTACTTTCAAGCCATTCAAAAAACGGTGCGTCGTAAATGATACCGTATTTGATGACCTCTGCCATGCCAGCAGCAAACTCTCTCGCGGGTAATGTAGCGAGGGTATCAGTATCAATGGCCACATAAACCGGTTGGTAAAAAGCGCCAATCATGTTTTTGCCGAGAGGATGATTTACCGCGGTTTTTCCACCTACTGATGAGTCGACTTGAGAAAGCAAAGTCGTAGGAACTTGAATGAAGGGCACACCGCGTTGGTAAGTTGCCGCAACAAAGCCAGTAAGATCACCAATTACACCACCGCCAAGTGCGATAAGTGTCGTATCTCTTGCAGCGTTTAGCTCAAGAAGGCGTGTCATAACCACTTCGAATTGGGCAAGATTTTTGTGTTGCTCGCCGTCCGGCAAAATAATGGTTTCAACCTGAACATTACCACACGCCGCTTTGGCGGTTTCTAAATACAGTGGGGCAACAGTTTCGTTGGTAACAATGACGGCAAGTGGGCCTTTTATATAGGCACTAAAAAGGCCAGGTTGCGAAAGCAGCCCAGCCTCTATCTGTATAGGATAGCTACGTTCTCCAAGTTCCACAGTTAAGGTTGACATTGGCGTAGCACCTCCTATTACATATTTAATTTATAAACCAATTTTACTGATAATCTGATTCGCTACAGCACGCGCACTTTGGTCGTCTGTATCAACAATGTAATCAGCAACTTCTTCGTAAAGCGGGTTGCGCATTTCTGCAAGATCGCGAAGTACTTGTTCTGGATCTTCGTTTTGTAGCAAAGGACGACGTTTGTCACGTTGTGTACGGGCAACTTGCTTATCGATTGTCGTTTGTAGGTAAACAACGATGCCGCGGGCAGATAAACGATTACGCACAGCTTTAGTTACAATAGAACCGCCGCCAGTAGCAAGTACAATACCTTGCTTATCTGTCAAATCGTTAATGACGTTTTCTTCGCGTTTACGGAAACCGTCTTCGCCTTCAAGGTCGAAGATCCAGGCAATGTCTGCACCCGTGCGGCGCTCAATTTCCTGATCCGAATCAAAAAAGTCTAGGTGAAGTTCGTCTGCCAGATGTCTACCGATGGTACTTTTGCCAGCACCCATTGGGCCAACTAAAAAGATATTACGTTTTTCAGCCATATTTGCTTATATCACAACTTAATCATGTTAGGGGCAGTGCACTGTTGCCTTACCAGCCTACCCATTGACTCGTGCCTATTTAGTGTCCAATAAGCACCACTCCTTAAACCTCGCTTAAATTTCGAGGCGGGGATTATCTCAGTTTCATGCAAGGCGTTGCAAGTTTTGTTACTAACAAATAGCGTATACCTGTAAATTTAGTTACAAAAAAAGGCTGAAAACCAAAAAAGCGCACAAAAATACGCTTTTTTGAAGGCTAAAAATGAGGATTATGGTCTTTCAGTGACTATCTTGGGTGTAACAAAGATAAGCAGTTCTCGTTTTTGCTGAAGTTGTGACGAGTTTCTGAAAAGGGCACCAACGACAGGTAAATCACCAAACAAAGGCACTTTTGACACGCCATCAGAACTGGTTTGTTGGAATATGCCACCCAATACAATGGTTTCGCCGTTTTCAACCAATACCTGCGTTTTAATTTCCTGTGTATCGATAGCAACTGCATCACCAGTTGATGTAGCCACGGTTTCGCCGCGCGTATCTTGAGTTACCACTAAGTCCAGAATAATGCGATTATCTGGCGTAATATGAGGAGTAACTTTGAGCGATAGAACCGCTTTTTTAAACTCAACCGATGTAGCGCCGCTTGACGTTGCCTGCACATAGGGTATTTCCGTACCCTGTTCAATGTAAGCTTCATGCTGGTTAGCAACCGTAATACGAGGACTCGCAATAATTTCGCCTTTGTTTTCAGATTCTAGTGCGGAAAGCTCAAGGTCTAATATAGTGCCATCAACCAAGCTCGCAATTTGAAAGCCAATGCTACCCGCGGCGCTGGTCACAGGCAGGTTCACATTAAGGCGATTATCAATGCTAGGCACTATGCCGCCGGCAATGGTGTCTGCGGCCTCAAGGCTTCCCGACACACCATTATCGTCTTGACGGTCGCTGAAACCCCAACGAACGCCAAGCTGCTCGTCTACATCGTCAAGCACAGTAACCATACGGCTTTCAATCAGCACTTGCTTCACTGGAATATCTAACGCATTGATGGTTTTTCTTGCTTCATCAATAGAGGCTAACGTGTCGCGAATAAGTAAAGTGTTGGTTCGTTCGTCTACTGTAACACCCCCTCGCTCAGATAAGATCCCGCCCTCTGTCGACTTTAAGATCGTGGCCAGGGCAGCAGCTTTTGCATAGTTAACAGGAATATTAACCGTATGAAGAGGCGCTAAGTCTGAAACTTGCTTTTTAGATTGAAGGGCTTGGGTTTCACGAGCCGATAGTTCTTCAGCCGGTGCAATTAACAAAATGTTGCCCTCTAAGCGTTTATCCAGACCTTTAACGCGCAAAATCATGTCGAGTGCTTGATCCCACGGAACACCCGACAAACTTATCGTCACGTTTCCTGTTACGGTGTCGGTGGTCACTAAGTTAAACCCATTAACCTGCGCAATAATTTGTAAAACTTGTCTCACAGGAACATCTTGAAAATCGAGCGAAATGGGGTCGCCTGTGTATTTCTTCTCCGCTTCCAAGGCGTCTTGCTGCGCGCTGTCCATTGGCGTTATCGCCATACGAATTACGCCGTCTTTTACCGTATTTTGAACCGTAACTGGGCCCGAATAATTAACTTCAATTCGCGCGCCATCTTTAACTTCGAAAGTCTCGATGGTAGAAACCAAGGTGCCGAAATCAGCCACATTAAGTTCTACCAATTGGTCTTCGCCTAACTTGGTGTTAGGTAATGTAAGGGACACTTTTCCTTGTGACTCAATAAGCTGAAGTTTTGGCGCTTGGCCCTCAAAACTCACCAGTGTTACAGCGGTATTGTTAGCTGCTTGAGTAAAGTCGATGTTTGTGACCGTGGTGGTAACGGTTGATGTATTTCGTTTGGTATCAGGGTCGACCAACAAAGGCTCTTGGGCTTTTACTGGCGAAACAAACACGGTAAACGAAAATATTGCAGCCACAGCGAAAGCCAGCCAATACCATCTAGGCACTCTACGATTCAGAGATTTGTTGAATATGTATCGTTCGGCCATGCTTACTCTCCCGCCTTCGATGCTGTAGTCATTGTTGTTGTTTTCCTTTGCCAGCAGCCCGCACCATCAGGTAATAACTGTTCAATAGTAATTGAGTCGGTGCTAATTTGCGTAATTTTGCCATAAAACAAGCCGATACGACTCCCTACTTTAGCTTTATGTAATACGCCATCGTTACTTTTCAATAATGCCCACTGCACTCCTTTAACGGCAAAGTTGCCAGTCAGTGCGAGGGCGTCCACGCCATAGGCTTCCAATGCTTCTTTAGGGCGTTGGAAGTTTGGCTGTAAACAGTTTTCTACCCGTGCTTTTGCTACTGGAGCGGCGTTGTTCTTAGGGCGATCGAACGGGCTTCTTAAAGCGCTTGCCGAATAGCTAAAAGGTGGGTGAGTCTTGAATTCTGGATACGGTTCAATTTGTGGCTGAGCACGCTCTTTAACACTCTGTGTATAGGCATGCAGATCGTCGAGTTTAGGTGAACAGCCTGTTACTAACAATATGATTAAAAGAGATAAAAACGAACGAATCATTGTTCATCTCCTTCAATGTCTGTCGAGTTTTCCGAACGATAAGTTTTCGCCTGCAGCTTCAGCGACAGACCATTTGCTTCACGCTTTATGTCAAAATCGTGAAGCGTAACGATACGAGGTAAATCTGCGACTTTGGAAACGAATTCGCCAAAGTTGTGATAGCCACCGCTTACTTCCATTTCGATAGGTAGTTCGGTGTAAAACTCTTTTGGTACTTCTTGTTGCCAGTTAAGCAATTCAAACGTGAGGCCCGATGCGGTACCAACGTAAGTGATATCGTCAAGCAAACCCGGTGTCTCGTTGCTGGTTGGAAGACTTTTCAGCATAGACGAAAAGTCTTCCTTAATTTGCGCAAGTTGGGCTTGGTAGGCTTCTAAATTAGCCGCAATGCGGTATTTTGCTTCGAACTGTAACTTTAGTTCTTGTTCTTTTAATTCAGCCGCATCTTTAATCGGTAATTTGGGGCTTATTAGCATGTAGTAGCTCAACGCACCTACCAATATTGCGACAAACGCCGCCACAACAATGCGAACTTCGTTTGGCCAAATAGCGATTTGTTCAAAGTCGAGTTCGTTGAGTTCTTTTAGTTTTGAAACATCAAACTTCATGGTTATTGCGCCTCACTACTTTCTATTTCTAGGGGAGCAACATTGGGGTTTATCGAAAACGTAAGCGTAAAGTTGCTAATCGCTCTCGCTGCACTGCTGTCAGATTTAATGGTAGAAAGCTCTGCTGCAACGAACACTTTCGAGTTGTCCAGCGCGCGCATAAAGTCGGAAAGACGATTGTTCGAATCACTAGTACCTTCAATCTCAATACGGTTATTGCTTCTGGTCATAGACTCAAAGGCCACACCGGGAGGAACGAGTTTAGCAAGTTCATCAAATACTATAGGAGCCACATTGCGACTTGCTTGCAGTTGCTCAATTAATGCCATGCGCTGCTCAATGGCATTTTTACTGTCTTTAACCTTTTTTATCTCTGCAATTTGCGCATCTAAAACCGCGATTTCCCGTTCAAGATATTGATTACGCGAGTTTTGATTACTGATTTGCTGGTCGATAGCTTGACCAATGAACCAAAAAATCAATCCTACAATGGCGGCAACGGCAAGTAGCCCTGCCAAGTATTGTTGTTTTTGATGTTGGCGCTGCTTCTCTCGCCAAGGTAGTAAATTTACATGTGCCATGGCGTAAAGCTCCGGCTCGCTAGACCTGCTGCAATCGCAAGCTGTGGTGCAATTTTGCTAAGTCTCGTGGCATCAAGTTTAGGGTTTATCGACATGTTGCTAAACGGATTGAAGCAATCAACCTCTAGGCCTAAGTCTTGTTTTAAAATGTCGACTAACGGTTCAATAGTAGCGGCACCGCCGCTAAACAGTATTTTGGTGGGGCGCTCTGCATGTAGCGTGCTCATATACATTTGTAATGCACGGTTGATATTTTGCTGTAGGTTAGCGGCAAATATAGGAAGCGTATCTTCCACCCAATTTCCAGACAGCGTGCCATCAAGTAGCTGACGCTCTGCGGTTTCACGCTCAACCATATGAATGGCGCTAATATCGTTAATTAGCTGATTTAAGCCAAAGGCGTGCTCTTTGGTGTAGATGACGTCGCCGTTTTTTATTACGCATATCTGAAGTAGCGAGGCGCCCACATTAATACAGCAAAGTGGCATGTCTTCGGTATGAGGCGTATGGAAAAAGTCAATGGCATTGCCGATGGCATAATTTTCCATATCAACAATTTTGGGTTCAAAGTTAGCTTCTCTTGCAAGCAACAAGCGACTGTCTACCAAATCTTTATGCGCAGCGGTAAGTAATACATTTACTTTTCCAGTGTGCGTTGTGCTTGGCCCCATTTCTTCAAAATCCAAATATACTTCTTCAAGCGGATAGGGAATGAGACTGTCGGCTTCGATCTCAATTTGATTTTCTAAATCGTAATCGCTTTGCTCTGGGTCCATATAGACGATTTTACTGATCACTGACGTACCAGCCACAGCAACATTTGCCAGCTTTAATTTTGTTTTTAGCGACTTTCGAATTTTCTTGAGGGCAATGCTTACTGACTCATAATCTTTAATATCACGCTCAGAGAAAGCGATTTTGTTAATTGGCTCACAGGCATACCCTTGAAGGACGAACCCGTCTTTCGATTGCTCTAACCACACCGCTTTTATTTGACGCGTGCCTATATCTAAGCCCACAATGGGCGGCAGCTTTTTCTTAAACAGCGATTTCATGTGCAAGTGTCCAGTTTCAAAGGTAGTTGCTCTAAAGTACAATGTTACTCTAATAGTCTTATGCGTATGGTTCTAGAGATAACACATACGTATAAAATATACGTCATTTCAACAAAATGTCTTGGTATCCGTTACAGTGAAGTACATCAAACCACTTATTTTATTTAGTTTTCTATCAGGCCTTCTTGGTTTTGCAGCACTGGTAGGTATTTACTTTTATATCAAACCTGACCTACCAAGTGTTACTGTACTTAAGGATGTACGCCTGCAAACACCTATGCAGATATACACCAAAGACGGAAAACTTATTTCACAGTATGGAGTTAAACGGCGGATCCCCGTAAAACTTGAGGAAGTCCCGCAAGAATTAATTAACGCCATACTCGCTACCGAAGACAGTCGCTTCTACGAACACCACGGCATTGACCCCATTGGTATAATGCGTGCTGCAGTAAGTTTAGTCCTTACTGGCGAAAAGCGTCAGGGAGCAAGTACGTTAACCATGCAGCTAGCACGAGGGTTTTTCCTTAGTCGGGAGAAAACCTATATCAGAAAGATCAAAGAGATCTTTATAGCACTGCACATGGAGCAAGAGCTTTCTAAGCAGGAAATTCTTGAGCTGTACCTCAACAAAATCGAATTAGGCCATAGAGCGTTTGGTTTTGGGGCGGCCGCCCAAGTGTACTATGGCAAACCGCTCAACGAACTCTCTTTAGCTCAAATTGCTACTATTGCAGGTCTTCCAAAGGCGCCATCAGTGCTTAACCCTATCAGCGGGCCGCAACGTTCTGTCGAACGCAGACGCGTGGTCTTACTTCGTATGCTTGACGAAGAGTACATCACTAAAGCGCAGTTCGATGAAGCTGCTAATGCGCCAGTTTCAGCGAAAAAGCACGGTGCTGAAATTGAAGTGGATGCGCCTTATTTGGCCGACACCATTTATAACGAAATGGTAGAGATTTATGGAAAAGAAGAAGCAGAAACCGGCGGATACCAAGTTTTTGCGACTGCAACGTCAGATCTTCAATTAGCTGCTCAGCGTGCGGTGGTTCGAAATCTTCATGACTATGATGAGCGTCATGGCTACAAAGGCGCGCTTGGCTACTTATGGAATATTCCTAAGCCAGAAGGAAAGGATGACGCGATTCCACAACTTTCATTGAGCTATGACATAAGTGATAAGACAACACGAGAAGAGTGGGATAACGAATCAATCATGCGCGTGCTTGAAGAGATTCCTCACATTAAACCTCTTTTGCCATCGGTTGTTACGAAAGTAAATGAGCAGTCGATAGAAGTGTTGTCTGTAGATGGCAAAGCAATAACAGTAGAGTGGGATGGACTAGATTGGGCCCGACACTACATTACAGACTTTAGGCAGGGTAGTGACCCCAAAACCGCTTCAGATGTGACTCAAGAAGGGGCGGTCATTTATATCAGACAGCAAGAAGGGCAGTGGCGCATTTCGCAAATCCCTGAGGTGAGCGGCGCGTTTATCGCACTTAATCCGAAAAACGGTGCGGTTGAAGCGGTTGTTGGTGGCTACAGCTTTTATCAAAGCCAGTTTAACCGAGCAACACAGGCCAAGCGCCAAGTGGGCTCGAACATCAAGCCTTTCGTTTATTCTGCTGCATTAGACAGTGGCTATACCCTTGCATCCATCATCAATGACGCTCCTATTAACCAATGGAATGCGGCGACGGGTGTAGCTTGGCGACCGCAAAACTCGCCAGCTGAGTACGACGGCCCAATTAGAATGCGTAAAGCCCTTGGTAAATCGAAGAACGTGGTATCGGTTCGACTATTGCGTGGTGTTGGTCTGAGAGAAACGGCCGATTACTTAACACGCTTCGGTTTTAATAAAGACGATATTCCACTTGATGAAACCGTATCCCTTGGGTCGAGTTCACATACGCCGCTTGAAGTAGTAAGAGGTATGTCGGTCATTGCGAACGGTGGCTACTTAGTAAACCCTCATTTTATCAGCAAAGTGCTTGATGAAAACGGCGATGAGCTTTGGAAAGCAAACCCAGTTTGGGCGTGCAATCGTTGTGAAAATCAAAGCGATCCAGAAATACTACCTGAAGACGAAGAAGCCGATATTGAAGCCTTACTTGCCGCTGAACTAAATCAAGATATTTTACTTGGCGACGTCGATGATGACGAAGCTGCAGAAAAAGTGATTGCGCCTCAGGTTATTACTGCTCAAAACGCTTTCTTAGTGGCAGAAATGATGCGAACGGCTGTGAGAGCAAACGGAAATTGGAGCAAGAAGACCTATTGGTTAGGCACCGGCTGGCGTGCTCGTAATATTCTTCAGCGTACTGACATAGCTGGGAAAACGGGTACAACGAATGACTCGCGAGACACATGGTTCAGTGGTTTCCACAAAGATTTAGTGGCCACCACATGGGTAGGCTTCGACAACATGGGGCGTCAGTTAGGGCGAGCTACGCGAAACCAAAACCTCATTAATAAGAATGCTGAGAAATTTAACTGGATAGGCAACGCCATGATCGGCATTGAAGATGGAGCTAAAGCTGCTGAGCCAGCGTGGATCAGATTTATGCAACATGCTCTAGAAAATAAACCACATACGCCAATGCCCGTACCAGAGAATATAGTGCGTGTTCGCATTGATCGTACCAGTGGAAAGTTGACCAGACGAACAGACCATACGACACTATTCGAATATTTCCTGCAGGGAACCGAGCCAACGACTTATGTTCGCGATGACGAAGTGTTGGATCCGGCCACGCAGGATACGACTACTGCGCCTGAGCCAGAAGAAATATTCTAATTACTAAGAGGCACGTTGCACGCGTGCCGCTTCAGGCTTAGGTAATGTATTTGCCTGAACACATTATCGGAAAACCAATGTCAGAAGATTCACAGCGATATCTTTATATTCCTCATGCCGGCCCTTCATTGCTGGAAACCCCCCTACTGAATAAAGGCAGTGCCTTCACTGCACGGGAACGTGCGGCGTTTAACCTGACGGGTCTAGTGCCACCAAGGTATGAAACCATCGAAGAGCAGGTTGAACGTGCTTACATGCAATACAGCAGCTTTGACGAAGCACTAAACAAGCATATTTATCTGCGCGCAATTCAAGACAATAACGAAACCTTGTTTTACCGCCTAATTCAAAAGCACATCGATGAGATGATGCCCATCATCTACACCCCTACTGTAGGTGATGCATGTGAGCAGTTTTCAGATATCTATCGCAGTTCGCGTGGCTTGTTTGTGTCGTATGAAGAACGTAACCAGCTTGATGACATTGTTCGCAATGCTACGAAGCGCAAAGTGAAAGTGATTGTTGTGACTGACGGTGAACGCATCTTAGGCTTGGGAGACCAAGGTATTGGCGGAATGGGCATTCCTATCGGTAAACTTTCGCTTTACACAGCGTGTGGTGGAATTAGTCCAGCATACACATTGCCCGTAATGTTAGATGTAGGTACTAACAACGAAAAGCTGCTAGCCGACCCAATGTATATGGGGGCGCGCCATCCGCGTATTGGACAGGATGAATACGACGAATTTGTTGATATGTTCATTAACGCTGTGAAGCGACGCTGGCCTGATGTAATGATTCAGTTTGAAGATTTTGCGCAGCCAAATGCTATGCCGTTATTAAACCGCTATCGCAACGACGTGTGTTGTTTTAACGACGATATACAAGGCACTGCTGCCGTTACCCTTGGTACTATTTTGGCGGCATGTAAAACCAAGCAGCAAAAGCTACGCGACATGAAGGTGGTGTTCGTGGGTGCGGGTTCGGCAGGCTGTGGTATTGCTGAAATGCTCATTCAACAAATGGTATTTGAGGGCCTGACTGACGAGCAAGCACGTAAGCAAGTGTTCATGATTGACCGTTTTGGTTTGGTAACCGAAGGCATGGAAGGTCTACGCGACTTCCAACAAAAGCTTCAGCAGAAAAATGCTGACTTGGCTGATTGGACGTTCAGTGGAGATTATGCGTCACTACTTGATGTTATGCACTGCGCGCAGCCAGACGTACTTATTGGTGTTTCAGGCCAGCCAGGCTTGTTCACTGAACAAGTTATCCGTGCTATGAAGCAAGGCTGTGAGCTGCCAATCATCTTCCCGTTAAGTAACCCCTCACGACAAGTTGAAGCGCGTCCTGAGCAAGTGATTGAATGGACAGAAGGTGAAGTGATTATCGCTACAGGTAGTCCGTTCAAGCCTGTAGAGTACGATGGGAAAATATTTCCTATAGCTCAATGCAACAACTCTTACATCTTCCCGGGTATTGGCCTTGGTGTTGTTGCATCTAAAGCGAAGCTAATTAGTGACGAAATGCTGATGGCTGCAAGTAACGCACTTGCTTCAGCGTCGCCATTAGTCAACACGGGTCAGGGTTCACTATTGCCACCCCTTGCTGCCATTGCAGAAATTAGCAGAGAGATTGCTTTTGAGGTGGGTAGAGTAGCGATGGAACAGGGACTTGCTCTTGAAATGTCTGACGACGCATTGCGCGCTAGCATTGAGCGTAACTTCTGGAAAGCAGAGTACCGCCCTTACAAGCGGGTAAGCATCTAGTATCCATTAACGTTATAAAAAAGCAGGCTTAGCCTGCTTTTTTTGTACTTGTGAGCAACGCTTTCACCATGACTTACAACGCAAAATCTGAAGTAAGCCACCGTCTCACTGCTCGAACTTCATCCATTTCGCGGCCGAACTCCAACCAAATGTAATATGGTGTTGCCTATGCGCAACATTTCCTATGTGTTGCTTATATGTATTCTCGTTAATAATCTCCTAACCTACTGTTATTAAATAATTAATTCTTGTTGGCACAATGATTGATACACCTCTTTATAGTTACAACAAGGAGCAAGGGGTGTTATTGATGACCACGTTAAAAAACAAGGTAAGTCCTTTCTACGCGCGAATTATTAAGCGCTCATTCTCTACGTCATTAGTTATGGCCGCTCTTACAACACTCTCAGCTTGCGACGCACCTAATGTTGATGTTGCAGCACAAGATGAAAAGGCTGCTAAAACGGCTGCTAGTACAGTTTCAGAAAGCCCAATGGATGAGCAAAGTGAAATGTTTGCTTATCTGGATGAATCCGACTTAATTGATGCCTACTACGAGGTTAAGTAATTCGCGGCTAATCCTTCTTACACACTATCGATTCTGCCACGGTTATCGCTGGCAAAAGTTTATGGCAACTATCGATAGTACCAGTTTGCGGGCAACGGACTGCTCGCCTTTTATTCATAAAGCCGTGCTTTGGATAAAGCGAGGCGGACCATACATTTTTATGTCAATAAACGTATATTGCCGTTTATTAGTCGACACCGTTGAGCTATAAGTCTTTAAAAGCTGTTCTTAGTAGCTATGTATTGCACTAACCTTAACGATAAAGTCATTTAAAGGAATTGCTATGTCGACAGAAAGTAACTACACACCACCAGAAGTTTGGACTCAGGCTGAAGATGACGGCAACAAGTGGGCCAGCATTAATCGTCCTGTGTCAGGCGCTACCCATGAGAAGGCTCGTCCTAATGGTGAACATGGTTTGCAGCTATACTCGTTAGCTACGCCTAATGGTCAGAAAGTTACCATCATGCTTGAAGAGTTGTTGGCAGCTGGAGTGAGCGAAGCAGAATACAACGCTTGGCTGATTAACATTGGTGAGGGCGATCAGTTTTCTTCTGGGTTTGTTGACGTTAATCCGAATAGTAAAATTCCTGCTATGGTCGACACGACAACGTCACCAGAAACCAAGCTATTCGAGTCTGGGTCAATCTTAGTTTATTTGGCGGAAAAATTCGGTAAGTTCATTCCGCAAGACGCCCATGCAAAGGCGGAATGTTTCAACTGGCTGTTTTGGCAGGTGGGGTCAGCGCCTTACTTAGGCGGTGGTTTCGGGCACTTCTACAGCTATGCGCCATATCCAATGGAATATCCTATCAACCGCTTTACCATGGAAACTAAGCGTCAGTTAGATGTGCTAGACAAGCACTTAGCAAACAATGAGTTTATGGCAGGTAGCGAGTACAGTATCGCTGACATGGCTATATGGCCGTGGTACGGCAATTTAGTGCTCGGAAATCTGTACGATGCAGCCACTTTCCTTCAAGTGCACGAGTACACCAATTTAGTCCGCTGGGCTAAGCAACTAGAGCAGCGAGAAGGCATTAAACGTGGCCGTATTGTCAATAAAACTTGGGGTGACGATGGTCAGTTAGAAAACCGCCACAGCGCAAAAGATATCGACGACGCACTCACCAAAGCCTAAATAATGGGGTCAGAGTCTGAGGGATCCCCACGAATTTAATTTCATATGCCTCCGGCCCAGGCTGCGTCAACTATGGAGCTGTACCATTTGAGTGCAGCTTTCCACTGTCGCATAGTAAATCGTATTCGACAAGCGACTGCCCTGAGTCCAAGGTAATGGAATGACAACACGCTCTTGGTTTCGGTATTGGCTTGGAAGCGCCGATGTTTATTCGAAGAGACGACTACCATACCCAGTAATATAGCCACGAGTGAGGCTAACGTCGTCAGCAATACCAGTATCGTTAGACGCTGCTTTTTCACGCTTTTATTCTGTTCATAGCCAAGCCCGAACTTCGTGCTTTTCATACC
>NZ_BJKJ01000022.1:0-72105 GCF_006538305.1 Alteromonas sp. KUL17
AACCAGAATTTCAAAGCATTGCATAGGCAAGCTTACCGTACAAGCGCGGGATGGAGCAGTCTGGTAGCTCGTCGGGCTCATAACCCGAAGGTCGTAGGTTCAAATCCTGCTCCCGCAACCACATTTAAAACCCAGCTTTTGCTGGGTTTTTCTTTTTATACGACAAAACATAATAGCGTTTCTTGATTTACACGATAATTTTGAATTAATTACTACACTGTGTAAATTAGTGTGCTAAGTTAACCTCACGCCACCATTGAAAATTAAACTAATAGGTAGTATGGCCGCGTTATGATATCCCGTTTTTTACTTTTGAAGAACACGCTACCTTAATAGAAGGTGCTTATCATTTTCCTTTGGTTATTCTATCGCTTATGGTGGCTGTGTTTGCCTCATTTATGGCGTTCAATGTGGCAGGGCAAGCCGCGATCACCGAAGACAAACTTCGACGAAATACCTTATTAGGCACCGGCAGCGTTGCATTAGGTGGTGGTATTTGGTCTATGCATTTCTTGGGGATGACCGCTTTTGATTTATGTCTGCCCGTTGACTATGATCCTCTGATTACCGGGCTCTCTGCCGTTCCCGGGATTGCCGCTGCTTGGGTGGCGCTTCACCTTTTAACTAAGTCCCGTATTAGCCTCGCTGAAATAATATTAGGTGGTGTACTGGTAGGTGCTGGTATTGGCACTATGCACTATAGTGGTATGGCCGCTATGGAAATGGCACCGCTTCTTCGTTACGACCTTGGTATGTTTGCCCTTTCTATTGTGGTAGCTGTATGTTTAGCCATGCTGTCGCTGTGGATTAAATTCGGTATTACAGCTGCTACGAAAAGTAAAAAGCTGTTAGGAAAACATGTATTACTTGCAAGTATCGTCATGGGACTGGCTATTTCTGGTATGCACTATACGGGGATGGCGGCAGCAAGATTCGTATTGCCACCAGGAATGGAAACGTCGGGTCAGTCTTCAGATATTGCTGTTTTTCTAGCAATTTCGATTGCTATCGTTACGTTGATATTAATTACCATGGTATTGGGCATTAGCCTTCTGTTTAAATATCGCGATGTAATGGTACGCGCCATTGAAAGTGAGCGAATTCAAAGTGCTATTACCGATACCGCCGTCGACGCCATCCTGACCGTTGATGACAAAGGCATCATAAAAACCGCTAACCCCGCTGTTGAGCGCATCTATGGCTATACCCAGCAAGAAATAATCGGTATGCACGCAGCTGAGGTAGTAACTCCTGAAAGACGTCATTTATACGGTGATGACTTCTTCAGTCAACGAGTAGTACCAACTGAGCAAATTATTGGTACAGGAAGAGAAGTAGAAGTACTTCGCAAAGATGGTGAGCGCATACCAGTGCGCCTTGGTGTCGGCTACACAAAAATTGATGGAAAACCCGTTTTTGTCTCTTTCGCTTCTGATTTACGCAAACGCAAGGAAATGGAAGATGCATTGCGTGAGAGCGAAGCTAAGTTTAGAAGCCTCATCTCTAACATTCCTGGTATGGCTTATCGCTGTTTAAATATGCTAGGGTGGCCCATGGTATTTATTAGTGATGCTGTATTAGAGGTAACCGGATACCCGCCTGAAGATTTTACCTTGCCCAACCCGAAGCGCTCTTTCACCGATCTTTACCATCCTGATGATGTTGAACGCCTTTCGTCTATTAGTCCTGAGGTGGGCGAATTCTCATATGAATATAGAATTGTCGCGAAATCTGGCGAGGTGAAGTGGGTTATCGAGCATGGAGTACAGGTTAAGGACGACGATGGCATGGTGCTTTATGTAGACGGCTTCATATCTGACATAACACATCGAAAAGTGATGGAAAATGAATTAAAAGCGGCAAAGGAAAAAGCAGAGCAAGCTGCCGCTGCGCGTACCGCATTTCTTGCTAATATGAGTCATGAAATCCGTACGCCTATGAATGCAATCATAGGCTTTAGCGACCTCATGTTAGGAGAAGCCTTACGCGAAGAGCAAAAATCTCACTTAACCACGATAAACCGTTCCGCACGTTCATTGCTGCATCTTCTTAACGACATACTTGATAGCGCGAAGTTAGATAAAGGTAAGCTTGATTTAGATTATCGCGATTTCCTTATTCGCGAAGAGTTGGATTTGGTTATTTCAACATTTTGGTTAGAAGCCAAACGCAAAAAAGTTGGACTTGTACTTAATGTCGATGATTCGGTAGCTAACGGATATAGAGGTGTACCGGAGCGAATGCGACAGGTACTTAACAATCTGATAGGCAACGCCGTTAAATTCACTCACGAGGGTGAAGTGACTATCAATGTCAAAAGTGATGAAAAGTTTGTGTATTTTGACGTGACAGATACCGGCATTGGTATGACGCAAGAGCAAGTAGAAAGAGTATTCGACCCGTTCTCTCAAGCAGATGCATCGATGAGTCGAAAGTACGGCGGCACGGGGCTGGGAACAACTATTTCCAAGCAGTTAGTTGAATTGATGGGCGGTAATATTTGTGCAACTAGCGAAAAAGGTAAAGGAACGACCTTTACTTTCAGACTTCCTCTAGAAGTTGTAGAAATTGATGATTACGTATCTAGTGAGCTCTCCTCGAAAGCTGCACGTATTGAAACCTCGTTAACCGTACTGGTTGTTGATGATGTGCAGCAAAACCTTGAGTTGCTTTCGTTGCTGCTAAAACGCGCTGGCCACAGTGTAGAAACGGCAACAGATGGACAGATTGCATTAGATAAAATGCGCGCTAAGTCGTTTGACGTGGTACTGATGGATTTACAGATGCCTAAGTTAGATGGCCTAGAGGCAGCCAAACAGCGTCGAGAGTTTGAAAAAGAAAATAGCTTACCACCTACGCCCATTATTGCGCTGACCGCTAGCGTGTTAGTACAGGACAAACATGCCGCGCAGCAGGCGGGAATGGAAGGGTTCGCCAACAAGCCCGTCGATTTCCCTCAATTGATGGACGAGATTGCTCGCGTGCTTAACATAGATACGCTTCAGGTCGACTCGGTACCAGACACATTAGAAGTAAATGCTCCAGCATCTGCGCTTAAAGTTGATAAAAACGTGTTGGATTTGAAGAAGGCCATCGATTTATGGGGGAGTGAAGAGGCCGTCCTACAAGAGGTGGATAAATTCTCTACTACCTGCAGGGATAAAGTCGACGACTTAATGGGGGCGGCAATTCGCGAAGACTATAAAGCGGTTGCTACACTTTCACACGGTTTAAAAGGTACATCGGGTAATCTTTGCTTAACCACCTTCTATCATACGACCAGGGAAATTGAAGCTCAGGCTCTAAAATCAGAGGTGAATATTGAAGACGTTAACCGTCTTCGTGATGCCTTAGATAAAATCGAGTTGATGCTTAGCGAATCGCCACTGTATGCCGAAAATGCCATTAATGAAAGTATCGATAATGCATTGCTGCTGAGTCATTTGGAGGCTATGCTCGATAGTGTAGAGCAAAACATGGTAGATGAAGATGAATTGTCATTTTTACGCGAAGTTGGGTGTTCTAGTCACAAAGAACAGATAACTCAAATTCTCTTAGATATCGATGATTTTGAGTTCGAGTTGGCGCATGAGCGCATCTCTACATTGATACAAGAATTAAAGTAGCCAAGAGACGCGGCATGTTAAACATTGAAATCACAAAACCTACTTTATTACTCGTTGACGATGAGCCAGTAAACCTAAGGGTTTTAAAGCAACTTCTCGCTAATGATTATCAGCTTATTTTTGCGAGAAATGGCGAAGAAGCGTTAAAGCTCACTGAGACTAGACAGCCAAATTTGATATTGCTTGACGTTATGATGCCAGGACTGACGGGTTTTGAAGTATGCCGCCAGCTTAAACAGCAAGCAGATACAAGGCACATTCCCGTTATATTCGTCACCGCCTTAAATGATGAACACGAAGAAACGGAAGGCTTCGAAGCGGGCGCTGTGGACTACATTACTAAGCCTATATCTCCGGCCATCGTAAAAGCGAGAGTTAAAACCCACCTCAGTTTGGTGCAAGCTGACGAGCTACTTGATAGCCGTTTACAAGTTGTACAGCGTTTAGGTAGAGCGGCGGAATATAAAGACAATGAGACGGGCATGCATGTCATGCGCATGAGCCATTATTCGAAAGAGCTTGCGCTTGCCTATGGACTTACAGATAAACAGGCTGAAATTCTGCTTCATGCTGCACCGATGCACGACATCGGCAAAATTGGTATTGCTGATAGTATAATGTTGAAACCAGGGAAGCTGACAGACGAAGAATTTGCCACCATGAAAAACCACCCTGAGATTGGTGCGGAAATCATTGGTGATTGCGGCGATTCTTTGTTGTTGAAAGTTGCAAAGTCTGTTTCGCTTACCCACCATGAAAAATGGGACGGATCAGGCTATCCTAAAGGGCTTGCGGGTGAAGATATTCCCATTGAGGGACGTATTTGCGCCATTGCTGATGTGTTCGATGCCTTAACCAGCAAACGTCCTTATAAAGACGCCTGGAGTATTGAAAAAACGGTAGATTTTCTTCAAAGCCAAAAGGGAAAGCATTTCGAACCCAGACTTGTCGATTTGATGATAGAAATTATGCCTAAAATTCTTGATATTAAAGCGACATTTAAAGACGAAGACTAAGTCTGCTGGACTAAACCGCAATTAAAATACTTTCATGCAGGCCGAATTTTACACAGAAAAAATCGACACCCTCCAGTGTCTGCGCCTATTGGCTGTTGCTTAATGCGACGGCTATACGTATAATGTGCTCATTAAGTGATGAGAGCGGGCTCCCTCAGTACAGGAAAGTAACGCACTTATCATTAGCAAGCTATCACCTAACGGTGGTTTTACCCATAGGTTTGCAACTGCCCTTGTTGGCAGGTATGGGTTCAGAATTTTAATAAAAGCCCCGCTAGTCCGGGGCTTTTTGTTGTATTAAAACCTGGAGTCAGCCTCGCTGAGCCGGGTGATGACAGGTGGGCTTTAGGCCCTTTTTTCGTTTTTGGAGGTTTGCATTGGCAAAACTTGAAGAGAAACTAACCGAAATGCTAGAGCCAGGTGTTGAAGCACTGGGTTTTGAGTTGGTTGGGATCGAGTTTGTACGAGCGGGGAAGCATTCTATTCTTCGCGTTTTTATTGATCATGAAAACGGTATTACCGTTGATGATTGTGCAGATGTAAGTCATCAGGTTAGCGCAATTTTGGACGTTGAAGATCCAATTAGCACTGAATACAACTTGGAAGTGTCATCACCGGGTATGGACAGACCGCTTTTCAAAGAGAAGCACTATATCGAGTCTGTGGGTGAAGTGGTTCAAATTCGTTTGTCTATGCCAATGGATGACAGACGTAATTTTAAAGGCAAAGTACTCGCGTGCGAAAATGGCATCGTAAGTATTGAAGTGGATGGCCAGCAGTTCCAGTTAGCTGTGGCGAATATCGAAAAAGGTAACGTTGTTCCCACGTTCGATTAACGGAACAGCTCTGCTTTCATCGACGAAAGCAAAAGAGAGGCGAAAATGAATAAAGAAATTTTGTTAGTGGCGGAAGCCGTTTCAAATGAAAAACAAGTGCCTAGAGAGAAAATTTTTGAAGCGCTAGAGTTTGCGATCGCTAGTGCAACAAAAAAGAAAAACGAAGGCGAAATTGAAGTTCGTGTAAGCATCGACAGAACGTCTGGTGACTTTGATACATTCCGTCGCTGGTTGGTTATCCCTGATGATCAAGAACAGGAAAACCCATTTGCTGAAATTACGATTTCTGCTGCACAAATCGACGAACCAGAGATACAACTCGGCGATTATGTGGAAGAACAGATTGAATCTATTAAATTCGACCGCATAACTACGCAGACCGCAAAGCAAGTGATTGTACAAAAAGTACGTGAAGCTGAGCGTCAGCAAATGATTGCTGAGTACGAAGACAAAGTAGGTGAGCTGGTTACAGGTACGGTTAAGAAAGTAAACCGCGACAACATCATCATCGACTTAGGTAACAACGCTGAAGGTGTTATCTACCGCGATGACATGCTTCCTCGTGAAACTTTCCGTCCGGGCGACCGTGTACGTGGCCTTCTTTACGTTATTCGTCCAGAAGCACGTGGCGCACAGCTATTTATTAGCCGTACGCACCCAGACATGCTAGTTGAGCTTTTCCGTCTGGAAGTACCAGAAATTGCGGAAGAGACACTAGAAATTAAATCTGCAGCGCGTGACCCAGGTTCTCGTGCAAAGATTGCGGTTAAAACTAATGACAAACGCTTAGACCCAGTAGGTGCGTGCGTTGGTATGCGTGGTTCACGTGTACAAGCTGTATCAGGGGAACTTGGCGGTGAACGTGTTGATATCGTGTTATGGGACGAAAACCCAGCGCAATTCGTTATCAATGCTATGGCTCCCGCCGAAGTGGCGTCAATCGTTGTTGATGAAGACAGCAACAGCATGGACGTAGCGGTTGAAGCAGACAACCTAGCACAGGCAATTGGCCGTAGTGGTCAAAACGTTCGCCTAGCTAGCCAGCTTACAGGCTGGGAACTTAACGTGATGACGGTTGAAGATCTCAACAAGAAGCACGAAGAAGAAAACGCGAAGGTACTTGATCTATTTACTGCTGGTTTGGACATCGACGAAGAGTTCGCGTCTGTCTTGGTAGATGAAGGCTTTACAACGTTAGAAGAAGTGGCATACGTGCCTGCAAGTGAGCTTCTAGCGGTTGAAGGGTTGGATGAAGAAATGGTTGAAGAGCTGCGCAACAGAGCGCGCGCTTTCCTAACCACGCGTGCACTGGCGAACGAAGAATCGCTTGAAGGTGCAGAGCCTACAGAAGCCTTATTAAATCTTGAAGGTATGAGTAAACACGTGGCCTATGTGTTGGCCAGCCGCGGTGTTACCGACCTGGAAGAATTAGCAGAACAAGGTACCGATGATATCAGTGATATCGATGAACTAGACGAAGAGAAAGCCGGTGCGTTAATCATGGCGGCTCGTAATATCGTATGGTTCAGTGAAGAAGAGTAAGGTCAACAGGGGGAAAATTACGTAATGGCAGATGTATCTATTGAAAAGCTCGCCAGCGACATTGGTACGACCGTTGACCGATTGGTTGGCCAGTTTAAAGACGCGGGTATCTCTAAGAATGCCGGCGATCAGGTAAACGAAGACGAGAAACAAAAACTATTGGATCATTTAAGTAAGCAACACGGCAGCGCAGCTGAACCGACACGTATGACACTTAAGCGTAAGACAACCAGCACGCTAAGTGTTGGTAAGTCTAAAGAAGTGAAAGTAGAAGTACGTAAAAAGCGCACTTACGTTAAGCGTAGCGATGTTGAAGAACAGCAGCGTCAAGCGGAAGAAGAGGCGAAGCGTCTTGAAGAAGAAGCTCGTCTGAAGCGCGAAGCGGAAGAAAAAGCAGCTGAAGCGAAAAAAGCCGCTGAAGAGAAAGCGCGTAAAGCTGAAGAAGCGAAGAAAGCTGCTGAAGAAGAGCGTGCCCGTCGTGCAGAACAAGCGAAAAAAGAAGCTGAAGCACGTAAAGCCGACGAACCTGAGCTAACTGAAGCTGAAAAAGCGGAAGCTGAAGCGGCTCGTCAGGAAGAAGAGCGTCTGCGCAAAGCGCAAGAAGAAGAAGCGCAGAAGAAGCTTGAAGAAGACGCGAAGAAAGCGGCTGATGAAGCGCGCAAACTTGCTGAAGAGAACGAGCGTCGCTGGAAGGAAGAAGAAGAGCGTCGT
Source organism: Alteromonas sp. KUL17 (assembly GCF_006538305.1). Classification (NCBI taxonomy): domain Bacteria; kingdom Pseudomonadati; phylum Pseudomonadota; class Gammaproteobacteria; order Alteromonadales; family Alteromonadaceae; genus Alteromonas; species Alteromonas sp. KUL17. The sequence continues at coordinate 7,732 of NZ_BJKJ01000022.1, forward strand.
AAGAAAGAAGAAGCTGAAGAAGTTCACTTGCACTCTAACCGTTATGCTCAAGAAGCTGAAGACGAAGAAGACATGCAGGTTGAGCGTTCATCACGCCGTCGTCGTAAGTCGAAGAAAAATGCGGGTGAGCATCTTAAGCAAGGCTTTAACAAGCCAGCCGCACCTGTAGAGCGTGTAGTTAAGCTTGGCGCAACCATCACAGTTGGCGAACTTGCAAGTAAACTTGCAATTAAGTCTAACGAAGTTATCAAAACGATGATGAAGATGGGCGAAATGGCAACCATTAACCAAGTACTAGACCAAGATACAGCGGTACTAGTAATTGAAGAAATGGGTCATAAGTACGAGCTTGTTAACGACAACGCACTTGAAGATGAGTTGTTGGCAGATGGCACTGGCGGTGAAAAAACCACACGTGCACCTGTTGTAACCATCATGGGTCACGTTGACCACGGTAAAACGTCATTGCTTGACTACATTCGTCGCGCGAAAGTTGCAGACGGTGAGGCCGGTGGTATTACCCAGCACATTGGTGCATATAAAGTAGAAACAGAAAATGGCGAAATCACGTTCCTAGATACACCTGGACACGCCGCATTTACCGCAATGCGTGCTCGTGGTGCTACGGCGACGGATATCGTTATTCTTGTTGTTGCTGCAGATGACGGCGTAATGCCTCAAACGAAAGAAGCGGTACAGCACGCTCGCGCTGCTGGCGTACCTCTTATCGTTGCAGTGAACAAAATGGATAAAGAAACAGCTGACCCTGATCGCGTTAAAACTGAGCTATCTCAACTAGAAGTTATCTCAGAAGAGTGGGGCGGTGAGCACCAGTTCTGTAACGTTTCTGCGAAAACAGGTATGGGCGTAGACGAATTGCTTGAAGCTATCGTTCTACAAGCTGAAGTTCTAGACCTTAAAGCAGTAGCTGAAGGCCCAGGTCGCGGTATTGTTATTGAATCTCGCCTTGATAAAGGCCGTGGTCCAGTAGCATCTGTATTGGTTCAAGAAGGCCAATTACGCGCTGGTGACATTCTACTTTGTGGTGAAGAGTACGGCCGTGTTCGTGCAATGCGTGACGAAAACGGTAATGAAATTAAGATTGCTGGTCCTTCTACGCCTGTGGAAGTACTTGGTTTGTCTGGTGTCCCGGTAGCGGGTGAAGACGCAGCCGTTGTTAAAGACGAGCGTAAAGCGCGTGAAGTAGCAGCGAAACGTCATCAGAAGAAACGTGAACTTAAACTTGCTCGTCAGCAGAAAGCGAAACTTGAAAACATGTTTGCGAACATGGAATCAGGTGACGTTAGCGAACTTAACATCGTACTTAAAGCTGACGTACAGGGTTCTGTAGAAGCAATTTCTGAATCACTTGTTAAGCTTTCTACTTCTGAAGTAAAAGTGAACATTGTAGGTAGTGGTGTAGGTGGTATCACTGAGACTGACGCAACCCTTGCGGCTGCATCAGGCGCTATCGTACTAGGCTTTAACGTTCGTGCCGATGCAACAGCGCGTCGCGTACTAGAAGCTGAAGAAATTGATTTACGTTACTACAGCGTTATCTATAACCTAATTGACGAAGTGAAAGCGGCCATGAGTGGTATGCTTGCACCAGAATTCAAGCAGGAGATCATTGGTCTTGCAGAAGTACGTGACGTATTTAAGTCACCGAAACTGGGCGCAATTGCGGGCTGTATGGTTACTGAAGGTAACGTTAAGCGTAGCAACCCAATCCGTGTACTTCGCGACAACGTAGTAATTTACGAAGGTGAACTAGAATCACTGCGTCGCTTTAAAGATGACGTACAAGAAGTACGTAACGGTATGGAATGTGGTATCGGCGTTAAGAACTACAACGACGTGAAAGTAGGCGACCAAATCGAGGTCTTCGAAATCGTTGAGGTTAAGCGCGAAATTTAATTGCCTTAGTTAATTCGGCATGTGAAAAACGGGGGCCGAGTGCTCCCGTTTTTGTCTGTATACAGTAAACAGGCTTCACGCATGCCCTGCGTTAAATAAGGAAAGGAGAGTATAATGGCCCGTGAATTTTCACGTACCGACAGAGTCGCTCAGCAAGTCCATAAAGAAGTGGCGAGCATTCTGCAAAATGAATACAAGCACCGCGTTGGCGACATGCCCTTGATCACGGTTTCTGACGTAGATGTGTCGCGCGACCTAGCACATGCAAAAATCTTTGTGACTATCTACAACAGCACCGAAGAAGAAGGTAAAGCGCAAATTAAAAAACTGGCAGAATACAAAAAGTTTATCCGCAGTATTCTAGCTAAACGTATTCGCATGCGCTCAGTGCCTGATCTTCACTTCTTTGAAGATAAGTCGATTGTTGAAGGTATGCGTATCTCTAATCTTGTGTCTCAGACCATCGCAAAAGATGAGTCAAAGCGCGATAAAGACGATCCACAAGAGCAGGAGTAAATGGCAAGACGTCGTAAAGGCCGTGAAATTAACGGCATAGTATTGCTTGATAAACCGCTTGGTGGGTCATCTAACCAACTGCTTCAAAAGGTGCGCTGGCTGTATAAAGCTGCGAAGGCTGGGCATACAGGCGCACTTGATCCCCTTGCCAGTGGCATGTTGCCGCTGTGCTTTGGTGAAGCTACGAAGTTTTCTCAGTTTCTTCTGGATGCAGAAAAGACCTACGAGGTAACCGCTCAACTAGGTGTTCGCACCACCACGTCTGACGCCGATGGCGAAGTGGTTGAAGAAAAGCCTGTTGATGTAAGCGAAGAACAAGTACATGATGCGTGCTTGGCGTTTCTAGGTAAGAGTAAACAAATCCCGTCCATGTTTTCAGCGCTTAAACATCAAGGTAAGCCACTTTATCACTATGCACGTCAAGGTATAGAGATTGAGCGTGAACCTCGTGATATTGAAGTGTATGAATTAGATGTACTGCGTATTGAACTGCCGTTTGTAGAAATGCGCATTAAATGCAGCAAGGGCACTTATATTCGCTCTATCGTGGATGATTTAGGTCAGAACCTTGGCTGTGGCGCCTACGTGACTCGCTTACACCGTACGGAAGTAGCAGACTATCCTACGGATAAAATGGTCTCGCTGGACAAGTTAATTGAAATTCAGGAATCACTGGAAGAAGGTGACTTTAAAGCGCTGGATGACTTATTGATTCCTATGGATACTGCCGTAAGTCGTTTACCTTTTGTGACCATTAACGACGCTGAAAGAAACCGTTTTGATAACGGTCAATCTGTAAAAGGGACTTGTAGCGAAACGCTGAGTGAAGGCGTGTCTTACCGCGTTTACCATGGCGACGATACCAGTGGTATTTTCTTAGGCGTAGGGGAAGGGGTTCTTGACCCGAAAGACCAAGGTATCCCTAAACAAGAAGTGTTTGTTAACCCAAAACGTCGAGTTGTTTATCCATCGTAGCTGCGCCGGTAAATAAAGACGGTTTATGGCTTGCTAAGTCTGTAAACGTCATTATAATACGGCGCTCATTCCGCTTTGCTGAATTAGTGATCGGCGAAGCATTAATATTAGGAGAATGATATGTCACTAACTAAAGCAGAAACCGCAAAAATCATTGCTGAGTACGGCGTTAAAGAAGGCGACACTGGTTCACCAGAAGTTCAAGTTGCTTTGCTTACTCACAACATCAACAAGCTTCAAGGTCACTTTGCTGATCACAAGAAAGATCACCACTCACGTCGTGGTCTTCTACGTATGGTTAGCCAACGTCGTAAGCTTCTAGACTACCTTAAAGGCAAGAACGCAGAGCGTTACCTTGACCTTATCAAGCGTCTAGGTCTACGTCGATAAGACTAGGTTTCAAGAAAAGCGCCCAATGGGCGCTTTTTTTTTGCAAAAATGTACAGCAAAGTGCAATACGCCCTAGTACATGTATGAAGCCAGCCAATTAACCTTGTGTTTGTACTACGCGTTAGTTCGACGGTATGTTTTTCTTTTTATCTTCAAACATCCGCTCATCTGCAATGTAAATTAACTCTTCTAGCGTCTTGCCTTCTTCTGGATAGCTCGCGTGACCTATGCTAACGCCAACGCTGAACGCGCCTTGTGTGGTAGTAATAGGCTGTGTAAGCTTTTTAGCAAGTCGGGCTTTAAGTGTCTCTACATTGTATTCAGTGCTTAGCTCGGTGATTACTACGATAAACTCATCACCACCAACCCGTGATGCAATATCGTACACGCGACACATGGATTGAAGCCTTTGTGCAAGCTCAACAAGAACTTCGTCACCGATTGTATGGCCGTATTCGTCATTAATGGGCTTAAATCGATTGAGATCCAGATAAAGTAGCGTACACACCTTATTGTTTCTCTCTAATCGAGGAAGCTCATTTCGCATATAGGTAGATAGGGCAAGCCTATTCGCTAAACCTGTTAGCGTATCGCTATTTGCCAGTTTTCTAATTTTCTGTTCTGCTTCGACTTGCTCGGTGATATCAACATTAATTCCAAACATCTTGTTGCCTTCAATGCGACCATAACCGCTAACATGACGGTATTTGTCGCCAGCGGCTTTCACTCTGAAAATTGCGTGAAATCCTGAGCTATCTTTTATTGATTGCTCTATCTTTTGCTTCACATTGGCAATATCGTCATCGTGAACTGTGTCTTCCCAGTCACTAAACTGACCAGTAAAAGTAGCTTTGGAGACATTATAGATTTTATGCATCCACTCATCCCAAATGAGCTCGTTAGTAGCGATGTCCCACTCCCATACTCCTATGTGTGCTGCGTCAGCGGCCATAGACATGCGGCGGTTTAACGTTTTAAGCGTCTGTTGAGCTTCCCGCCATTTTGTTACGTCTTCGGATAGTGCCAATATGTATTGAGGGGTGCCGTAGTTGTCATCAATGACAATCTTTTTGGTCTCAAAAAAGCGCGTCACACCACCTATATTGAGTTTGAATTCGTTAACGATTTGCTTTTCAGAACTTGAAAGTAATTGCTTATCGTCAGATATAAATTTTTTGGCCTCCGCCTCGTCGAATATATCAAAGTCAGATAGCCCCACGAGGGACGCTTTGTCGGTGCCCAATATTTTACTTCCCGCATCATTTACATGGGTAATCGAAAGGCTGTCGGCACGCTTTACAATCAACATATTAGGCAGTGCGTCAAACACCGTTTGTGCGAAAACTTCTTGGTTCTTGACGTCAGACAAATCTTTTACCGTACACACATATGAAATATGGTTTCCCGGCAGCGAATTAATACGAAGTGTTAAAGGAAAAACCTTTCCGCTTTTCCGAATACCGTCCAAAGTTAAAGGCACGTTGTGCGCTGCGCTATTCTTTGCCGCTTTTTTTAATCCTATCAGGAGTGGCTCATGGGCATGCTCAGAAGGGCTCACAAGCTCGCGTATGTGAATGGTCTGAGGAGAAAAACTGTCGAGACCAAACATGCTTAACGCGACAGGGTTGGCAAATTCAACCATGCCGGCACTGTCGAAAGTCAATACGCCTTCTTGTACTGTATTTAACACCGCGTTATAGCGCTCTAGCAGTAACGTACGTGCTCGCAGCTCGATAAAAATAAGAATAGTAAACGCGAAAAGCATCACCATTAGCATGACCAAATAAGCGAGGTTTTTGGTTTCTGGCTCTTGTAGTATTTGCGTAGAAGGCAGTGCATATACGTGCATAGACAGCATACCGGTGTAATGCATACCGGATATAGCACTGCCCATTATAATGGCGGGAACAATTTGTTTAAGTATTCGCAGTTGCGAAGTGGTGACATATTCATGGGTTTTTAAAGCAATACCTGCCAGACCGACGGCAACCACAATAGACAAAGAGAAGTACCAGCCATCGTACGCCATGATGGCATTCATCTGCATTGCCATCATGCCGATGTAGTGCATGCTGCCAATGCCAAGCCCCATATATAAACTTCGAAGCAAAAGCGAGTTAGCTTTATTTGGCAGTTTACTCATCACAACAATACTCGCAAGAATCGCGGGTAACACAGAGAGTAGGGTTATGAAAGGGTCGTACGAAACCTCAATAGGGAGCTGATAGGCAAGCATCCCAACAAAATGCATCGCCCAAATGCCAAAACCAAGAAAGCACGCTGATGCCAGCGACCAAAATGCTCGCTCATTTTGCAACTCTGTTTGCGACATCTTCGCAGAAAGAACGAAAGAGATAAGGGAAGCAGATATTGCAATAACAACAGAAGCCACCACGAAAAACACATCGTAGTTAGCCAATATTTCAGCACTAGGGGGAAAATCCTTTACCGAAAAAAATGATAATGTCCGTTTTTCAAAGTCTTAAATTGTCTTATCAATAAACTACTACTAAATGTAGTAGTTTCATTTATTTACGCAACTCAACTTTGCTCGCTGTTTTTGTAGAAGAGCGAACTGCATTTTGCATAATAGTTAGTTCACGGCTTGTTAGGTTACGCCACTGGCCAGGTTTTAGTGAGCCGAGTTCAAGGTGCATGATTCGGGTTCGTTTTAGTTTGGTGACCTCGTACCCTAAAAACTCACACATTCTGCGGATTTGTCGATTAAGACCCTGAGTTAGAATAATGGTAAATGTATTTTTGCCCGTGGGTTTAACCACACAAGGCTTCGTCACCGTCCCTAAAATTGGTACTCCGCGAGACATACGGTTGACGAAGCGCTCACTGATTGGTTGGTTAACCGTAACTTCGTATTCTTTGTCATGAGCATTTTCAGCGCGCAGGATCTTGTTCACGATGTCCCCATCGCTGGTTAAAATGATTAAGCCTTCCGATGGTTTGTCTAACCTTCCTACGGGGAAAATACGTTCCTTGTGACCGATAGCGTCTATAATGTTGCCTTTGACATGACGCTCAGTTGTACAGGTGATACCAATGGGTTTGTTATAGACAATATATACGCGATCTGACTTGTCTGAGGCAACTGCGCCTACAACTTTACCGTCTACCTTTACAGTGTCACCAGGCCCCACTTTCGTACCCAGTTCAGGTGGTTGGTTATTAACGGTAACGCGATTTTGCTCAATGAGTTTATCCGCTTCACGGCGAGAACACAGGCCAGTGTCGCTAATATATTTATTTAAACGTTTGGGCGCTTGCTCACTCATTGCGCATTAGGTCCTATAGGTTTCAAAAGAGGGCAATATTATCACGGCAAAAAGAAAGGGGCGATTCGCCCCTTTCTTTTTTATGCGTTAAACCGTGGTTTTTATTCTCGGTTGTATACTATTGCAACAGATTTAATCTGGTTTACTGGTTACCTGCAGCTGAAGGAGCCGAACCACTTCCACCCGTTGAACCACCGCTAGATACTACTTTGGTTGCTATATCGCGAATTTCGTTTTCCAAACTGGTAATGCGGCCAGATAAGGTCGTATTGCGTTGCTCTAACACAGACAATTTGTCGGTTAAATTGCGTACGCTTTGCTGAGCGCTTTGTTTATCGCTTGCTGCTTGCTCAAGTTGAACATTAACAGCGAGCAGTTCATCAGCTAACGAAGCAAGTTGATTCTTAACCGAGCCAATGGCCGCTGCTTGCGATTTTACATTTTCTGAAACTGAGTTGATGTTCTTATTCAAGGCGTTTTGAACGTTACCTACGCGGTCGCCAAGATCAGCAATCTCTTGTTGATTACGACGCCAAGCTGACGCCCACAACTTATCCATTTGTTCCCAAAGCTCGTTTGTCTTGTTGGTTAGCTCAGTAACTTTAACTTGCAGGGCAACAGTAGATTCACCAATTTCTTCACCTGTAGCAGATAACTTGTTTTCTAACTGTAATATGCGCTGCTCCGCTTGCTCAGCAACCACTTTTTGTTGCTCAAGCATGGTGTACAGGTAATAGCAACCACCACAGGCGGCTAAGGCGATGACGGCAACGAATACAAGCCAGATTCCATTACCGTTTCCACCACCAGAGGGTTGGCGGTTTGCTGATGGGGCAGATGAAGGTGGAGGCGTTGCTTTTGTTGGCGCCGCCTGACGTTTTGTTTGGTAATCACGACGGTCTTCATCATCCAATCTAATGGTTGGAAACTCATCGTTTTTCGAATTATTTGCCATAGTAAATTTATAATCTCGTTATGTAGTGCTAGCTTCATCGCATTTAGATGCTTTAACTCAATAAGAAGACAGCACATTTATATTTGCGCGCTAAAGCATGTTATCGCTAAATTAAAGGAAATTCTACGGCTTATGCTCAATGTCAATTATACATAAGCCATAAAATCCGAGAATTTCCTTAAAGCGTAGCGCTACTGCTTATCGCCGATCCATTCAACGCGATACAAATCTCGTCTTCTATCAAGATAATTCCGCACAGAGCCTTCATTTTGAAGCTTAGTGAGTTTATCCAAATCCAAATCAACAATGAGCGTCATTTCTGTGTTTGGCGTGGTCTCAGAGACAATTGCGTCATGTGGGAACGCGAAATCACTTGGCGAGAAAACCGCGGTTTGCCCATATTGAATATCTACGTTGTCCACTTTGGGTAAGTTACCTACGCTACCTGCAATTGCCACGTAGCATTCGTTTTCAATAGCGCGAGCCTGCGCACAGCGTCGCACGCGCAAATAACCGTTTTTGGTATCTGTCCAGAAGGGGACAAACAAAATTTGCATTTCCTGATCGGCAAGAATACGCGCAAGCTCTGGAAACTCCACGTCATAGCAGATCAAAACGCCGATTTTGCCGAAGTCGGTATCAAATGTCTTAAGGCTGTTTCCGCCTTTCATTATCCAATCTTCTTTTTCGTGAGGTGTTGGATGAAGCTTATACTGGCTTTCAATCGTGCCGTCGCGTTTGCAAATGTAGCTGACGTTATAGAGCTCTTCCTCTTCTACCACAGGCATCGAACCTGCGATAATCGTAATATTGTACGATACGGCCAAATGAGACACGGCAGTTAAAATCTCATCGGTGTAGGTCGCTAAATGCCAAATTGCATCAATTGATGAATCTGACGGGCTTAGGCCCATTAATGGCGCGTTGAAAAACTCAGGGAACAGGGCAACGTCGCAAGAATAGTCAGACAAGGCATCGACGAAGTACTCTACTTGTTGTAAAAGCTCTTCTACATTATTGAAGTAACGCATTTGCCATTGAATACATCCGATTCGCGCGCTGGTCTTCCTGCTGGCGATGAGGGAAGGCGTGCCCGGTTCATAATAAATATTGTGCCACTGAAGTAGCGTCGCATAACCCTGTGAGGCTTCATCCTCTGGAAGGTATGCCGACATGACTTGCTTGACTTCAAATCCATTTGAAAGTTGAAAAGTTAAAATCGGGTCGTAGATGTCTTTGAGCTTAACTTGCTCAATGTATTCATAAGGCGACAGCTCATGCGCATGGTTTTTGTAGTTCGGGATTCGACCGCCCGCCATAATGGATTTTAGATTCAAATTTCGACAGAGCTCTTTACGCGCTTCGTAGAGACGACGACCAAGGCGTAGTCCTCGATACTCGGGTGAAACAATTACTTCAACACCATAAAGCACATCACCGTTAGGATCGTGTGTGGTCAAATAAGCATCACCCGTAATTTCATCGTAGCTGTGTTTATCCCCAAACTGGTCATAATCTACAATCACTGAAATGGCGAAAGCGACCACTTTGCCTTTATCTTCAATACATATTTGCCCATCGGGAAATGTAGTAACTTGGGCTTTATAGTTAGAGTAAGGCCATGCGCCTCCAACGTTGGCGTATACCTCATCCATTAACGCTTTAACATCGTTGTAGTCGTCCAGTCTCAAGTTTCTTAAGTCTAGATGATGTTCCGTTTCTTCTATTTGTGTTTGATCTTGACTCATGAGTTACTCTTTTTGCTAAAAATTTTAATACGTACATTGCGTATATCTTTACTAAACCGCCTTGCCATGCGTTTTTCAACTGTTAATTACAATCCGTATGTGCAGACGTAATGGCAACGGAAACAAGGGCAGAAGAAAAGTCTCTCAATCAACCCTGTTAAAATATACACCTCGGTTTACTTATTGATTTAGTTTACCTTTACCGTCATTTGCTCACTTTAAAATTGATATTAAATAAGCAAGAAGCGTGCGACTTCTTAACGACAAATAATTTTTCTTTTATCGATAAAAAAATAGCGCGGTGATGCAATTGCTATAGGATTCAACCCCGCGTATAAGTTCGCTAGTTTTTTAACATACACAACCCGCTCCTAACTACACGATTAGTTAACCGCTCAAAGGTAGAAATGCTCTGATGAATAGAGAACAACTTGCGTCGTATCAGCCTCTTCACGTTTTCGATGAAGCCATATTTGAAAATATCGTCGATGACTTAGTCACGAAAGGCTTTTCTATTCAAGAGCATGGTTTACCTGATTTCATTACACAAGCACTTTTGGCCTGCCAGCGTTCAATCTCTGAAGCTGAATATCAAGCGGCAGGTATTGGTCGCGCAGAGAATTATCAAAAGGCTGAAAAAGTTAGAGGGGACGAGATTTGCTGGATTACAGGTTCATCTAGCGAAGGCGCTTTGTGGCTTTCGTGGTGTGAAGCCTTGCAGCAGTATGTAAATCGTTCGCTTTTTATGGGGCTCTTTTCTTTTGAAAGTCATTTTGCCTGCTATGAGCCGGGTAAATTTTACAAACGCCATGTAGATGCGTTTAAAGGTCAGGGCAATCGCGTGTTGTCTTTAGTCGCCTATTTGAATGACGACTGGACTTCAGAAGATGGGGGAGAACTCGTGCTCTACGCTGATGAAAATGATCTAATTGGAACAAGGGTGCTGCCAACGAAAGGTACTTTCGTTGTCTTTTTGAGCGAACAATTCCCTCATGAAGTATTACCTGCTGCCCGCAGCCGTCACTCGGTTGCAGGTTGGTTTAGGGTTAACGGAAGCGTTAACGACGCGATTGATCCGCCTCGATAAAAGCACTAATCACGTTGTGAAACGCACGTGTATCTAAAAACCAAGACTTATGTATAATAAGTTTAGGCTGTATGCGCGCTATTATTACAAAACTGGTTTGAATTATGGGCCAACTCCTCTCGCGCACAGCTCGCGCAACATTGTGCCGTCGCAATAGCAAGTATTCTATTACGACGCTTAGGGAAAAGACGTTAGAAGTGATTGGTAAATGCTGGAAAAAATACCTGCCCCAACCCCAAGAGAAGAATTACATGTGCTGGTTATCGATAACCAGGGGCTTGTACATGATGTAGTGTCATCAGCTTTGCATGAAATTGGAATAAAAAACGTAAGCAGTGCTTTTAATGCCTTTCACGCGAAAAGGTTATGTGCTGCAAGACAATACGACTTTGTTTTACTGGCGTTTAACGTCAGTCACGACAAAGATGGCTTTCACCTTTTTGAAGAATTAAAACACCTCAATCACATCAACGACACCACCACGGTCATTTTTCTCAGTGCAGAGACATCGCCTGAATTGGTTAATTGTATTGTTGAATTGCAACCGGATGACTTTTGGGTCAAACCTCTTCAGCGCAACAAAATTGAGCTGCGTTTGGAATACCTTATCCAAATAAGGTTAAAGCTACATAAAATGCTTCATTGTATGCAGGTGCGGGACTATTCCACCGCTATGTACTATGCAGAGCGCCAGTTAAAAGATCCTTCGCTATCGGAGTATCACACCAGAATTAAACGCTTAATTGGTGATTGCTTATTGCAGCTTCGCGATTATCAAACTGCGGAAGACTACTTTAGAAGCTTATTGCAGAGCATGGATCATGCGTGGGTTCACATTGGTTTAACCCGGTCGTTGCTTCGACAAGATGAATTAGAAGAAGCCCAGCTACTGGTTGATGACTTATTGCAGCGCCACGACACGCGATTCTTAACCTTTGACTTGCTTGCTCAGTATTTTATTGAGAAAGAGCAGTTCGATATTGCCTACGAACAAATGAAAGAGGCGAGTAGGCTAGCACCTCGCAATATTGAGCGTAACAAACGGTTATGGGATCTTGCTCGATTGAACCACGATAAGGCAGGGCAACTTTCAGCCGTTCAAAATATGGCAAAGTTTGCTAAAAATTCTATTCATGACTCACCTCAGCTAACGCTCAATGTTATTCGTTCAACCATTGATTTAGCCACAAGTCTTGGCAGTACAGAAGGCGAACGCTATATGAAACGCGCAGAATCTGAACTGGAAGAATTGAAACAACAAAAGGGCATGCAGTCTCAGCTTGGCGAGCAGATTGACGTCGTAAAAGCGCGTGTCTTGTGCTTGCGAGACGACAAAAAAGGGGCTGAAAAGTTGATGAAGGATCGTTCGGCATCTACCGACGGCCTCTCGATGGAAGATAGCCTCGATAAAATGAAAGCATTTCACGAGCTAGGAATGCGTGAACACTGTGTGAGTATATTAGATAAGCTTAGAAAGCAAATTGAGGGGGACACGTTTACTTCTCAAGTGGTAAATGAATACCTGAATCAAGAATCGATTGAACGTACTGAAATTCAATTTACCACAAAAGAGCTTAAGCAAATGGCTGCGGTTAACTACAAAGAGAATCGGTTGTCGCCAGCCTTCAACAATTTACGCCAGGCACTAACACTGTCGCCTAAAGACAAACAAGTTGCGCTTAGCTTGTTAAAAGTTATTACTCAAATTCACTTAGGGGATAATTTAACAGACGAGCAGATGGAAGCGGCCTATAAAGCGGCGAAGTTTCTTCTAAGTAGCGACTTGTCGCCAACCCAGGCTGAAAAGCGGGATCAGTACATAAGCCGAATAGGTATAGAAGTGGACGACAGTAACGCTGCTGACTTAGTTGGTGTGGTGGCTGTTAAAGCATAACGGTTACTACACAGACTGTCATTGGAAAGAGTACCAATAAAAAAGCTGCCTCCATTGAGGCAGCTTTTTTTATGTGAATGAAGCACACCCGTTACGCGTGTACTTCATTCTTTCACTTTTTACTTCTTAACAGTAGTCGAACGACGACGAAAGCCAATCGCTGCAGCTAGCAGGGCAAGAATTCCTCCCATTGCTCCACCTGAGCTATCATTGTTTTCTTCTTCTTCCTCTTCAACTACGTCTGCTTGTAGGTCAAAGGTTGCGATGAATGGGTCGTGATCTGAGCTTCTAAATGGACCAACATCAGTAAAGGCGTAACCGTCTTCATCTGGGTAATAACGAAGCGCTTGATCGTACTGCAACTGGTAAGCTTCAACTGAGTTGATGTTCCAGTGAGCACCGTCAATGGCGTCTTCAAGCATGGCTTCACTTGCTAGTACGTGATCTAAACTACCTACCTGTTCAGTTCCGTAGAACCAATATGAGAAGCCTTCTGCATCAAACTCTTCAGCCAAGTTGTGATAGCCGAAGCTAGACTCTACGTCCACTGACGAGCCTTCATCCATACCTGTATTGACCGCAGTCGTAATAGTGTATCCACGAGACTCAGGTGTGTAATCGGTAAGTACAGCTAATGGACCTTCAGCGCTATAAGCGTTTAAGTCGCCTAAGATAACCTTGCGCTCTGGCAGGCTCTCATCACTTAGCGCGTTGCCTAATGTGATAGCTGCCGATACACGAAGTGCGTTACAGCTACCCTGAATCGTGGTAATTTCAGACGGCGCTTCTGCCACATCTTCTGCACACTGTGAACCTTTTGATTTAAAGTGATTCACGGCAACAAGGAACGATTTGCTGCTTTCAGTGTGTACAAACGATTGAAGAAGGCTTGGGCGCATGCGTGCCAGGCTATCTTCATCAATTTGTTGCTCTGGCATAGCAACTACCATGGCATCATTTTCTGGCGTCACTACTGTAGCTTTGTATAACAAGCCTACAGTAATCGCATCCGTACCAATTTCACTGCCATCACTGGTTGCGATGAATGAGTATTGCTCGGTTTCACCAAGTTCGGCGTTAATAGCATTAACTAGAGATTGGATAGCGCTATCTTCACCAAAACCATCGTTTTCGATTTCCATCAAACCGACAACGTCTGCGTTAAGGTTAACGATAGCTTCGACGATACGACCCTGTTGCAATTCAAACGCCACTTCATCGTCTGCGCCGCAGTTTTCGTCATAATCGAAAGTTACGTCGCCATTTGCATCTACTTCACCATTAAAGTAGTTAAGCACGTTGAACGTAGCAATAGATAGGTTGCCTTCCGTAACCACTGGGTTTGCTTCGCGAGAAGACGTTACTTCGATAACGTCGCTTGGATTAATTCTGTAAGTGCCAAAACTGTAGTTTAGTGGGCCAGCAGCAGAAACCGAATCACCAATGCGAATGGCATTAGCGTAGCTGAAAGTAGGGAAGTAATTAAGAGCGTCTGGGTACTGCAAGCTGCTGTTATCTTACGATTGTAAGAAGGCTTGTTTCGCTCGCTTCTTCTGCCGCAGTATAAGCTTCTGACAGAGGCGCAGCTACGTCGCTTGGTTGGCGTTTAACTGTGTCGCTAACAACGATTTCACCAAAACGCCATAGGTTGTTTGTACTCGTCACTGTTGCATCAGTCACGCTAACAACCATACCTTCAACGGTTTCAAGGTCAAGTTCGTACGGCATAGAAAGTTCTACCGCTGCTACAGCATCCGCTGTACCACAATCAAGTGCAGCCACATCACTATCCATAGCAAGTGTGGTCATACCGTAGTTTTCTTCTACTTCACCGTAAAGGCGAACCAGGTTACCTGTTTCAACGTCAACAGAACCTTCTACAAATAAGCCTTCAGATGTGGCGTCGTCAGCGTCGTAATCAGACGCTTCTTCTTGGACAAAGAAGCCGCCAGCACGTGTGCCAGTTACAATAGCTTCAATTATAACGTTATTGCCAACTTCAGCAGAGCTGCTTTCACTGCCCTGTATAGCACTAATAAGTGTCGCGTCTGCACCGCAAATACCTAGCTCAACAGCAGGCTCTTCTGGAACTTCTACAACGTCACCGCCACCTTCAGTGTTAAATGTACCCGCTGGAAACGGCGTTGCAGCGTCAGTGTTAGTGGTCGAGCCATCAAGCGCGTCAACACCACTGTAAGTTCAGTTAGATGCTTCGAAACTGCCGCCATTTGCTGTTTGACCTGACGTTCGGTATGCCCAACCGTCTAAGTACTCCCACGTGGTGCCACTACCGTCGGTGTTGATATCGCCAAACGTGTCAATAACGCTGCCATCTTTAAAAAGCTCAATAGCGTCGTCACCATTAATACCCATTGATGAAGTATCGTAGTCTGGTGCAGAACCGAAAAACGCAGTAAATCCATCAATTTCTGATGCTACGTAGATATAAGTACCAGCGCTTGCAGACGCACCAGCTGGAAACGTAAACTCTTCGCCATCAGTACCGCCGCCGTTGTTTGCAGTTCCAAGGGCATAGGTAGATAAATCTGCTATGTCATTGACTACGAAAAGTTCAACTGCTTTTGGAACACCACCGCTTAACGGTCCATCGATAACACCGCTAATGACTAAATCGTTAGCTTGGATGGCGGTTGAAGAAAGTGCAGAAATGATTCCTGCAGATAGTAAAGTTAATGATGTTTTCACGTCATTTTCCCTTTGTAGTTTTCATTATTTTTAATTCACATAATTACTGCTTCTGCTTTTGCCGAAATAGAAAAAACAGAGTGATATGTGAAGCGCAATTTTCTTATTGCTTGAACTACACTAAGGGCATTTGTAAAGGACAGGAATGACTAAACCTTATTCAAGCTGTTTTTAAAATATTACTTAAATATCAAGTTCTTATTATCTGCAGGTAAGTTTACTCATACCTTTAACTCTTAACCAAAAGCTAATATAGGTGCTAAGTAATGCTAACGACACGACTATGACAACAGTTCGTCGGGTAAAAAATACGCTTTTTATTGATATCTTTATTTCAGCGCACGAGTGAACAGCGCATGATCATCAACTACTTGTTCTGTATAAAGATTTGCTATTTTTACGAGCAGGCTTTTTACTTGAGAAAAAGATGTTGATGCTGACGACGCGAATCGTGTACTTCTTCTATCGCCTCGGCAGTGAGCTAGCGCAAGGCTATACCCGCACAATTCGGCAAGATACCAATCCGCACAGATAATCACCCACGCAGCGAGATTTAAAATGTTCGTAATCGCGGCGTGTTGCCGCAGGTATAGTGGCTCTACATCAAGGTAACACAACAAAGAGTACGGACATTTTAAACTCGCCCTCCGGGAAGGTCTGGCAAGCTTCCTAGCTTCATTCTGGGAATTTGAAAGGGAACAGCCATTCCTGCATTCCCACGCTTCGCTAGGAAACTTGCCAGCGCCTTCTGAGTGGGCGATTATCTGTGTGCATTGGTATTACACTCAAAGCCACCATTTATCGCTTTATTTCCCATTGCAATATCTTGTGGGTCGATTCCCACTTTAGCGTGATGTCGGGAGCGAACCAGGTAATGCGCATTTTCAAACTTAACTTCATCAAGCACTAAGTCGGGTTTTCGTTGCATTCTTCGTTGGCATCGAGCTGTAAGGTGTGCAGCATTTAGGCGATTAACCGGGTTAAAATCTGGAAAGTAATAAATAGGCGCAGCAACACGTTGTTGCTTAACCTCTACAATATGACAATACGCAAAGCTTGCTGAATTATGTGGTTTTGCTGGTCCTACTATAAAGTAGTAGCGCGCCATATTTACCGACCCGGTGCCCGCATCAAGGCGTTTCACTATATCGACTACCGCATCGTCCATGTAGGGAGCAAAAGCTTCTAGTAGCGTGGCGTATTCTTGTGGGCTTAGGGTAGAAAATTTTTCACTGTTGGCCTTAAACCCCAAGGTCTTGCCATCAAAATGAACGGCTTTAGCCAGCGCACTTTTAATCGTGAAGTCTTCTCCTCCTGCGCTGCGGGCTTTGGCTTTTTTATATAGTTTGGTCAGCTTGCTTGGCACGGCATCTGGGCAGTAGTCTATGGCTTCATTGATCACCATGGCGTTTTCTACTACTTGGCTACAGGTTTCTACATAACGCTCAACAAATGCGTATTGCGCATTAATAACCTGCTGGTGGCTGACAACAGGTTTAGTGATGTCGATGCTATCGCACGCATACTTTCCATCAACGGCGCCTAGGCAATGTATCTGGGCAAGGTGCAATGAAGTGAGATAACGTAGCAGATCCCAATGTGCTTTGCCGACGCACGCATCATCAAAGTCGTTGGGTGAGAAGATCACTGTATCTCCGTGAGACCCTTCTTCTGTGAGAAAGCCAAAGTTGGAGGTATGACAGTCTCCCATCACGCTGGTGAGGGGAACTGTCTCGCATTCTTTAGGAAAATTGATAAGGCCAGCTTTTATATCAGCGTAAAACAGCTGCGCACTGCCTCTGTAGAAAACAAAGGGGCTGGCCTCCATTTTTGCATGCTTTGTCAAAGTGCGAGATGGCGCGTGTCCATCGATTAGCATTATTTCGTGGGAGATGCGCTGTAGTCGGGAATGGGTCATAGTTTTCTCATTCAGCAGAATTTAGCCGGTGAAACCGTATTGCAAAACAATCAATCTATTTTGGCTCAATTTTCATCGTTCAATTCAATAACCTGATTAAGCGATTCATTTTTACCAATTAGTTTTTTGTGATTGTGCACGCTATTCTTATCACCAGTTTCGAGAGACATGAATTTCGCGTTAAGTGATTATCTTCACAAAACTGCAAAACCATGTCGACACAATAAACGTAAAGTTTGTATTCGTATGTGTTTAACGTGCGAAAATAATTTAAACCAAATGGAGAATTAAACATGGCATTGATTAATACTGCTATCAAACCTTTCAAAGCAACTGCATTTAAAGACGGCGAATTCGTAGACGTAAGCAGCGAAGACATCAAAGGTAAATGGGCAGTTTTCGTATTTTACCCAGCTGACTTCACATTTGTTTGTCCAACTGAGCTTGGCGACATCGCGGACAAGTACGAAGAACTTCAGTCACGTGGCGTAGAAGTATTTTCAGTATCTACTGACACTCACTTCACTCACAAAGCATGGCACGATTCTTCTGACACGATCAACAAGATCAAATTTGCAATGATTGGCGACCCAACAGGCGAAATCACTCGTAACTTCGATTGTATGCGTGAAACTATGGGTCTTGCTGACCGCGCTACATTTGTTGTTGACCCAGAAGGCATCATCCAAGCGATGGAAATCACTTCTGAAGGTATCGGCCGTGACGCAGATGACCTAGTACGCAAAGTTAAAGCCGCTCAGTACGTTGCAAACAACCCAGGTGAAGTTTGCCCAGCTAAGTGGAAAGAAGGCGAACCAACTCTAGCACCTTCACTTGACCTAGTAGGCAAAATCTAAGCAGCACGCTTAGCGCTTAATATATGAAAGCTCAGCGCTTCGTGCATTGCACAGTATTAAGCAAATAATTTGTAGGGAGTGGGTCTCCACTCCCTGATATTAATTTCCAATTTCCGCTTATGTTGTTGACCCTTCAAAAGGTTGGCGGGGATCGGCGTGTCGAAAATAAGGCAGAATAACCGTGTTAACTAAAGAAATTTTACAAGCATTGAAATCATATGCAGAGTCAATGCAAAAAAACGTAACCTTTGTCGTACAGACCGGTGAACATAGCAAGCGTGAAGAGCTTGTGACGTTTCTGTCCGACATTGCTTCAGTAAGCGAAAAATTAAACGTAGAAGAGCGTGACACAAATGGTGAGTTGCGCAGTGCAATCAGCTTTTTGTTGGAAGCTGATGGCGAAGATACGGGAATTCGTTTTTCTGGTATCCCTGGCGGTCACGAGTTTAACTCGCTTGTACTTGCCATGCTGCATGCAGCGGGTACTGAACTTAAGCTAGACGATAGCGTTAAGTCGATGGTGAAAGCGGTGAATGAACCACTTAATTTTGAAGTGTTCATTAGCTTAAGCTGTCACAACTGCCCTGAAGTCGTACAGGCACTTAATCAATTTGCTTTGATTAATCCTAACATCAAGACCGAAATGATCGACGGCGGGTTATATCAAAATCTAATTCAAGAGCGCGACATCCAAGGTGTTCCTAGCGTATACCTTAATGGCGAGCTATTCGCGAATGGTAAAGTTGATGCCTCTGTGCTTATCAACAAGTTAATTGAACGCGACCCTAGCCTTAAAGAAGCAAACAAAGGCGATGCGTTACCACTTCAAGACGTAACGGTTATCGGTGGTGGTCCAGCAGGCGTTGCTTCGGCGATTTACAGTGCCCGTAAAGGCCTTAAAGTTGCCATTGTTGCTGAAACTTTTGGCGGCCAAGTTAAAGATACCATGGGTATCGAGAACCTTATCTCAGTACCTAAAACAACGGGCCCTGAGCTTGTTGGTAACTTGATGGAGCACGTACGCGATTACGACATTACGCTCAAAGAGCACGTACGCGTTGATAGCATTGAGAAAGGCAATATTAAAACCATTACGCTTTCTTCTGGCGAACAGATCCGCACTCGTACGGTTATTGTTGCGACAGGCGCCCGCTGGAGAGAACTTGGTGTTCCGGGCGAAAAAGAGAACATCGGTAATGGTGTTGCGTACTGCCCACACTGCGACGGCCCTTTCTTCAAAGGTAAAGACGTAGCGGTCATTGGCGGTGGTAACTCAGGTATTGAAGCGGCACTTGACCTTGCAGGCATTGTAAAATCGGTGACGGTATTTGAATTTATGCCAGAACTAAAAGCGGACAAGGTACTTATCGATCAAGCTCAAAAGCGCGATAATATTACCATTATCAAGAACGCGGCAACGCGCCAAATTACTGCTGAAAATGGCAAAGTGAACGCAATTGAATACCAAGATCGCTCAACTAACGAAGTGCACACCCGTGAACTTGCAGGTGTATTTGTTCAAATTGGACTAGTACCAAACAGTCAGTTTATGAAGGGCACGGTAGACATGACACAGTATGGCGAAATTATCGTTGATACTAAGTGTCATACATCTGAGCCGGGTATATTTGCAGCCGGTGACGTAACAACAGTACCGTATAAGCAAATTGTTATTTCGATGGGTGAGGGCGCGAAAGCATCGCTTGCTGCATTTGAATACTTGTTAAGCCATGAAGTGGTTGAGTCTGAACAGGAAAGTGAAGCGGCATAGTCATTAGCCTTTCACTTCTCATGAGAGTTAAAGCCGAGCTAACGTTGTTAGTTCGGCTTTTTTGTATGCGCGTATCTTTATGTTACTTAACAACCTCGGTTAACGCGTTTTCTGTTACTTATTGATGTTAATGTGAATGATACTGGTTATCATTTGTGTAAATTTTTGCTAAATTAGACGAAAGTACTAATGCAGCCTTCATTTCACTTCATTCTTGTAATAGGCGAATTGATGGGTCTTAAAAATAAATCACAGAAAGCACTCAACATGAATAAGAAATTACTCAGCTTGGCGGTAGCGGCTATCTTAGTGTCTCACGCACATGCTCAGGAAGATAAAAGTGGCGCTGGCTTAGCTATAGATAAGCGAGAAGCAACAGCGGAAAAAGCAGAAGCGAATGCAGTAGAAAAGATTGAAGTAGTGGGCATGCGTTCTCCGTTTGGCGCAACAAAAACAAATACACCGATTGTTGAACTCGCCCGTACAATTTCCATTGAAACCGCATTAGATTTAAAGCAAAAAGGTGTGTTAAATCTTTCTCAGTCTGCCACCTATATGGCGGGCGTGACGGGGGAGTCATACGGATACGCCACCCGAGTCGATTCAATCTCTTCCAGAGGATTAAGTATTCCGCGCTATCGCGACTCAATTCAAGAGTTGTTTGGCAGCTATAATTCTACGCGAGCTGAAATTTACACAATGGAACAGGTTGAGTTGCTTAAGGGGCCTGCCTCTGTACTTTACGGTCAGGGCTCTCCCGGTGGCATAATGAACTATGTGTCAAAAACGCCCACGTTAGGCAAAGGAAGCGAAGTGGTGTTGTCCTACGGAAACTTCGACCGCGCGCAAGTTGGGGTGGATGTAAACGGCAGCCTGTCTGAAGATGATAAGTGGATGGGGCGTTTTGTTGGTATATATCGTAATGCTGACTCTCAGGTTGATTATGTTAGCGATGACACCCAAGTATTCATGCCGTCACTTTCCTTCATGCCTTCTGACGATACAACGCTAACGCTAATCGGGTTATTCCAAGATACTGCTAGTGATACAGCAGCGCAGTTTATTCCTGTGGAAGGCACATTATTGCCTTTGGCTGACGGCACTTATTTACCCGACCAAGATGTTTACGCAGGTGAACCAGGGTTTAATAAATTTGATACTAAGTCGAACCAAGTTACCTTGCTTGGCGAGCACTTGATTAACGATACAACGTCACTTTCATTTACTGCCTTATGGCGAGATGGTGAGGCAGACTACCACCAAGCGTGGCCCACTTTTACGGGCGGTACTCGCTATCTAAACGCTTTTGTAGGGGCACCGGTCGCGCCTACCGATACCTTTGTGCCGAGAACGTTTTATCAAGCAGACAATACGTTTAATCAACACGCTTTTGATATTCGTGTAAACAAGGGCTTTGTAACAGGCGCTTTCGAACACGAGTTATTAGCGGGTGTACAATATCAACATGTTAAAACTGACGCCAACTCTGCTTACTATGCTGGTGGTGGGGTATTACAAGGTGATTTTAGGTACATTCTGGACTTGGCTAACCCTGAGTACACAGGCGCACCAGAGCAAGCCATTTTCGACGCAATCTACATCGATGCGCCTGAACAGACAGTCACGGACACGGGGTTATACCTGTCTGATCAAATTTCCTATGAAAACTGGCGGGTAACGCTAGGCCTACGTCACGACCGCGTTGATAATGATACGGGCGTAACTGAGCAGGATGACACGCAAACATCATACTCAGCTGGAATTTTGTATCGTTTTGACAACGGCATTTCTCCCTACCTTAGTTACGCTGAGTCGTTCGAGACGGTAGTGGGACTAGATAACAATAACAACCAGCTTAAGCCTGAAGAAGGTCGTCAATACGAGGCAGGGATTAAGTATGAACTCTCGTCAGTTCCTGGTTTTATCACGCTGGCGTATTACGATATTGAAGTTTCAAACCTTCCTAATCCTAACGGATTACCAGACGAAGCGGCGCAACAGCAAGGCGTAACGACCATTGAAGGGATTGAGCTAGAAGGGCGCGTAGACTTTGGCCAGATAACAGCGCAGTTTGCGGCGTCGGTCTTGGATGCAGAAGATCCTAACGGTTTTTCGTTGTCAGCACAGCCAGACAGCAATGCGTCGTTGTGGGTAAATTATTCTCCACTTGAGCTTGAAGCGCTAACCGTAGGAGCTGGTATTCGCTACGTGGGAGAATCAGTTTCCGAGAATGGTGTCATCAGATACGACACGCCTAGCTACACCCTTGGTGACCTGATGGTGTCGTATGAGCTTTCAGATAATTTGAATTTGCAGCTGAATGTAAGAAATGTGACCGATAAAAAATATCTCACGTCTTGCTTATTCAGAGGTGACTGTTTCCCTGGTGTACGCAGAACAGTGAACGCGTCGCTAACCTATTCGTTTTAAGGATTTATCATGCTTTCAGTTGCAGCGGGTGGTTTAACACTTGCAGCCTTAGGTGTTATTTATAAAAGTTGGCGCGCTCAAGCGTCAACGTATCTTTATTTGGGTCTTGCCGTATGGCTAGTTGCAGCAGTGTGCTGGTCTTATGCTCAGGGGTGGGAGTTTGGCGTGCTATATGCGCTGTGTATCCCTTCCATTTTAGTGTGGCCTTTTATTGCGTTTAACCAAACGCATTTGCCTCAGCCAAAAAATGTACCTCAGCCGAGGAGCTTTGATTTCTCGCGACGTACAGTTCTAGGGAACATCGCAAACTACATCGTGGTGCTGGTTGTTTTATTGGTTGTGAGCGTGTTATTGACGCTAGGACTATGTGCGCTACTTCCATTCTCAATAGCAGGGAAGTTGGCTACAGGTATCGTGCTGTTGCCAATTTTGTGGGGTCTTATTGCTTATCACTACCTTGCTACCGCCCACAAAATTAAAGTTGTTGTTGCTTACGCAGTTTTGGCTGCGCTTTGCCTACCAATACTTATTTTCTTCCCCATGTAGGTGAATATCGATGGATAAAATAACAAAACAAAATGCATTAAATGCACATACTTGGGTAGGCGTTTTTCTGAGTGTACTTCTCTTTTTGGTGTGCTTATCTGGGACCGTTGCGGTTTTTCACTTAGAGTTTGAAAGGTGGGAACAGCCGCATATTGAAGAAATGAAGGATGTTTCTCCTGATGTTGTTGAAAAGGCGATGGACACCTTTTTGGCTCAGAATACGCAGGAGTCTCACCATCTTTATGTGGTTTTCCCTACATCAGATATCCCTCGGTTGGTGGTAGAAAACGATCATGCTGCTTACTTTGCCGACAGTGAAGGTAACTTATTAGAGCAAGAAAGCGTGTCTTTTACCGAAATGCTCGTGAACTTGCACTTGTATCTCAATTTGCCACAAAGTTGGGGAATGATTTTGGTCAGCGCTTTGGGCGCTATCATCTGTACCCTTGTCGTCACTGGAATTATTGCTCACAAACGAATAGCAAAAGATGCTTTTAAACTTCGACGGGGTGGCAACGGTCAGCAAGCACAAATTGATTTGCACAACCGTTTTGGACTATGGGCAGCGCCTTTTCATTTAGTTATAGGTATAACAGGCGCATATTTTGGTATGGCAGGGATCATTTTGGTGGTTGTTGCCTCACTAAATTACGAAGGCGATCGCGACGCGGTTATCCAGAAAATCTTTACGCCAGACCCTGTATTAGCGCCACAGGAAGGTAAGCCGGCTATTGGTAGGGCGTTTGCACAAATGGAAACGCTAGCGCCAGAAAAGTCGCCAATATTTTTAACGGTACACGAAGTCGGTGAACCAGAGCAGTTCATCGAAATATATGCCAAGGCACCCAATAGAATGATCTACGCAGAAGGTTATCGATTCGATACGGCGGGTAACTTTATCGGTGTGGCCGGCTATGAATTCGGTGAATGGGGTAAGCAGTTGGTATGGGCGATGTACCGTTTGCACTTCGGTGACTTCGCCGGCCTTACCAGCAAATGGCTGTACTTTGTTCTTGGTGTAATGCTGACCATGCTTTGCGTGTCGGGTATGGAGATTTGGCTGTCTAAGAAGGCGCATCCGCCGTTAGCAAGTAGGCTTTGGTACAGCACGGTGTGGGGTAGTGTGAGTGCACTCGCATTAACTGCTGTAGCAGATATGTTTTTTACAGGCTCGCTCATCGCCGTTTTTTGGTGCCTTATGCTACTTAATACCGGTATTACAGTGGGAGTGAAACCACTCACAAAGCCGATATGGTTGCTTATATCAGGCCTAAGCGTAATGGTGTTACTCATAGCCTATGCGGCTGTGCACCAAAGCGCGACGCTATCGGTTGCGTCACTTCAGCTTAATATACCTATGGTGGTGTACGTGGTGTGGAGTGTTTATCGTGCTAATACGCTGATTAAGCGAGCTAAAAATGCAGAAACACAGATTGAAGCCGACGCGAGTAACGGCGCGCCTCAATCAGCGCAAGAAAAAAGAGTGAATGCGTAAATCTTATCGTAACTATTAGGGGCTCACAGGAAGCCCCTTAGTTACGCTTCTTTCTTTTCCACGTACCGCCATACATATAGCCATTGCAGGCCTTTGCTCGTTCTTGACAGGCTTTGCATACTATACGCCACGTGTCTTCATCACCACATCGAATACGAAACTGTGTGTCGGCATTGATACCGCAATTGTCACAGGGTTTTGGTAGCCGAACTCTGTCCTTTTTTCCCACTCTAAAAGCGTCTCTTTTTTTTCAATTAATAAATTCTCTGATGCCTATTTTTTATCACAGGTCACTGCGCATAAGCTCGAAAACTTAAATCACTTTTGCGATTGCAACGGCAATAGAAGAGCCTTTTTCAACGGCTGCGCCCCATAATTTCATTAATAACGACGGCCTTTTCGTCATTAGGAGCAGCGCTTCATCTCTGTGATGTTGTTCATCTGCTTGGCATTGTCTAAACCGATTTATAACGTTTGAAGGGGGGATGGCTAACGCAGAAATGCGCTTACATTGTTCTTCGTAATGCGAATCTACGAACTGCTCTACTCGGTAAATGGTGTAGTAAAAGCAATTAATACCGCAAAGTCTTGGAATAAAACCGGTGATAAACCCAGAAGCTATCCATACAGGTAAAATAAAACTTCCCCTAAAAAGCGGCATTTCGTTTTCAAAGACGGCGAGGTGTCGTCTTTCCGTTTTAAGGTGCTCATGTATGAAGGGTTGTGCCTCGTTGTTTGTGCCAGAAAAATTAACCAGTTTTAAAACACATTCGGCAAATAGAGCACCACGGTATATCCAAACGGCTCCCGTCTCTCCCGCGTGGCTCGCACGTAACTCTTTGTCTACTTGCTTAGCATAATTATCTCCGAGTGTTTTTGCATTAAATGGCATGACGTACCTCTGCAGCATTTTATAAAAAAACGATCTGAAGGGGGGAATGGATGCTACCTAACGAATTTGTAATGCTTATTTGAACATGCGCTATTTAGAAAGCTCTGGATGATAGTGTTCTATTTATAAACGAAAGCAGAGTATCGGAGGGTTGCTTGCTATGGTTGATAGATACACAACATGCGTTGCTTGCACGAGAGCATAAATGAAGGTATTCGGTGGCGTTGTCATTCTTGTCTTAGGGTATTTACTATTGTGGCCAGTCCCCATTGCGCCAATAAGCTGGCAAGCACCGAGCAGTAGCGGATTTTCGGGGGAGTTTATTGAAAACAACCGTTTGGCGGGCCTTTCGTTTATTGAATTAGGCGCAGATAAAGGGCCGGAGGATTTTGCGATAAACGCTGCGGGAACTATTGCAACCGCCACTCATTCTGGTGCGGTATTACTCAAGAAAAAAGGTGAGGCAGCATTTACTCCATGGATTAACACTGGTGGACGCCCGCTCGGTATCGAGTTCGATACCAACGGCAACTTATTAATCGCCGATGCACATCGCGGATTGCTAATTGCAGACCCTGAAGGTGAGCTAACGGTATTGGTTAACCAAGTAGAAAACACTAAAGTTGTATATGCGGACGATGTGGATGTTGCCGACAACGGCAATATTTACTTCACTGACGCAACCACCAAGTTCTTCGCCAAAGAGTATGGGGCAACTTACCGACACGCTTCTGCCTAGCCTTTCGCTGACGAAGGTTTACGTTTTAGCCACGGGCGCGACATGTTCAGCAAGTGAAGCGGTAATGAATGCACTTCGTGGTATTGATGTAGAAGTAGTGCAAATTGGCTCTACTACTTGTGGTAAGCCGTATGGGTTCTACCCAACAGACAATTGTGGTGAGACTTACTTTACTATCCAGTTCCAAGGGGTGAATAACAAAGGGTTTGGTGATTATGCTGATGGTTTCATGCCTACCACCACGCCTAATTTCGATTTTGAGTTGCCGGGGTGTGAAGTTGAAGATGACTTTACCGCAAGCTTGGGTGATCCGGATGAAGGGATGCTGTCAGCCGCATTGGAATATGCTGCTACAGGCTCATGTCCCGAAGTTGTCACGTCAAACGGCGTGGCGGATGTCAAAGCACTGCGCAGTAACCAAAGTGCGTTAGGTGGCGAAAAGCTCATTCCTATCGACAAGCCTGAACAACGCAAAGAGAACTTTATTTTACACAACAAAATAAATCAGCCTGTTATTCAGGAGCGCAATTAATGTCGCTTCCTAATAAAAAAGGAAAACTGCTAAAAGGAAGACTGCTAGCTGCACCTCTCGCCATACTTTTGCTCTCGGCGAGCGGATGCGCGACAACACAGGAGGCTGAGTTACACGAGGCAATAACCAAATCCATCAGTGTGAGTCAAAAGCAAGCTATTGAAAGTAAGATCAGCAACTGGTTTGGTGGTCTAAACATAACGATAGCCGATGATGCATTCAGTCAAACCGCGAGCATTACGATTGAGCGTAAAGCAAAGGTTGATAGCAGGGGATTACCTATTGACGGAAGGCACGACAACCCTGTTTATAGTTTTACGCTGCTAAGTGATGGTGAACAGTGCGTGTTGCGTAACGACCAAAGTAGGGAACTTACCAAGCTTGAAAATGTGACCTGTTATATAGTGGACGAGACATAAGTCGAGGTAAATCGACGAAAGCGCAATGTCATCGTTGACAATAGGCCTTAAAAAAACGCCCAGAGTTTACAAGCTCCGGGCGTTTTTGTTTCTATCATTTGTGCTGCTATCGTTTTTGCATACTTGGTTGCTTTTGCGTACGGCCGCGGCTGTTGCCACTACTATTATTTCCTTTCGAAGCGTTGCCTCTATTCTTATTCCCGCCGGTGTCGTTACGCTGCTGTGCTGTGTTTCCATGACCTTGTTTGTTAGCGTTGGAATTACGTCGGCTCTTATTTACGCCGTTACCGCCTTTGCTGCTCTTGCCCTGAAAGGTAGGAGGAAGCCCAGTATGTTTGGTTAGTGCGCGTTCACCACGACGGCCTTTTTGCGCTTTTTGGCGTTTTTCATCTGCTGTTTCTGGCGGAACAAGGTGCTGAGGACCACGGCCTATCAAATCTTCGCGCCCCATACGTTTAAGTGCTTCACGAATTTGTGCAAAGTTTTTCGGGTCGTGATAACGCAGCATCGCCTTGTGTAATCGACGGTGAATTTCACCTTTTGCAGAAGGCACCTCTTCACTGTCTTTAGTGACTTTGCGAAGGGAATTTACCTCGGTATGGTACATGGTGGTAGCCGTTGCCATTGGCGACGGATAGAAGTTCTGTACCTGATCGAGCTTAAATTTGTTTTCTTTAAGCCAAATCGCAAGGCTTAGCATATCTTCGTCTGTCGTGCCCGGGTGCGATGCAATGAAATACGGAATGAGATACTGTTTTTTACCAGCTTCTTGAGAGTACTTATCGAACAGCTCTTTGAAGCGGTAGTAGCTGCCCATGCCCGGTTTCATCATTTTTGAAAGTGGGCCATCTTCGGTGTGTTCTGGAGCGATCTTTAAGTAGCCGCCTACGTGGTGAAGGGCCAGTTCTTTCACGTATTCCGGGTCTTCTACCGCTAGGTCGTAACGCACGCCTGACGCAATCAATATCTTTTTAATTCCAGGCAATTCACGAGCGCGACGGTATAAGTCGATAGTTGGCTTATGGTCGGTGTCCATATGTGCACAAATACTTGGATACACACAGGAAGGGCGACGGCAGGTTGCTTCGGCTTTTGGACTTTTACAGCGCAAACGATACATGTTGGCCGTTGGGCCACCAAGGTCTGAAATGACGCCAGTGAAGCCGGGTACTGTGTCGCGAATTTGCTCAATTTCTCGAATAATTGAGTCTTCAGAACGACTTTGAATGATACGGCCTTCGTGTTCGGTAATAGAACAGAAGGTACAGCCACCGTAACAACCACGCATAATATTAATGCTGAAACGAATCATGTCGTACGCCGGTATTTTTGCATCGCCATAAACAGGGTGGGGCACACGCTGATAAGGCAAGTCAAATACCGCATCCATTTCTTCGGTTTCAAGAGGCATAGCCGGTGGGTTTATCCAAATGTGCCTGTCACCATGACGCTGCATAAGCGCGCGAGCACAACCTGGATTGGTTTCTTGGTGTAAAATACGCGAGGTGTGTGCATAAAGCACTTTGTTGTCTTTTACCATTTCATAGGCCGGCAACTTAACGTAAACATTTTCCCAAGGTTTACGCTTTTCTTTTTCTTTTTGAGGCGGCTGAATGACAATAGGCGCAGCTTCGGGCGCTTCGCTACTTTTCGTGTCTTTATCTTGCGAATCGCACTCGGGCTCCATTTGGTATGGGCTTGGAATGGCGTCGATTTTGCCTGGTCTGTCTAACGATGTTGAGTCTACGCCTTGCCATTCCGGTAGCGCTTCTTTCACAATAATTGCGGTGCCGCGAATATCGCGCAGGTCGGCAATGTCTTCACCTGCCGCTAAGCGATGAGTGACTTCGACAAGAGGACGTTCGGCGTTACCAAAAAACAGCATGTCGGCTTTTGAGTCGAACAGTACAGAGCGGCGTACTTTTTCACTCCAATAGTCGTAGTGCGCAATGCGACGTAAGCTCGCTTCAATGCCACCAACAATAACAGGTACACCTTTATAGGCTTCACGGCAGCGTTGCGAGTATACGGTAACAGCACGGTCTGGGCGCTTGCCGCCCACGTTGCCAGGCGTATAAGCATCGTCGTGACGTAGCTTTTTATCAGACGTGTAACGGTTGATCATTGAGTCCATATTGCCGGCTGTTACGCCGAAATACAGATTGGGCTTGCCCAGCTTCATGAAGTCGTCTTTGCTGGTCCAGTCTGGCTGAGAAATTATACCAACGCGAAAGCCATGCGCTTCAAGCACGCGGCCAATTACCGCCATTCCAAAGCTAGGATGATCTACATAAGCATCGCCAGTAACCAAAATAACGTCACAACTGTCCCAGCCAAGGGCATCCATTTCTTCTTTTGACATAGGTAGAAATGGCGCTGTGCCTAAACAATGTGGCCAATATTTAGGATAAGAAAACAGACCGCGATCGGCCTTAATGGTGGCTTGCATAGTAATCACATCTAGATAAATCAGAGAGTTGCTGAGCTTAAATTAAGCTAAAGCTCAGAATAAGTGCGTAATTATAGCAGTGTTGGCGAAGCTAAGGTATAGCGCTGTCATTAAATTAAAGAGCTTTGTATACTCACTTAAATCAACAAGCTGTAAAGCTAGCCATGAGCGCATTTTTTTATAAGCGCTTCAAATGCCCGCATTTAGCGAATGACAGACTTGTCTATTTACAACGAAGAGAATTAACAACGACTATGGCGTATTGGCTATTTAAAACAGAACCTGATGCATTTTCAATCGATGACTTGGCAAACCGCCCAGAACAAACGGAACCGTGGGACGGCGTAAGAAATTACCAGGCGCGTAACTTTTTACGAGACGGCGTTAAACGGGGTGACAGAGTATTTATCTATCATTCAAGTTGCAAGCTGGTGGGCATTGCAGGTGTTGCTGAAGTGGTAAGAGACGGCTACCCGGACACCACGCAGTTTAACCCTGAATCAAAATATTACGACCCTAAATCAAGTCAGGATAACCCCCGCTGGTATCGCGTTGACGTGAAATTTGTAGAGAAATTTTCAAGCGTTCTGCCGCTTTCAGTGATTAAAACGATGGACGGTATTACTGAACTGCCATTGGTCAAAAAAGGTGGAAGACTGTCAATCATGCCTGTAGAAGAGGCTGAATGGCAGCAACTGTATGCTGCTGCCAAACAGTAAGTTAAATGCTAAAAAGCGTAGCCGTCATATCTTGTTAGCTTGCTAAAGCTAAATATAAGGGCTATCGCTATGCGCTAACTTTCTAGCGTGCGGTGTATCTAGCGTGTTTAGCTAACGAATAGCTGCTACTTGCCAAAGGCAAATTTAGTATCGGCATCGCGCAATAGGAAAAGTGCAAAGCACGCGCCCCACATTGGCCATGCAGCAAAAAACAGCAGGTGATTAAAGGCATCTAGATACTGCGGGAATGAAGACAGAGTAGACCCACCGTGAAGAATAAAAATAAGACCGTAGGTGTATTTTTTCGCAAGTCCCGCTAAGAATGCCAAAACCAGCGCAAGCTGCAGTGCGCCCATAACGTAAACGGCCATTTCAGGCACGCCGCCGATACCATAGAACTTTTCAAAAATGGCCATGCCGTGGGCTGGGTTAACAAACTTATCGAGTGTCCATACGAACATAACGATAAATATTGTTACGCGGAGAGAAAGTAGCGACCATTGTAGTCGGTTTTGAATATCGGTGTTGTTTTGCATACATGCTCCAAAATTATAATAGTGCAAGCATACTAGAACGACCGTTCAAAATAAAAATTTCAATTAATTTTGTGTTTTTTAATATCTTTTGAAAATTAAATGTACTGAAATTTTTTGTGACGCGTATCGGTCTTGTCGAACAAGAATTAAAAATACGGATCTGTTAATGAAAAAAGTAATCGGCCTAGCCGTTAGCACACTCGCACTTGCAATCAGTCAATCGCTCTATGCCCAGCAAGCGGCAGATATTGAAGTGGTTGAGGTAACCGGAAACCAGCAGAGTTTAGATACGCTAAATCCTGGTGATAATACACTTAAAGGCATTTTCGGTAGCGGTTTAAGTGCAGCTGAGACACCTAGAGCGGTGACGTCACTGTCGGCACAAGCGATAGAGGCACTTAACATTAACGATTTACACGACATCGTAAAAGCGGCGCCCAACGCGTACGCCTCTAGCGGCTTTGGCACGCCAAGCCTGCCCAGTATACGCGGCCAATTAGGTGAGCTTTTTCAAGATGGTATAAGACGTCAAGCAGGCAACAATGGCTTTGGTTTGCCTTTGTCGTTCAATAGCATTGAGCAAATTGACGTGGTGAAAGGGCCGTCGCCAGTGTTGTTTGGTAGTACGCAGCGCAACGGTGGCTTTGTAAACCTTCAAACTAAGGTTGCGCCTACCACAGAAAGCAAGGGGAAAGTTACCCTTCGCGCCGGGCGCTGGGATCAGTATTCAGCGCAAGTGGATTACGGTAAAGCTATAGAAGAAGGTAAAAGTGGTATTCGCTTTAGTGCAGAGTACTTAGACCATGGCAGTTTCTACGATTTTGCCGAGCGTGATAGCACGAACCTGTTTGTAGCGTATCGCTATACGCCAAGCGATGTACTGACGTGGGATATCAGCGCGGAGTATTACGACACAGACTATCCAGACAACGCAGGTATCAACCGCCCAACGCAAGACCTTATCGATAACGGCACCTACATTACAGGCCAAGGTATTCAGTCAAATGGCAGTACAGTACCGGGGGCAGGTGCTATCATTTCTCCTACCGGGGAAGTGGTTATTCCTCGCAACCGCGTATTCACAAATCCTGACGACATTAACGGTGCTGAAACTACGGTTATTCGAAGCAGTGTCGAATACAAAATGACTGATAACGTGGCGCTTCGCAACATTACCTACTACCAATACCTTGAACGTGAAGAAATTGCGCAAAATAGTTTTGTTGAGATCATTGACGGGGCTGACACGTTCGAAAACCGCACTGAGCTAGATTATAAGTGGAACGACGGCCAAACTACGACCGTAGGGTTAGCGCTACGCTACAACGACGTGTTGGGCTATAGCCAGTTTACCACTGAGGCCGATAATCCGATTGATTTAACTGGGCCTATCTCAAACCGCGTTATTCCGCTTACCGATGCCCAAAAAGCCCGATTAGTTGAGCTGCGTCCTGGCGTCTATGTTTCACCGGGGGCGCAGTACGACGTAGACGGCGATGGTAACGGCGATTTTAATTTATCAGACACCACCGACTCTACTGCATGGCAAACAGGCCTGGCGCTTCAGCAGCGCTCTATTTGGACCGATAAATTTTCAACTATTGCTGGCGTACGCGTTGATTACTATGACGTAGACGCGCGTGACCCACTAGCGCCGATTGGTGTTGAAGCAGCGTCAGATTCGTACAGCGATACATTAACCAGCTACCAGTTAAGTGCAGTGTACAAATTAACGGGTGATGTGAATGTTTACGCGGCGTTTTCAGAAAACGACGCAACATCGAATAGTATGGCGGGTGGCACGGTGTTAGGCGGTAATAACGAGATTAACCCGCTTAACTTTGCTACTGAAAATACGTTATACGAAGTGGGTGTAAAATATGCGCCAAACAGCAGCTGGTACGCAGAGGCCGCTGTGTTTGACCAAACCCGAAGCCTACGTAACCGTGATGGCAGTAACAGTGGCGTGAAAACGCAAGGTTTTGAATTACAAATGTTCTATCAAGCAAACGATGTTTGGATCAATGCCGCCTATAGCTACTTAGACGCGCGTTTTGATGATTCAGCGGCGTTTCAAGGTACAGCGCAGGTTATTGATGCGTTTGATAATACTCGTCCTGATATTATTGAAGGTACAGGAGTAGGATCACCTTCTTTTGCCGCGTTCTCTGCATCAGACAGTCGCGTTCAGGGGATCCCGCCACAAATTGCTTCTATCAATGCTGGCTGGCAAATTACGGATGACCTGCAAGTGGGGGCAAGTGCGCTATATACCAAGTCATTCCCACTAGACTTTCTGCAAACGGTGCATATTCGCGACCAATATACGGTTGACGTAAATGCAGATTATCAAGTAACAGACGACCTTCGATTACGTTTAGATATCATTAATGTGACCGATGAAGAAAATTGGCAGCCACTGTTTGAAGGTGGGTATTTCGGCGCGACGCTTGTCATGCCAAACGTACCACGTCATGCTCAGGTAACCATGCAATATGCGTTTTAAGCGCTAAGGATATTTATGTTTAAGAAAATAGCACTTTTAGGGGCTATTGTTGCCGCCATATTTAGCTTTTTTTATTTTGATTTAAATAGCTATTTAACCCTTCAAGGCATGAAGGATTCACTCGATACGTTTCAATCGCAGATTGCTCAAAACCCGGTATTAAGTACTGGTGTGTTCTTTGCCATCTATGTTGCCGTAACTGCACTTTCTTTGCCGGGAGCAGCTATTTTGACCCTGGCAGCAGGGGCTTTGTTTGGCCTGGTTCAAGGCTTAGTTATTGTATCGTTTGCCTCGAGCGTAGGGGCAACGCTGGCGTTCTTAGTTTCACGCTTCATATTGCGCGACACCGTGCGAAATAAGTTTAAAGAAAAGCTTAAAAAGATTGATGAGGGCGTGGAAAAGCAAGGTGCGTTTTACTTATTTACCCTGCGCCTAGTGCCAGTATTCCCGTTCTTCCTAATCAACCTGTTGATGGGGTTAACGTCGCTTAAAACCTGGACATTCTACTGGGTAAGCCAAGTAGGCATGCTTGCGGGCACCGCGGTATATGTAAATGCGGGTACTCAACTTGCGCAAATAGACAGTTTGTCTGGCATTGTCTCGCCTGGGCTTATCTTTTCATTTGTACTTTTAGGCATATTCCCCTGGATAGCTAAAGCTATCGTAGCAGTAGTCAATCGCCGTCGCGTCTACAAAGGCTACAGCAAGCCAAAGAAGTTTGATCGCAACTTAGTGGTTATTGGAGCGGGTGCGGGTGGTTTGGTCACCAGCTATATTGCTGCGGCGGTGAAAGCAAAAGTCACGCTGGTAGAAGCTGGCGAAATGGGCGGCGACTGTCTTAACTACGGCTGCGTACCGAGCAAAGCCGTTATAAAAACGGCAAAAGTGGCCAATCAAATGCGTCATGCTGATAACTATGGTTTAGAGCCGCTAACACCCGCTATGTCGTTTAAAAGGGTGATGGCACGTGTGCACGAAGTAATTGCGGCAATCGCGCCTAATGACAGTGTAGAGCGTTACACTAGCTTGGGTGTTGATGTTGTAAAAGGCTATGCGAAAATTATCGACCCTTGGACAGTTGAAATAAAAAGAACGATGGCGGTACCCAAACACTAACCACAAAAAATATTGTGGTTGCTACAGGTGCAGCACCATTTATTCCCGAATTACCAGGCATTGAGCAAAGCGGCTATGTTACCTCTGATACCTTGTGGACCAAGTTTGCTGAACTTGAAGACACGCCAAAACGTTTAATCGTATTAGGTGGCGGGCCTATTGGTTGTGAGCTCGCCCAAGCCTTTTCACGCCTTGGCAGTGACGTAACGCAAGTTGAGCGTGCCCCGCGTTTAATGGGCAGGGAAGATGCGGATGTGGCGGAGTATGCTGAGTCTGTGCTTAGAGAGAGCGGCGTAAACGTATTGACGTCCCATGATGCGCTTCGCTTTGAGCAACAAGACGGTGAAAAAGTGCTTGTTGTAGCGAAAGAGGGTGTTGAATCTACCATTGCCTACGACGAAGTCATTGTGGCTGTGGGACGAAAAGCCCGTTTGCATGGTTTCGGTCTGGAAGACTTGGGTATTCAATTTGATAGAACGATTGAAACCGATGAATACTTGCAAACCCTGATGCCTAATATCTTTGCCGCTGGCGACGTAGTAGGGCCTTATCAATTTACCCACGTGGCCGCACACCAGGCATGGTACGCTGCAGTCAACGCACTATTCGGCACGTTTAAGAAATTCAAAGTTGATTATCGCGTTATTCCTTGGACAACCTTTATCGATCCGGAAGTAGCGCGGGTGGGCATTAACGAGCGTGACGCTGCCGAGCAAGACATTGACGTTGAAGTAACGCGATACGAGTTTGCAGAGTTAGATCGCGCTGTTGCGGAAAGTGCCAGAAAAGGGTTTATTAAAGTGCTTACGCCACCGGGTAGAGACAAAATATTGGGCGTTACTATCGTCTCGGAACACGCAGGAGACTTACTGGCTGAGTTTGTTATTGCTATGAAGCACGACCTAGGGTTAAACAAGATCCTTGGCACTATCCACGCTTACCCAACATGGGCTGAAGGCGCAAAGTATGCAGCAGGGAATTGGAAACGCGCAAACGCGCCTGAAAAATTACTCAGCTATGTAGAGAAATTCCACACGTGGCGCAGAGGGTAGTTAATGTGAAGAAAGTATTAGCGGTGACAAAAGGATTAGCGGTGAAAAACGCATTGGTGATGGCGAGCGAACAAGTAATGACAAGAGTAATCGCGATGTCCAGACGAATCACTATTAGAAAATTTGGTCGATTGGCAGTAAGCAGCATCATGCTGCTTGCTGCTAGCACGAGCTTTTATGCGCTTTCTGACGAAGCTGCGCTTTCTGACGAAGCTGCGCTTAAAAAAGCAGACAGCCTACACGAGCCGTTTAGTGCGTTGCTGAGCGAGCACGTGAAAACCATTGACAATGGTGCCAGCACGCAAGTTAATTACCATGGGTTTAAACGAGACAGGGAACGTTTAACTCAGTATTTAAATAGCTTAGCTAAGGTAGGAAAAAGTACCTTTGACGGCTGGAGCAAGGCTGACCAACTGGCATTTCTCATAAATGCTTACAATGCCTACACCGTTGACCTTATTCTTAACGAATACCCTAAGATTGAGTCTATTCGCGATTTAGGCAGCTTTTTCTCGTCGCCATGGAAAAAGGAAATTGCGCCGCTACTTGGTAAAACCCGTACGCTGGATGAAATAGAGCACGAACTTATTCGTGGACAAAATGAAACCACGGAAGGATATAACGAGCCTCGAATTCATTTTGCCGTAAACTGTGCCAGTATTGGTTGCCCCGCGCTGCGAGAAGAAGCGTATGTTGGCGCAAGGCTAGATAGCCAGCTTGACGCACAAACCAAGCGTTTTTTAGCCGATACGTCTCGCAACAGAATGGACGGTAACACCTTGAAGCTTTCAAAAATATTCGACTGGTACAGCGAAGATTTTGAAAAAAACACCAATCGGAAAAGTGAAAGTTGGCAAGGTATTAAAAACGTAAACACGGAAAATCTCAGCCAATTTTTGCTGTTATACAAGGATGCATTAAACCTATCGAGTCAGCAGATTTCAGTGCTTGAGCAAGATAACGCAGAGTTAGAATTCTTAGATTACGACTGGGCACTCAATGCCACGCAATAGCGCTTCAGTTAGCACGAAAGCGACTTGTTTACGCCGCTTTGGCAAGTTTAGTCGCCTCATTAAGGGGCTGGCACTGGCGTCAGCTGTTTTCAGTTCTCAGCTAATCACGGCTTCTCATTCATTTGCGGTACCGTTTGATATTCCCAGTGTTGATGTTTCTGGCAATGAAATACAGAGCCAGCATCAATCGCCAGTACGTGCGTCAACGGTGCTCAAGCGCACCTCAGCGCAATCGCCTAAAGACGACACACAAAGCAAACCTCTGGTACGTTTTCATGCATGGGGGGGAAGCGCTCAAGTAAATGGTTATTTGCAATGGGTAGCGGCGCAAGTTAGCCAGCGTTTTAACATTGAACTGCAGCACGTTAAGCTTGCTGATACCAGTGACGCCGTGTCACGCGTATTAGCAGAAAAAGCGGCCGGTAATCACGATAACGGCAGCGTAGATTTAATATGGATAAATGGCGAAAACTTTGCGGCAATGAAAAAGCATAACTTGCTCGCTAAAGACTGGGTTAAAGAACTTGATCATTTCGCGCTAACCCGCCCGGAAAAGAACTCTGCCATGGTAACCGATTTTGGCGAACCCACGCTTGGTATGGAAGCGCCGTGGGGTAAGGCGTCCATGGTGTTTTATTATCGTAGCGCGCACATGAAAGCGTTAGGCACTGCGCCTGGGCAAACCATTAATGAACTGCTTCGGTTCTCTCAAAAAGCGCCAGGACGCTTCACTTATCCAGTGCCGAGCGATTATTTAGGCATTAGCTTTATAAAATACGCAGCAATTGCACTTAACGGCGATAAGCAGTCTTTGTTTTACCAAGCCGTTACTGAATCGTCTCTTCAGGCTGTATTGCCCGCGCTTTGGGCTTATTTGGACCAATTGCATCCCACTATGTGGCAGCAAGGGAAGTATATGCTTCGCCAAGCCTCACAACTTCAACGCTTGGTTGGCACAGGTGAGCTAACACTCGCGTTTTCATTTACCGCCGCTGAAATTCCATCAGCCGTAAATCGTTTTGATTTACCCGATGATGTTCGCACCTATGCCATGCAAGACGGTAGCCTTGCTAATGTCCATTTTGTGGGGCTGACCTACAATTCGAAAAACAAAACAGCAGCAAAGACAGTAGTAAATTTTTTGCTTTCGCCAGAAGCACAGGCCGAGAAGCAAAAGCTGGAAGTGTGGGGTGACGATACGGTTCTTGATATGGCATCGCTGACACAAGCACAAGCTATGCTGTTTAAAGACGAGGCTGTGCACAAATCTGCCCTCGACAAATCTCAGTCAGCGGTGCTGTTGGCCGAGCCCCATGCAAGCTGGACTGATAAATTGCGCGAAGCCTGGTATAAACGTTACGGGGCACGCTACTAATGTTTACTCACATTACACTTGTTGCACGCTGGTGCTTGCTGCTTTTACTTTGTATTCCCGTATTGGCAGGGCTGGTAGGGGTAATATTTCCTGCGTTAGGTTACTTCCCAGCTATCGGCGCAAACGCCTTTTCAACGCAAGTGTTTGCGACGCTATTCGGTCTTCCAGACATTTGGCAAATGATGTGGTTGTCGCTTTTTACGGGCATAGGCTCAACCCTTTTAGCCGTAATAGCAGCGTTTTGTATTCTCGCCACGTTTTACCAATCTTCCCTGCTAGGCAAAATCCAGGGTGTGTTAAGCCCGTTTCTGGTGTTTCCCCACGCGACTGCGGCCATTTCCCTTTTATTTGTAGTTAGCCCTTCTGGTATATTTGCAGCAGTCACCACGCGCTTGAATGCGTATTTTAGTCATGCTTTCACAACCCCCTTTGTTAATGAAATCAGCGAAATGGCATTGCCCGCTGCGAATGATGGAACGCTACTTTATGACAGTCTAGGACTAAGTATACTTATCGCGCTTAGCCTGAAAGAGCTGCCGTTTATTTTGTTAATGACGCTAAGCGTTATGTCTCAGCCGCTGGTGAAAAAGAAACTCACGGGGTATGTAAAGGTGGGGACAGCGTTAGGTTATTCGCCTACTGCGAGCTTTTTTAAACTGGTGCTGCCGACAATTTTTTCCCAGATAAAGTTACCGCTTTTAGCAGTACTAGTTTTCGCCACTTCAAATGTAGAAATTCCACTTATTCTAGGCCCAAATAACCCGAGCACTTTGGCTGTCGCCATTATGCACTGGTTTAATCATATTGATTTGTCCATGCGACTGCTTGCAAGTAGCGCTGCTGTGGTTCAGGTGGCAGTTTCAGCCGTGGCGGTACTGTTGTTTTTTGGTATAGAGCGATTAGTGACTTACACCGGTAAGCGCAGCCTTTCAGGTGGAAATCGATATTTTGCCGATGCAGTGTTACGCGCGTGTGGCTTTGTCATCATGGCGTTTTACATTATTTTGATTTGCACAGTGGTATACACGGTTGTTGTGTACTCCTTTGCTAAGCAATGGCATTTCCCGCTGTTATTGCCAGAGGGGCTAACACTGCTGCATTGGAATACGGCAACAAGTGCGCTGACAACACCGCTTATTAATACCTTGTTGCTTGGAGTGCTGGTGAGTACAACTTCATTGGTACTTGTTTTATTTACGCTGGAAAGCGAACAGTTAAAGCCAGCGCGTGCTGTTGCTGAGAATGCATTTTCTGTCTCTCTATTTTTGCCTCTATTGGTACCTGGCGTAGCTTTCCTATATGGTCTGGTCTGGTTCCAGCAGCTTGTTTTTCAAAACGCCGTATGGTTTCACACCTATGTAGCGCACATGGTTTATGTTTTGCCTTACGTGTTTTTATCGATGGCGGTGGCGTATAGGAAGTTCGACAACCGATACGCCATGGTGGCGCATAGCTTGGGCAAAACGCCGTGGCAGGTGTTTTATCATGTTAAGCTGCCTTCGTTGTTCAGCGCCATTATGGTGGCATGGGCGTTGGGGCTGGCAATTAGTTTTAGCCAGTATTTACCGACCTTGCTGGCGTCTGGCGGGACGCTCCCTACTGTTACGACCGAGGCTGTAGCGTCGGTATCGGGGAGCAGTACGCGACTTACTGCGGTGTATGTCATTATTCAAGCGGTAATGCCGTTAATTGGCTTTATGATCGCTTGGTACATGCCTGCAATTGCAACGAGAAGACGAAGTAGGCAAATGCTGGTATCAGATACTCACAGCAATCGTTCCGCAGACCCGGTGCAGTAAAAGCGCATGGCTAACATAAGAACAAAAACTACAAGGGCGTAATTTATAGTGCTTAGTTTAGAAAACATCGTTATTTATCGCGATGACAAGCCGCTGCTTCAGTTAAGTGCTGAGGTAGCAAAGGGAGAAGTGCTGACCGTTATGGGACCTAGCGGCGCAGGTAAGTCTACTTTACTTCAAGCCATCGCCGGACAGCTTCAGGCCCCCTTTAGCGTTACTGGACAAATTAAAATTAACCACGTGGTGATAAACGAAATCGATGCGCACCTTCGCAAAGTGGGCATTATGTTTCAAGATGCGCTTTTATTTGAACACATGACCGTGGGCGAAAACATTGCGTTCGCTATGCCTGATAAGGCATATAAAAACAAGCAATTGAAACACGACGCCATAAACGCGTTATTAGTGGCCGTCGAACTTGACGGCATCGCTGACCGGACTGTGAATACGCTCTCTGGTGGTCAGCAGGCCAGAGTAAGCCTTATCAGAACGTTAGCTTCTGAGCCTGATGTGGTATTGCTTGACGAGCCGTTCAGCAAACTAGATGTAGCCCTTCGAAGTCAAATTCG
The DNA here is from genome assembly GCF_006538305.1 of Alteromonas sp. KUL17. Taxonomy (NCBI): domain Bacteria; kingdom Pseudomonadati; phylum Pseudomonadota; class Gammaproteobacteria; order Alteromonadales; family Alteromonadaceae; genus Alteromonas; species Alteromonas sp. KUL17. The sequence goes on from NZ_BJKJ01000022.1 coordinate 47,940, forward strand.
CAGCTGGACGTTTTCGCAGCTAAAAGCACGTAATATTCCCGCAGTATTAGTGACACACGATAAAGATGATGCGCTAGCCGCAGGCGGCAACGTCATAGAAATTTTATAGCGGTATTACATAGGTGCTGCCGAAGGTAGTACTGAAATAGTAAAAAATACTGCAGAGCGAGTAAAGAGACATGTCATGTTAGATGCCAAAGTTACCCCTTTTATAAAGCCACTTTTAAAACCGTTGATAAAAGCGCTAGACAGCAAGGGCGTTACCCCAAATCAGGTTACGCTTGCCGGGTTTGTCATCGGTGTTCTTGCGCTTCCCTTTATTATTCTTAACTGGTGGAATATGGCGCTAGCCTGCATCATATTGAATCGTGTTTTTGATGGAATTGACGGTGAATTGGCGCGCTATCAGCAAAGTAGCAGTAGTGCGGGTGGTTTTTTAGATATTTGCTTAGATTTTCTATTCTACGCTTCTATTCCTTTGGCGTTTGGCATTGCTAACCCTCAAGAGTGGGGCATACCAGCAATGGTGCTGTTAGCTACCTTTATTGGCACTGGCAGCAGTTTTTTAGCCTTTGCCATTGCGGCAGAGAAGTTTCAAATAGATAGGCCCCAGTTTGCTAATAAAAGCTTTTATTATATGCAGGGGTTAACCGAAGGCACTGAAACCATTTTAGTGTTTTTGGCGTTCTGTATTTGGCCGCAGTATTTTGTAACGCTTGCCTATGTGTTCGCTGCAGCCTGTGCCGTAACAGTCATTACTCGCATAGTAGGGGGCTTTTCTACGCTTCACAGGGTAGAGCGCGACGCTGCTAAGTCAGAACGTACAGTGCCTTCTTCAGGTTATGAATGATGGTGAAAGTTCTCGTAGCAGTAAAAGTATTCTGAATTTTGAAAGTAATTAACGTGATAAAGGTAATTTGCTTTGGATAATACCGCGGTTATTCGCTTAAGCGTATTTCTTGGCGTTTTTGTACTTATGGCAGTACTTGAAGCACTGTTGCCAGCGCGTGAAGCCGTGCTTAGTAGGAAAACACGCTGGTTGGGTAACTTGTCCATGGTGGTAATGGGGGCGTTGGTATCGCGTATTTTGCTTCCGGCCACACTCGTTGGTGTGTCTTTATGGGCGCAGCAGAAAGGCATAGGTGTGTTCAACGTTTTTTTGGATGCCGTGCCGGCTGATGCCTCAAGCTCTAATCAACTGCTAAATAGTGGTGAGCCTCTCAGTAATTCTTCAACGTATCTTGTTCATATAGCCATCGTAACCTTAAGTGTTTTACTACTTGATATGCTTATCTATTGGCAGCACCGACTTTTTCATACCGTGCCTATGTTGTGGCGCTTTCATAAAATGCATCATGCCGATAGTCATGTCGACACCACTACAGGCCTTCGCTTTCATCCAGTTGAAATTGCCATGAGTTTAGTTATTAAAGCCGCGGCGGTAGTGATACTAGGCGTGCCAGCTATTGCTATTGTTATCTTTGAAGTGGCGCTAAATGGCTTTGCCCTTTTTAATCATGCCAATATTAGGTTGCCACAAAAGTGGGATGATAGAATTGGGCTTGTGCTAATCACACAGCGCTTACATCGCATTCACCATAGCCAGGCTAAAAATGAATCTAATTCGAACTACGGGTTTAGCGTATCGTGGTGGGATAGGCTCTTTAATAGTTTTACGCCTCGCGCTGCGTTTAGCGACGAAACATTGCCCATTGGTCAAAAAGATGTGCCGGCCGTAAGAGAGAACGCGTCTATCAAAGCGCTGTTGCTACAACCATTTAAATCAAAATAGCGTTTTAGGCTTTTCCTTAAGGGCAAGCGGGGAGGTAGCTGCTATGCGCTAACTGCATCCAAGCTGCGGTGCCAAACCACCTATCGTACTCTCCACGTTAACTTCATTTTCGTCAGAAAGCACGGGCATGATATTCAGGCCTGTTCTTGCTTCAACCTCGTCAATAGTGACCTGTGTTGTGCAATAATCATCACTGCGCGCAGCACTTTGCTGCATGATAAAAGCAGAGGCCTCTATTAGACCGTTTATTTCAGTGACAATAACTTTAAAGTAGCCGCTGGGAACGTTGTGCATTTCATCGGCGTCAGGAAGTGACGCGAAGAACCATTCATATAAGGGGCCTGATACCACATACACATCCCGGCCGGTTCTTACAAAGCTGCGTACGGCGTTTTCTAATTTTACCCATGGGCCTTGGTTTAAATCAGAGTCTTGAGGCGTAATGTTTGAGAGGTAATTAAGCTCTCGCCAATTTGGCGAATTGCTGAAAGAAGCAAGGGGGACTTGGTGACCTCTGTCGGTACCTATACCTCGCCACGCACCTTTATAGTCATTTGGCTCGAGAGTACTTTCATCGCTTAGTTCAGGGTCGGCTCTCCAATTTCGACTTCTAGATGGACCATCGATAGTGTCAGGCGTAACGTGATACGCCACCCAATTAGCAAATTTCGTTTGTGGGTTATTTTGTAGCGTATATATAGAGCGGGTAATAGTTTGACCATTTAAACCGATAGGGCAACTGAAAACGCAGTTTTCTGCAACAGCACTAAAGGCAGAAAAAACGAAGGATACAGCAAGAGAAACAGCAGCAAGTCTCTTCATGAATTTTTACTCTATTCAAATAAGATTATTTTCCTGTACCAAAGCACAGTTTTATAATTTCACGAATAGTACGCAAAAACTACGATAAAACAAGTGGTTGTAGCCTAAAGTAGGGGCTGCTCATAGCGGTTACTTTTAGCTACATCATGGCAAGCGCCTTAAACACTAAATATCCAGTGCCTAGTTGAAGCAGTATGCCAACAATAAGAAAAACGCCGTCACGATTCGTTATACCAAGCGCGGTAATGCATAACGCAAAAGCGGGTACTGCAACCGCAAAAGGCAACACCTCTAACGGGATCATACAAAGTGCTGCTATGGCACAATACGCAGCAATAAAATTTTTAGATGGTGAGTGGGAAAGAAACGTAACCCTGGGCTTTAGCAGCTTTTCAGTTTTTTGTGCATAAGGCTTGGCTTTTTCAACGGCTCTTTCTAGTTTCTCTGTGGACACTTCTTTATTTTTAATAAACGTGGGTAGCCACGGACTGGTTTTTCCTATTGCGACTTGTGTACATATAAAAAATAAGGTGATGCCACACAAAGTAGGCACGCCTGGGATGGCGCCTGTAGGAAGTAGTGCAATAAGAGCGGGGATCAGCAACAGTGGACCAAAGCCTCTGTCTTCGAAACGTTCAATTACCTCTCCTAATGACGTGGCGCTATCTTCTTCGTCATACATGTTATCCATCAATTCAACAATAGAATTTTCCATATTCGCCTATTCAGTCCTATTTAACGGCAGCTATATCTATCATTACGCTTTTACCTTAAATAAGTTTAATGAAGTACTGGAGCGCGTCGTGGGATAAAAAGATTTTTCACTAGTTGGCGAACTACTGCTACATTTACATAGAAGTAATTCGTGGAAGTTAAATTGAATACGACAGATATAATTTCGATTTTGTATCAAATGCCGTCTAGCATTTTGTTCAAATGCCCCGATCTAGAGTGCATTTACGCCAGCAGGGGCTTTGAGCAGGATTTTGGGTTAAGACAGTCTGGCGCTGAAGCCACACATACATTCCTTTTTTTTGACCTCGAAACAAAAGAAATTGTTCCTCAATGTAGCTTGCCATTTACTCTTGCAGAAAAAGGAGAGGAAATAGCAAAGCACTACAGACTTCAAACAGATTCACGAACAATGAACTGTTTTATTGAAAGCGATGTTATCACTACGCCTACAGGCGAATGGGTTGTATTGCAGGTGAAATCCAACATAACATCGCTTTTAAATGAGAATAGTAAAAGTTCAGCGGTAAGCAAGCATATAGAGTTTAATCAGCTTCTCACTAATTTTTCATCAAAACTAATTACAGCTAGTGTTCATGAACTCGACGGTATTATCGATCAAGCGTTAGCGGCTTTGGGCACGTTCTGCGATGTAGATAGGTGCTATATATTTGAATTCAGCGATGAAGATGAATCCATGTCTAACACACACGAATGGGTTGCTGCAGGCGTTACGCCTTTTATTGATGAACTTCAGGATATACCAAGTAGCACGCTCCCCTTTTTCATGACCCACATTTCCAACGGTTTGTTTAAAGTTGATAATGTAGCTTCTCTGCCTAAAGAGGCTGTTGCAGAAAAAGAGACGTTTGAAGAACAGCGAATTTTTTCTGTTTTGTGTGTTCGTATCATGGTTGACGACATCATGTACGGATTCATTGGCTGTGACATTATAGGCAGCCCGTATTCGTGGAATGCATTTGACATTGAATACCTGCAGCGAATAGGTGAGATGTTAGGTAATACGTTACAAAACCTACACAACCGAAAGGCGCTTCAAAAAGCACAAACTGAGCTACTAGAAGCAAACAAACAGCTTGAGCGCCTTGCAAACATTGATGGTTTGACAGGGATTGCTAACAGAAGGTTATTTGACAGTACGCTGAAACGAGACGTTGAGCGATGCACTGAGCAGATGACAACTCTTAGTTTACTTCTTATTGATGTAGATTTTTTCAAACAGTACAACGATGCTTACGGTCACGTTGCGGGCGATGCGGCATTGCAAAAAATTGCGGATACCTTAACTAATAGCTGTGTTGGAGGTGACGACCTCGTCGCCCGCTATGGTGGTGAAGAATTTGCCGTTATTTTACCCAATACTCGGCTTAATGAGCTGCATGCTATTGCTGCACGAATTATTCGTAACGTGTCGTATTTAGATATTCGTCATCAGGCGTCAGACTACGACAGTAAACTTACAGTGAGCATTGGTATGGCGTGTATGGAGATGAATCTATCACGCCAAGATGCAGCCCTGCATAGTAGTGATGGTGCTTTGTCACTGGTTCAGCAGGCAGACAAAGCTCTGTATCGAGCCAAAGCGTCTGGAAGAAACTGCGCTAAGCTTTAATCCGCATAAGCATCAAACACTGACATTTTACTTCACGCTTTTGGTTAGTACAGTGTGTGTTTCAAAACATCTAATGTTTAAGTAGCGTTAGCAAGTGTGATCCTATCGCACCAAGTTTTTTGTACTAGGATTTGTTTTCTCCAACTGTCAGTACCATCTTGCCAATATGCTTTTTCTTCTCAAAGTCTTGTTGTGCCTGACCAATTTCAGCGAGAGGGTAGGTAGCAGATACAAGCGGTTTAATGCTTCCTTTTTCGATGTGCTTTACCAAGTTTCCAAACACCTCACTCTCCAAAATCGTACACCCTAAAAGGGTTAAGTCTTTTAGGTAGAGTGTACGTACATCTAACGTCACCTCAGGGCCGGCGATTGCGCCAGAAGTAGCGTAACGCCCAAATGGTTTAAGTACCTCAAGGAGTTCAGGCCAGCGCGGGCCAGCAACAAGATCAATTACCACATCGAAAGCTTCGGATTCTGCTAGGCTTGCCCAGTCACCATCGCGCAGCACGGTTTCATCGGCGCCTAATGCTTCTAGAGTATCGCGTTTTTCTTCACTTGTTACCGCTATTACGTACGCGCCTCTCGCTTTCGCTAGCTGAACTGCCGCTGAGCCTACGCCGCCCGAGGCACCGGTTATAAATACTCGCTCACCTGTTTTTACGTTTGCTCTGTGCAGCATGTTTTCGGCTGTAGAGTAAGAGCAGGGGAACGAGGCTAGTTCCACATCTGTCATCGTTGAATTTACTGCATGGGCGTGGCGCGATGCGACTTTAGTAAACTGTGCGAAACCTCCATTGCATTCCGAGCCGAAGTACCAAGGCGAATCAAGCTTTTGACTGTCAACTTCAGTCAGGCATGGCTCTATGATCACACGCTCTCCAATACGTTTTTGGCTAACATTTTTACCCACAGCAACAATGTAGCCACACACGTCAGCGCCTTGTATAAGCGGCAGAGCCAGCGCGTTACCCCCCCAGCCGGCATCTTCTGCATTGTTGTCGCCTTTGGAATACCAACCTTTTCGCGTATTTAAGTCGGTGTTGTTTACCCCCGCAGCGCGCACTTCAATAAGTACATCGTTGTCGCTGAGTGTAGGCAAAGGTATGTTTTCGTTAAATGTAAGCGCGTCGAGATCGCCATGTTTGGTTAACTGCACGCCGTACATTTCATTTGGCAATGATTTCATATTGTCCTCCAGAATTTTTGCTTTAGACGAGAAAGGTAATGGTTGATGCAAGTTCTAAGAAGGGCTAATCAAGTAGCACTGTTAGTGCGCCTTTCGCTGCGGTTAACGCTTTATCACCAATCGTTGGCCATGCTGATGACATGCCCTCATGTAGCAGGAACACGCTGTTTGAAAGGGCTGGGTCTTCGAGCTTTTCATTCAGCCACGTTAGCACCGCGTGTTTGTGGTTGTTCACAGCGGTTTCAATTTGAAGGTTATTGGGGTAACTCGCCAAAGCCTGCAATGACATGCAACCTCTGGGAGCGAATGTCGTTAGCCACACCGACAAGCGTTCAAATATGTGGTTAATTGCTTCGTTACGCGTCGAGGGACAGTTTTCTTCCAGAAACGCGATGTAACGGCTGTGACGATAGTCAAGCGCGCCAATAATCATGTCTTCTTTTGAAGGGAAGTATTTGTACAAGGTTTTAAGTGTGGTGCCAGTGTAGTCCTTGAGTTTAGCCACATTAGGCTCTGCGAATCCGTAAAGGGCAAAAGCTTGCTCTAGTTTCGAAGCTAACTCAGATTGTTTGGGCGCGGTCATACCGGGTCTCCTCGAAAACGTTTGTTATTTTCGTCTACTTGGCACATCGCTTGTTAACCAATTAAACAGATTTTAAGTAGAATGAATGTTCTACTCTAGGGTAGAATAAGTATTCTACTTAATCAACAGCCGCTATACGTTCTTTGTTATATTTTGCTTTCCGTTACGCAATTTAGTCACATGTGACTTTGTGATTAATAATAATCACATTTTGCTGTGTGATTGTTTTTGAATTTGAGATGGTAGCGTGTCATAGTGGACCTCTAAACGGAAAAAAGTGTCTATTGAAAGTAGAAAAGACAACGCGGCGCATAGTGAAATGACAAGAACGAGTGCTCTAACAAGCAATACAAAAAAGCGCGCTGGTGTGATCACCGGTGACGTCTCCAACTCTCAGTCTTATTCTGATGCTGAATTCAGAGAAATAATTGCTACGCTGAGAGAGCGTTTAACATACTACGCCGAGTACTACGGTGGAGACTTTGATATTTATCGAGGAGACGCATTTCAGCTAGTTGTTGCACAACCACAGCATAGCATTTCAGCCGCAGTTGGATTGCGACTAGCACTCAAGGCGCACGCTTCAGGCGTAGACGTGCGAATGAGTGTTGCTGTGGGAGAAGCGCAATTTCGTCCTTCAGAAGTAAAAACTGGCACTGGAGACGCATTTGTGTTGTCAGGACGAGGTTTAGATAACATAAAGCCGCACCATCTTATTTTTTGTAGCGGTGAACAAACACTCGACGACAAAACGCAGCTCTTAACACGTTTTGCCGACGCGCATATCAATGGACTGACACAAACCCAGTCGCAAACCTTACTCGCGTATCTTGAAGCCACGGATAAGAGCCATGAAAGTGTAGCGGCCATACTAGATAAAAATCGCAGTAATGTAAGTCGAATTCTCAATGCCAGTAACTATAAACTGATAGCAGAATATCTCGACTATATGGAGAGAGCGCTCATGTTATGGGTTCAAGGTGGAACCTCATTAAAAACGGAACAATTGACCAAGGAAGACTAACGTGATGACGGGTTATGCAAAAAACATAATGCTTGTGACAGGAGAACCAAATGCTTGCTGAACCTCAACTGCTGGTGGCACTCGTGTTAGCGCATCTATTAGCAGACTTTTATTTTCAACCGTTTACCTGGGTACAGCAAAGAAACGAACGTCACGCACTGGCTTTGCCTTTATACCTACACGCAATCATACACGGTATACTCGCGGCAGCAGCAATGTTCTTGTTTTCATCAACGATGAGTATCGCAAGTATAGGTGTTGGTGCAATTGTAGTCGCCGTTTCTCACTTCAAAATTGACGTGATTAAATCGTATTGTAAGCAAAACACTACGTCTTTTGTTGTCGATCAAATAGCGCACATTGTCGTGATCTTAGGCGTATTTTTGTATGCCACCAATCAGTGGCGCGAGGCAGTGGGACTACTTCAGCAGGTAGGTACATCGCACCTATTAGTGATCTTGGCTTATTTGGCGGTACTCAAGCCCAGTTCAGTTATTATTAAACAGCTGCTGTCGCCTTGGAGCGATGAAGTATTAGCTAACAAAATGCCGTCTTCTCACCCCAATGATCCGCCCACAATAAGTACAGAGGAACAACAAACTTTATCACTGGCAGGTCAACGAATTGGCTATTTAGAGCGCGTACTCATGCTTACCTTTGTGTTGTTAAATCAGTTTTCTGCCATAGGTTTTCTTATTGCGGCGAAATCTATATTTCGCTTCGGTGATCTTACTAAACACCAAGACAGAAAATTAACTGAATATGTACTTTTGGGCACCTTCACCAGTGTGGCGATGACGTTTGCCATTGGCTTGGCATGCGCAGCGGCATTAGGGCAGTTACCTATAAAGTCTTAGCAAGGGCTTTATTGAGTAGGTAGTGTCCAAAGTAGTTTATTCTACGTGCTGTATTGTTTAATGAATTGACTTGGGGTAATGCCTTCGTGATTTTTGAAAACACGACTGAAGTGAGATTGATCATTGAATCCCAATGATAACGCGATGTCGCTCATGGAATGAGTATTCGCGAGTAAGTATTTTTTACTTTGCTCAACACGGTATTGGGTAATAAATTGGTAAGGTGTTTCCCCAACACTCTTTTTAAACTCTCTTAAAAAGTGGAACTTGCTGCAAAAAACAAGCTCGGCCAGCGCATCTACGCTAATGGTACTGCCGATATTTTCTTTAACATATTGTTCAATCTTATCTATCTGTGACTTGCCTATTTTGACACTCTTTGCAGAGGCATCTTGAAGGTCGCGGTAATTTGAATAATTTTGGATATACTGAGCAGAAAGTGCAGACAATAAGTTACTTAAATAGGCTTTCCCATTACGACCCTTTGCTTGTGTCTCTAATAACAGAAGCTCAATTAGCCCCTTTATGCTCTCGTCTTCCACGTTATAGTTGTTCAGAAACTGCAGCTGATCTTGTTCTACCTTAAACGGACATGCGTCTAAAAATACACGCTCTTCAACCGCTAAAATAACAAAATAACAAGGCTCGGATATGTCGTGTGTAAACGGCGTTTTAGGTGGATTTATCCAAATGTTTCCCGGACTGGTTTTTAAAGAAACCATACTTCCATTCGCTTCTATGTTCCAATTCAGATCGCTTTCAAGGGCGAGTGCGAAATAGAAATAAGGGGTATACACATTTTGAGGGTAAAAGTGAGGCGACTTTCCTTTCTCTAAAATGATGCCTTTCCAATCGAGACCGTCGTTTGAAAACGCAATATCTAGTACGTCTTTGCACGATGAAGGTTGATGTGTCGCATGATCAAAAAAGGCTAAACGTGACTTCAAGCTTTATGTTCCCTTTAGCAATAACCTACAAATAATTAGCATTAATGTGCAATAACTAAGGCGCACTATTTCATATCCTGTGCTCATTGATTACCCACTTAAAGAGCACAGCCAAATGCTTAAAACTACCATAACAGTAATTGCACAGTCACTTTTGATATCGCCACTGGTCATATTACAACCTGGCATATCACACGCTCAGCAACCATCGCAAACAGACGCGTTAAACCAAGCCCGAGCAAGCATTGAACAACTAAGCGCTAATCAGGCGCAGTTAAGCAGTGAGATCAAAAATAGTCATCGTCAATACAACCAGCAAGGATTTCAAATGGAAATTATCACGTTAAACACAGAAGTGGGCAACTTGGCTGCAAATTTATACCTTCCAAAAGGTATTGCTAATCCACCAGTGGTCGTTGTTACAGGTGCATGGACATCTGTAAAAGAGCAAATGCCAGCCTTTTATGCAACAGCACTAGCAGAGCGAGGCTACGCCGCTATTACATTTGATTTTAGAGGTTGGGGAGCGTCAAGAGATACCGATGACAACCAAACCGCGTACCTTGAAGATCCTGTTCGTAAAACGCAAGATATACAGGCTGTTATCAAAGCGCTATCAAACGTCGCGCAGGTGGACAACAGCCGTATTGCTGGCTTGGCCATTTGTGCCTCAGCGGACTATATGCTTGATGCTGCGGTTCAAAATACTCAATCAAGCCAAAATACTCGGTTAGGTGCGGTGGCAGTAGTGGCCCCCTGGTTACACGATGAAGCAATGGCAACAGCTATTTATGGCGGTGAAGAAAATCGCAATCAATTACTTGCGTTAGCAGCGGCAGAGAAAGACAAATCCGAGCCATTAGTTATTGAAGCGGCAAGTTTAACCAATGAAAACGCCTTGATGTATAACGCACCTTACTACACTGAGCAATCACGAGGTTTGTTGCCTGCCTACGACAACAAATTCAACGTGACGTCATGGAGCGGTTGGCTTAATTATAATGCGCAGTTAAGTGCATCAAAACAGACTATACCGGTTTTAATGGTTGCATCAGAAGCGATGGCGCTGCCACAAGGTGCACATCAGTATTTGGAAAACGCGACTGATTCGGTAAATGCAATTTGGCTAGATAACATCAATCAATTTGACTTCTACGACCAACCTGAAGCCGTTGAAAAAGCCGTTAACGCCGTAGCTTCCCACTTCGACAGCGCATTGTAAGACGAGTATTTACCTATTAAAGGTTCAGAAATGAAATTTAAAGCCATAATTTGTGTCATGTTAGTTGGAGTTTTTACTATGGGCCATGCTGCCACATCCCATTCGAGCCGGGATAAAGACATTGCAAGTATTCACAGCAACCTGAATAGCTTTTCAGCATTAGCTGACAACAATGCTTATGAATACTTAACCTTACTGTTTGCCCCACATGTAACAACAGACTACACCAGTTTGTTCGGGGGCGAAGCGGTAACCCAAAAACGTGAGGTCTTGATGCAAAACTGGGCGGCTTTTATGCCTGGTTTTGACAAAACATTTCACAACTTGGGAAACCCCAGTATTAATCGAAAAGAAGATATAGCGTTTGCTAACGTGCCCTTTATCGCCAGCCACTGGCTTGGGCATGATGGTTTTTGGCAAGTTTCGGGCATCTACCACTTCACTTTCAGAAAAATAGAAGGGCAATGGCTGATTACTTCAGTGACATTAGAAAAAACAGAGGAGGCGGGCAGTCGCGATATTTTAGCGATTGCGCCAGAAAATGCGAAAGACCGCTTGGCGGATCTGCAGCAGCTTAAAAACGATACGCTAGTGTACTGAAAGCAAACGAGTTACTAACACCTGTTGAGATTTGATGCACAGTAAAGAACAACAGGCTAGTGTCAAACGGTGTGTTTTTCTTCAAGAAAGTCGATTAAGGCCCTAATTCTTTGGGCCTTTTGACTATGTTGCTGAAAATACATAAACAGCCCTGAATAAGGAAACCAGTTCTCTTTAAGTACGGGAACAAGCTCGCCAGTTTTAAATAATTCATCCACCATAGGTTCAACAATTCTTCCTATACCTAATCCTTTTTTGGCAGCATCAATCATCAAATCTGTATCGTTGACTACCATAGCAATCGGCATTGAAACACTCACAGCTTGCCGGTTTTGCCACAGATGAAGTGGCGCAAGTTTGTTAGAGGTAATAAAACGATATTGAATGAGCTTGTGTTGCTGAAGGCTATCAATAGACGAGGGAAGGCCATACTTTTTAGCGTAGTGAGGTGAGCAGAACAAACATTCTTTAGTGGCTTTAGTTAATCGCTTTGCCACCATGCCTTCTTCTATCCTATCACCAAAGCGAATACCCACATCCATCCCATCGGTAATCAAATTTACGGCTGCATCGTTTATCGATACCTCAAGCTTTAAGTCTGGATAGCGCTCGCAAAACTCTTGGTAATAAGGCGCCAAAAGCTGTTGGAAGGCGAAGCGAGGAGTGGTAATACGAACCGTGCCCCTAGGGGTATAGCTAAGGGCGTTGACCTCTTCAAATGCAATATCTAACGCGTCGATAGCATGATGAGTTTGCTGCTTAAGTAACTTTCCCGCATCGGTTAATTCAACTCTACGCGTGGTTCGATTGAACAAAGGAACGCCCACACTTGCTTCTAGAGATTTAAGCGCGTGGCTTACAGACGGCGGTGCCATTTCTAACTGGCGAGCAGCGCCACTAATACTGCCTTCATCGGCAATAGCATGAAAAACAATAAGTTGTTGAAATGTGGTGCCGTTCACTTGTAGCGCCTCTTGAAAGTCTAAGTGACAAACTGGTCGAAGGGTTTCAAGCCCAAAATTATATCTAGAATTTAATTGTTAGTTTTAAACTAATAATCTTTGAGTTAATCATCATCTAAAACTAAAGGTCATTCAAGCATAAACTTCTATCTGTTCACTTTGAACCAACCATAAAATTATCACGCAAAGGTAGAAGTAATGAGTAAAGTATTAGTTATCTCCGGCCATCCTAATTTAGACCAGTCCAATGCTAATAGCGCTATTTTGCAAAGCCTGACTAAGCGCATAAACAACATTGAAGTTAGACGTTTGGACACCCTTTATTCTAACAACCCAATTGATGTAGAGGCAGAGCAAAAAGCCTTGCTTGAAGCTGAGGTAATTGTGCTGCAGTTTCCTTTCTACTGGTATTCTGTACCAGCTTTACTTAAGCGCTGGATTGACCAAGTATTTACTTATAATTTTGCGTTTGGCCCTGAAGGAGACAAGCTGGCGAATAAACATTTTTTACTGTCCATTTCGGTAGGTGGTCCAAAAGAGTCTTATGGACCGCTAGGCTATAACCATTTCAGTGTGGAAGAATTCTTACGCCCGCTAGAACAGCTCGCTTACCTTGCAAAAATGCAGTACCACAAGCCAATTTACAGCCATCGCATGGTGTACATTGAAGGTGTTTACAACACGCTTTCAGACGTTCAGGCCCGTGGTGATCAACATGGTAAGCGGGTAGCCGATGCTATTGATGTTTTGATGAACTCTCCAGAATTGCGTATCAAACAGTTTGTAACGACGTGGTTTGGGCAGTTCGATCAATTACCGGCGTCAAGTGAAGCTTTTCTACCGAATCTCAGCGAGGAGGTTGTCTGGCAAGCGCCAGAGGGACGATTTCAAGGCCATGCTGGATTCAACGACTGGTACGCGTGGGCACGCAAGACGTTTAAACCTAACTGTGAGCACCGTGTAGATCAAATTGATATTAAACCCGATGCTGATTCAGCGAAGCCCAATGGGTTTATAGTAGACCTTCGAATTAACCTTCGCGCTGACACATTTGAATCGTCTGACTTTAAAGGGGAATCGGTTGAGGTACAGGTAAAAGAGCGCTGGCAAGTGCATATTGATACCGAAGGTAAAGTAATCATCGACAGTTACGTTGTTAGCCCTTTGTAGGGATTAACAACGTGCTAAAAACTCAAAACCAGAATTTAAAACCAATACAAAAAGCATTTAAAAAGTTAGGCGAGACAATGAATAAACCTATCCCGTTTACAAGAAAAGCGTGTCAGTCTCTGGCGTTAATCATGCTCTCTGGTATGGGCTTTACCACCCCGTTTAGCGAAGCCGTGGCAAACGAAGCAATAGGGGCGCTCTATTCAAGTAAGTTTGAAAGCAACATAAATCAGAACCTAACACCGCTGCACAAAGCAGTGTGGGATAACGATATACAGCGTGTTAAGGCACTTATAGACAGCGGCGCAGATGTTAACGGACTCGATAGATTAATGGGGGTAGCGCCGCTTCATCTGGCTGTTCAAGGAAGAAACTTAGACCTTGTTAAACTGCTTGTGACAGAGGGAGCATTCGTAAACTTGCAGTCAGTACGCCTGGGCGGAACGCCACTGCTATTGGCCGTGTGGCACAGAAATATTCCCGCAGTGGAATATTTATTAAGTTTGCCCGACATCGATACCACCGTTATTTCAGCGGCAGGCGCTACAGCCCTTGGGTTTAATCGAAGCGGTACAAAAGCAAACGATAAAGCGTTAAATGAAGATGTTGCCACTATTAACGCGCTATTTGCGGCTCATAAAGAGAAAACGCTGCAGCAAGCGCAAGAAAAAGCAGCCATTTATATGATCGTTGCCAACCAAGCGCTGTCTGAAGAAGAAATGGTAGCTGAAATAAAAGTGCTGCTAGAAAAAGGGGGTGACGTTAATGCGGTTGCGCCCGTATTGAAACAAGGCAGTGATTTTCATAGCGCGCTGCTGCTTGCAGCGATGAAAGGCTACCTGAAAGTAGCAAAGCTGTTGCTAGATAACGGCGCAGATCAAACGCTTACCGGCGCCTACATGGCCGCAATTGCTTTACACAAAGCCGCATATTTTGGGCGTGCAGACATGCTGACGTTACTTAGTCAATATCCTGGCTTTCAGGAAGTGCTTAACGCGCAAGGTCCTAACAACGGGTATACACCGCTTCATGACGCAGTGTGGCATGGGCATTTAGAGGCAGCGAAAGTATTGGTGGAAGCAGGAGCTAGGTTAGATTTGAAAGGTTATGATGGCAATACACCAGAGCAGCTTGCAAGGCAAAACGGTTATTCTATGATTGCTGAATACCTAGAAAATACGCGAAGCAAGCGTGGAAAAGCCCCGCGTAAGTGAGCTGAAAAAAGCGTACTAATCTGTAACGCTAAATTTTGACGACGTTCTTACGTATACAATGGTTTCGCTTTGGTTTGCGTTTTCAACAGAATGGTGTGCGGCAGTTGATGATTCAATGTAACTTCCTGCGTTTAATTCAATCTGTCTGGAGGCGTTGTTTTGGGTATAATTGAGACTTCCTTTGATAACCACTGCCTTAAATTCATCACCATTAGATTTTATTGAACCTTTAAATCCTTTTGGAAGCTTGACAAGGGTACCGTATACACTACTTGTCTCGCCCCACAAATAGGCAACAGAAACACCGTTGGCCGCTATATTTACAAGGTCGCTTTTTTGCAGCCACACCATATTGTCTGCGTGAACGTTGATTGGCCTTTCGCCGTTGTCAAAATGTTCTTTTGATGGCTTTACAAGGTATGGGCCTTCATCAATTTCCAGGTAAATCAGGTTGGTTTTGTCGTTTGCCGCAGTGGTGTGATCTTCACCTGCAGGTTGAGTCCAAAACGAACCTGTTGGCATCCACATCTTTGCTGCGTTTGGATCGTCATTGTGCATTTCACCTTCAATCACAATACCTCTATAGGTTATGTTGTGAATGTGCGGTGGCGATTCAAAGCCTTTGTTAAATCGCACTAACATCCCCGTTGCCGTGTCTTTTGTTCGGTCTCCCCACAAGTCTGCTGCCCCGGGGCTTTTGTCGCCACGGGCTGGATTTAAGTAACCCCATTCGACATCTTTAGCTGCAATAACTTTGTCTTGTGCTTTTGCGCCGGGTACAAGAAGAAAACAGGTGCTCAATAATAGCGATGCTATTGTAAGTTTGTTTCGTTTCGTTGGTTTCATTCAAACCTCCTAATTGTTGGTCGTAGACTTTATTTAACGTGCAACTTCAGTGTATTATTTCGAAAAAGGTTGATAAACGACCAAAAGCAATAAAGACTTTCCTGAAAACAAGGATAATAAAAGTGATCCATATCGCTTTATCTTTATTGTCTTTATTTCAAAAAAGCGAAATAAACGTTAAGGAAAGTATGAAAACCGAAGATCTGTCTGTGTTTGTGAAGGTGGCTGAAGTGGGCTCGATTACCACTGCTGCGATAAAGCTTGATATTAGCTCATCTGCTGCAAGTATGGCGGTTAAACGTTTAGAAGAGCAGATTGGCGTAGCGCTATTTGTGCGAAGTACACGCAAAATTCGATTATCACCTGAAGGAGAGCAGTATTTGCCTATGGCAAAGCAAGCACTCGACACCTTACAGCAGGGCCTTGCATTAGTAACAGAGCAGAAGCAGAGCATTCACGGTGAGCTTCGCATGGCGATGTCTTCGGAAATGGGTCGCAACTTAATGCGTGAACTGCTAAATAAAGTGCAACGCGAAAATCCAGAACTTTCATTGCGATTACATGTGAGCGACAGTCGGGTGGACTTCTACCGCGATGGTGTAGATGTAGCACTTAGAGCCATGACAAAAGAAGCGGTTAAAGAATCGCAGATGTATGGTTTTAAAGTGTGCAATATTCCGCATGTGATTTGCGCGTCTCCCAATTATTTAGAAAGAAACGGTGAGCCTACAACTTTGACTGATTTAGCGCAGCACAACGCACTTCTTTATAAGCTCTACGACCAAACCCACAATACGTGGGAACTTATCAACGAGGGCGAGAGAGTTAAAGTGAAAGTGAACAGTAATCGCGCTGTGAATGACGGTGATATTGTTCGGCGCTGGTGCGTAGATGGAGAGGGGATCGCTAAAAAGTCATGTATAGACGTTGCGGGGGATTTACTGAGCGGAAAGCTGCAGCGTATTTTGACTGGTTACCACGTACCGCTAACTGAAATGTGGCTCATGCTGCCTAGCCGGCATCTTATTACGCCAGCGGTAAGATTAATTAGAGATGAATTAAAACAGGTTATTGAAAATAAGCGTCAACGTCTTATCAATACATATATTTTGACGGAGCGAGAGTGGCCTGTCTCCAATGAAATTTGAGCTCGTTTTTAGATACTCATTTGTTTCGATGCTAAGTGACTAAAAAATAAACTAAAAACAGAATCTTATAATTGAAAAAAAGACTGGAATATCCTTTAATAGTGCTCGCAAGGGATTGCGACATTTCAATAGTACACTCAACTATGCAGGACGGCATGGTGAAGTCTCGTCATGTGCAATCCTTTGTTTTCATAAAAAAGCTTCAGTTCTAAATATTTTAGCTAAAGCGAAAAACAGAGAAAACACATGAATGCAAAACTATTAGTTCCATCTTTATTAGCAGTTTCACTTCTTACTGCGTGTGGTAATACACCACCCTCGCCAGAAGAGCAGGCAATGGCGAACCAAATGAAGCAAGCGTTTCTTGCGAAAATTCAAGGCATGTCCTTACCTGTTGCTGCCCAACAGCAACAGCAAGCCGCACCCCAGCCGGAAATCGTTATCAGTGCGACTGAACTTACAGCACAAAAACAGAAAATTGACGAAACCGGCGGAGCAGCGATTTTTTATCGTAAGAAAGATGGCATCATGATAGATGGGGAGATGTTTCATGACTTCGAAGGACAAGTTGCCAACTTCGGAGGTAATAGGTTTACTGGTGAGTTTACCTATGCGGTAGAAAATTTCGATGGCTCATTTACACTCAAATATCACAAAGCCAAATCAACTGAAGCACCTATAAAAATTGCAACGGTGTGGAAGCGTGGTGACCGGTATGAAGTAAAAACAGTTACCGGAAAAACAGCAACAGGTAGTAGTGTAATTCCTACTTCAGACGGTTTTATTATTGGCCGTCCGGGGTCTGCTTTTCGCTATTTTATAGACAATGATAACGTAAAAAATATAACACTCTTAGATAACTACCACATCGCTAAACATCAGAAGGGCGATGCTGCATCTACAGGTTTTATTTTGTTAGAGAAAGATCCTCGAGACAAAGGCGACAGTGTGGGCGGATTGCTAGACTCCTTTAAAGAAATAGGTAATACGTTTGGACTTAACAAGTTTGATGACTATGTTTTAGTTAGCCTAGACGGGAAGACCATCGTTCCAATGGATGTTGGATTAGGAGGTAAGGATGTTGCAGAATACTCAAACTGCGAACGCCAAAATGCTGTGATGAACAAGTGCGAAAACGTGAATTTTAAAGAGTCTCTGTACACAAAACTTGGCTTACCTAATTACAGTCACTATTTCTGGTCAATCAATTGGGTACAAACGCAGTCAGGCCCACTGGCTATATATAGAACATCGACGAAAATTAAAATTGTCGATATCAACAATAATCAGGTTCACACTGCATTTTCGCGCACCTTAGGTGTAAACGAGTTTGATATCATTGAAAACGCTGACGGAACTACTGGTATAGAAGCAAGACTCGGATTTTCTAAAGAGAAAATTAACGATATAGAGTCATTTATCAAGAATAATACGTCTGACATCGAGCCGATTCAGACTTTACAAAACTCTTAATTTACACAAAAATTAAACATTCAAAAGTCGTAGTAAGGAAGCGGTAATAAGTCCCGCTTCCTTTTACGTTAAATTCTAGACCTTAAAAGCGATAGGCGGCGGTAAGCCTAAAGCGTTGAGGCGCGCCAGGTTCAACCCACACATCTGCGAAAGAGTTAGTATAAAACTCTTCATCAAACAGGTTATCTACTGCAACTTTAACTGACAAGTTTTCTACAGGCTCTATTTCAGCAAACGCACGAACCGTGGTGTAGCTTGGTAAGTAGAAGTCGGTAGCGGTTTGACCTAAACGCTCATCAACATACAACAGTCCTGAACCGATACGTACTGGCATATCAGCAAATATAAGTCCCTTGCTCAACTGAATGCTCAATTGGTTTTCTGGAACGTTAATTAAAGGGTCGCCAGATTCAATGGTTGCAACAAAGTTAGCATCCGCCGCATCGTTTGTACTTTCAGCATCTACGAAGGTGTACGACACCCAAAGCGAAATATCATTTTCAAATTCAGCGTTGATGTCTAACTCAACACCACGGCTACGGGCTTCGCCAGCAGGGGTTAAGAAGAAGCCGTCAGACGCCTCAGGGCTATCATCATAAACAAGGATGTTACTTTGCTCGATATTAAACACGGCGAAGGTGATATCACCCCGTATATTATTAAACATTGATGTGAGGTCGGCTTTAACACCAATTTCCGCAGATTTCGATTCGTTAGGTTTAAACGGGTTTCCGGCGAAATCCGACCCCGTCAGCTGACGGAAACCTTCACCGTAGGTTGCGTACACACTCGTGGTGTCATCAAACAAGTAAACAGCACCCACTTGTGGAGAGAAGCGCGTGTCGTCCTGTGATGTAGTACTTACAGGGGACGCTAAGCGGTTATCAATTTCCTGCTCGAACTTATCGAAGCGGCCGCCCAGTCTAATTTGGAACTTATCAGTGATGTTGATTTGGTCTTGAAAATAGATACCCCAAGCCTCTTGAACTTCAAAACGGTCCAAATTGTCAGACAATTCAACGTCCGGAAGCGGTGAGTAATTAGGATTGAAAATATCAACCACCAAGTACTGATCTAAATCCAAGTCGTTAATGTCAGTATCGCTTGAAAAGAATGGGGGGCGATAGCGCAGAATAATCTGATCATTTTCAAATTTGTCGTAGTCAGCACCAATAATTACGCGATGGGTGAGCGACCCAGTATCGAATTGTCCCGCGATTTCGCTGCGTAAAACGAAGTAATCGGTTTGGAAATTACGGTAGCGCTTAAAACGAGACAACAAAGCTTGATTAGGATCGATAAACAATGTTTGGCGGCCACCAAAGTTGTTTTCTAATGCATTACCCTCGAAAGTGGTATCGCGTAAGCCAGCACCCAAAAGCAGGTTCCATTCGTCAGCAAGTTTATGAGAAATCTCAATTTGATGACCAACCACTTCCGTATCGATGGTGTCGCCATTAGGATCGCCAGTAAAGGTTTCAATTGGCTGATGGCCCAATTTACCATCGATGGCCACTACGCCACGGTCGAAAGGAATTTTTTGTTCGGTGTATTCGAGTTCATACGTGATCTTGGTATCTGCCGACGCTTCCCACGTTACGGATGGGTAAAATCCGAAACGCTCAGTCTCTACTATATCGCGAAAACTTTCTGCATCTTCATAAAAGCCTACTAAGCGTATGCCTACATCTTCAGCGCTGCCTGCAACGGGTTGTACATCAGCCTCAATACGCTTCTGCGACCAGCTTCCGTAAGTTGCTTTAATTTCACCACCTTGACGGAACTGAGGGCGCTTTGTGACAAGGTTTACCGCTCCACCTGGTTCTCCACGACCAAACAGCGCTGCCTTCGGGCCTTTTAATACTTCAACATGATCAATGCCAGATAAATCACGAGGTCCGCCAAAGCCGCGTCCTGCGTTAAAACCATTTACTAAAAAACCACTAGGTAAGTTCTCGTCACCTGAAAAACCGCGTATAGCAAAGCTGTTCCAAAGGCCGCCAAAGTTATTTTGCCTTGCTACCGAGGCGGATAAGTCTAATGCGTCGTTAAGGTTGATAGCGCCTGCATCATTCATTAATCTGAGATCGATATCCTGCGCGGCGGCGGGCACTTCCTTATACTCAAACGCCCCTTGATAAGCTCGATGCATCCCGTGAACAGTAATCTTCTCTACATCTGCTTCTGATTGATTATCAGTGTTTTGCGCATTTGCAGAAACATTCAAAAGCGATGCAATAGAAATGGCGAGGGTAGATTTTACCCAACTAGTCTTCATGAGTGTTTTCCTGTTTCTTACTTACTTGTGGTGAAAATTGGGGTAGCTGTTTAAAACTGGCAGTTGAAAAGTCAGGAGCTTCAAACAAATGGTGGTAGTAAAATTTGCGCAGCGACGCATGAAACTCGCGAACATTATTTTCGTAGTTGACCATGGCTTGAACATCGGTATCGGCCGCACTTGTTAATAAGCGTTGCGTTAACAAAGATGGCGATAGCAGAGCAACATCGCTGGCAATTTCATCTTTGCGCAGTGTGGCGGCTTGATAAGACTCTGAAAGCCCCTTTGCTGTTTGATCGCCAACTTGTTGAAATGCGTAGTACCACTTCCAGTTAAACGAACTGTCTCGCTGCGGGTCGAAATCGGTTTTATCCGCCCACTGTGGGTGAGTTTCAATAAACGCTTGCCATGTATCTTCAACAGGTTTGTCCCATGCGCTGTTAACGGCCTCTCGCTGCGTAAGCACAATGTCACCGCCTTCAGGTGTATCAACATAAGCGTTAATTATGGTGTGCCCGGTAACAGGCACAATAACCGTTGTGACAAGCCATACACCTAACATGATTGAGGCCAGATGTGTGGCACTGAAATGAGCAAAACGCTTAGCAGCACCTATGGCAAGAACAATGGCACTCCATATAATGATGCTGCCAATGACGATGGAGCAAACCGTTAAAATTGAAGCCACAGTCGCGCCATTGATCACACTAAAGGCAATAAACGGAATAAGCGTAACCAGTGCCAAGGGGACTAGTGTTACCAATACGCGTGATGACCAAATAGCATGCGAATTGCGTGCGGTTACATTAAGTAAGTCAAAACGGCTGGCTTCGCGTTCCTTCGCTTTTAAGTCGTAAAGGAGCAAAATGATAAACAGAGGCAACAGCACACTGGTAACGAAAGCAAAGTCAAAACGCCCTAAGAAAGCAAGTTCCGGATTGTCTGTATCGCTTTCATAAATCTGACCTTCTAGCGCTAGCATTCTAATACGGTGCTTCCACGGAAACACATCGCGCTCTCCTACAGCAGCAAACGCCAACGGCGAGGGCGGTGCATAGGTCAAATGAAAGGCGTAATAGGCTACCATGCCATAATTAGATTGGTGAGTAAGGACAGCGTTGCGCTCTGTTTCATCTTTATCTAACAAGCGCTCAATAGTGGCTTGCTGTTCTTGCATTTCCGAATAGCCAGACCACAACGACACCAAGCTTAAAAGAAACACGACCAAAAGCGTTAGTTTTATCTGACGATGGCCAAATACGAAACCCGCTTCTCGTTTAATATCGCTATAACGCATCATGGATTTAATCTCCTAACTGCAGCTTGAAGAAGTAGTGCGGTAAGTCCCATCCAAAGCAACAGCTGAATAAAATAAATCAACGCGTTACTAATGCGTGTGCTTCCTGCTTCAGGTTTAAAATCAAACTCTGCTAACATCGACCAGTTATCTGCGCCAACCACAGCTTTGTCTGCTGCTTCTTCACTGGCGTTGCGGTTCATATCTAACTTGTAATCGAGTTTTTCAGCGTGAACCTTGTTCAAAGCCTGAACAAACTCAAGTCTTAGCGTTTCCGCTTCCCTTAAAAAGCGGTGGTGTGTCTCGAGGCTAGTTCCAGCAAGAATTGTAGAAATAGAGCGCACAGCTACGGTAGGGGAGAGCCAGCCAAACTGACGTGCTATTTGGGCTTGGTCTAACTCTTCGGACATGCGGGTTTCAGCAAACTCATTGAGTACTTTGGCTTGTCGACCTTCGGAGTACTGGGCAACAATGCCCCTGAAATTAACGGGTAAGTCATCAACTGAATCTACATTATATTTGGCTAGTAAATCTTCTTTTAGCTTTTTGAATGCAGGGTCGTTAACGTCGTGACCGTCGCCTAAACTTCTAAGCTTTTCTTCCACTTTGAAATCGGCTTCAAGTTTTCCCATTGAAGGAGCAATGTTTGTGGCAACGCTGCTCCCTAAACGAGGAAGCAACACACAAGCGCTCATCCAAATGACAACAAGTACGGTGAAGCTAACGCTGCTTTTCTCAAATATGGCGGAGCACGCAGTGACTACCGTGGCCCACAGTAAAAAGTAAACCACATAACTAAGGCAAAAGAGTATTACAACAATTGCACTTTCGTTTGAAAACGCGACATAAAGACAGGCAAGCAGAAGCGGAAGTAAAAATAGGCTGCTAGCGGTTATAAGCGCCATAAGCTTCCCTAAGAGCAATTGCCAACGGGTGGTGCCTTGAGAAAGTAATAAGGTTAGCGTGCCGGCTTCGCGTTCACGTGACACGCTGCCGTAGCCAATTAGAATAATAAATAAAGGTGCAAGAACCAAAGCTAAAAAGCTGGGTGTTAAACTACTAAAGCGTGTAAGTCCTGCGGATTGGCGCTGCTCGGCGAACATCGCACTATTTTGGCGGTGCCCTTCTAAAAATATAGCGTTCCCCGTGTAGGTATCGACACCGGGTTCAATTACGCTAAGTGGTGTGGGGGCGCGAAAAACGTAATGACCGTAATGCACCATGCGATGAGGATGTTTATCGGGCTGAGCTTTAAAACGTTGTTCCGCTTCTGTTTGTAGGTGGTCTCTGGTGTGGGCAGCCTCATCGATGTGAAAGGCGTTAACTACCAGTGCAGCTATGGTAAGCATAGCGCCTAGCAATAAAACGGTCGCTGCTACTTTTGTTCGCATCCAATAGCGCCACTGTTCTGCACAAATGATTTTAGCAACATTCAGTATCATACATTACGCCCTGAAAATGCTGCGTGAACGGCTTCAGTATCTATTGGCGTATCGCCAGCGCGCTCGAAGGAACCGGTGAGTTTGCCATTACTTAAAAGCACAATTCGATGGGCAACTTGGCAGGCACCGTACACGTCGTGGGTAACCATAAAAATAGTAGCGCCACCCGCTGCCAGCTCTGACACTAGCGCATTAAACTCGTCGATGGCTGCTGGATCTAGCCCTGATGTGGGTTCGTCTAAGAACAGTACAGGCGCATTGCGCAGTAGCGCCAAGGCAATTGCGGTCTTCTGACGCATGCCTTTTGAATAATTAGATAGCGCCTTATTCCACGAATCTTCTTGAAGTGCGACCTTGCGAAGTGCGGCGAACATATCGTCGTCAGACTTATCGACTCCAGCCACTGACAAGAAATAACGAATGTTTTCTACGCCAGAAAGATGGCCATATAAGGTGACAGATTCGGGTAAGTAGGCAACAGACTTTTGAACTTGGTTTGGCTGGGTAGAGGCATTATGCCCTAATACAGTGGCGCTACCGCTACTTGCCTTCATAAGCCCTAAAAAAGTTTTAAGGGTGGTGGATTTACCTGCGCCATTTCCACCTAAAAGTGCAAATACTTCGCCTTTTCCTACATTAAAATTGAGATTGTCTAGAAGCGTGCGATCGTCAACACACACGGTAAGCGCATCCGCGCATATCACTGAATTTGTTTGCATTGTTTGGAGAAGCTATACATTAGAATCATGCTGCAATGTTATAATATAACCATCTAAATGGGAATAGCTTTTATTTAGGTAGCTTATGTTTTGTTTTAATTAGAAACAATTTACAAATTTCGGAAGCTGAAACGAAAAAGGCTTGCCGAGTGGCAAGCCTTTGAAATTGGTGGAGCTGGCGGGATTTGAATTTACCTTGTAACTATATATTACTTAACA
>NZ_BJKJ01000023.1:0-68319 GCF_006538305.1 Alteromonas sp. KUL17
ACTTAATTTAGTAAGTGAGCTTTTCTCGAATAGGATTATATTTATAGGGCTTTAACACCAATCCGCATAAATCATTAGCCTTTCAGCGGTATTTAAAATGTTCGTAATCGCGGCTTGTTAACGCAGGTGTAGTGGCTCTACGCCAAGCTGTTTATTTGTACTTTCAGGCTACAGACTTTCTATTAATTGAAAGCAGGCAGAAGTGCTTCTCTTATAATAATAGTGACTTCTTTTAACCCACGTGCTTTTAGGTTTTCTTCGTTGAATGTAGAAACAAGTTGCTTCGCATTCATATCTGAATGTGTAAGTACTTTTCTGAGAAAGCGCTTCGTGGTAATGATTTCAACAAGACGCCATAGCGTATACAGTATTGTGTTATTTGGCTTGTTCAGTTGAGTATTTGCGCTTGGTGTAGGGTGAGTCTCTGCATAACGCGCAATTTTATGTAATATCGGCCAAACATCATCTAAAGTGCGTGTGCCTTGGGTAAAATGTACTAACTTTTCTACATAGATTGTCAGTATGCTAATGGGCACGTTGTCTAACTGGTTATCGAATTTAAAGCTCTCTTTTAGCGCTACCAATTCAGAAAGCAGTCTTTTTGCTCTGTTGGAATGAGGATATAACGCTAGTGCACTGGTTTCGCCACTGGCTTTATTAGGCTTTCGCCCATAGTCTACAATCTCAAATCCATTTCTTGTCCAAAAGCTGTCTAACTTTTGTGTCGTTCCATAAGAAGTACAGATAGCGTCAATACTTTGCTTTTTGGCTTCATTACTAACTCTTTGTAGCAAGTAACTGCCCATACCCTTACTCTGCGCCACCGTATCGACGGCAATACGATTAATACGCCAATATCTAAACGTTGCTGTTTTTGCATCAGCAGACAACAGAGCAAGTCGCTGTGCACCTAAATGCCCTTTAGGACGACGTTTTCCAGACGCAATGCCCAATGCGGTATCGCTCAGGTAGTCGCTACCTTCAGTGTTTATGATTGCAGCACCTATCACGTTGTCGCTGAATTTAAGTATGGCAACAAGTACATCCGGGCTATCCATCAAGCGCATAAAATCATCGGGCGTAGTTTGATAATGGGCTAATGAAAGTAGCGACATTATTTGCTGAAGCGATTCTTCGGAAATGCTTTTAAACGAACTTATGGAAAAATCGTAATCTATCTGTGGGTTAATACTGTTTTTGAAATTAATCTTGCCAATATTGCGCGCCGCATCTCTGTTCTCAAATAAACAAGTCGTATTGAAAAAGGCTTCAATGGGATCATGTTCGAACCATCGTAACGGCGTTGATAGTCTTAAATGGATAGCTGATGGCGGTAAACTAGGGATGAGCTTGTGAATAAAGCCGCTGCCTGAGCCTTCATAACCCAAAAGCGTAGTACTAAGCACCCACTGCTTGTGGTTGGCTATGATCCGGTATACATCCGGGAGGGGGATTGAAGCCGCTTCATCAACAATTACAACGTCATACTTTTCATCTTCTGTGGTATATAACAAGGCACTGTCAGGGGGCACCCATTTTACAATGCCAAACGTCGCTGTCTCATTCTTATCACCAAGGCTTAGTTGGGCTTGAATGTTAGCGGTGGATGGTTTTTGTGTTTTGACACCGGCTATTTCGTGCTGTTGAATACGTGAAAGCACGTTCTTCACATTATCGAAGCGTTCACTGGTTAATAGTACATTTTTACCCTGTCTGATTAGGCTTTCAATGAATATACCTAATAATGATGACTTGCCTCTGCCTCTTGGGGCAGTAATTAGCGCGTTTAGTTTATTAAGTGAGTGTGCTTGATATAAACGACTGTATGCCTGCTCTTGCTCTTCTGATTTAAATAGTGAGCCTCTATAGACGTTTGATGTTAAGCCTTCGCTAATACGGTACATAGCCGTATCTGGAAGCGTGGTTTTTTCTTCAGTGTGAAATGCCACGTAGTCGTTGTTGCGCAGGTGCTTTATAAAACGTTCGAGGTATCGACTCTGTGTAAGCGTAAACCCCTCCGACAGGAACGAGACCGAAATATTGTTAACCCATTCACTCAATGCAGGGCAAATAAGTATTAAACAACCACTGCGTTTAACGATACCCGCCACTGCCATCACGTCGCCAGGTTTGAATGAATCGCGACAGTCTAATGTGGCAATGTCACATTCGCTCCCCAGTACTTGTTTGCGGTTCTTTCCCTTAAGTGTATCGCCAGTAAAATTCACAACGCTTATAGATGAAACTTCATCTACAAAGGCTTGAATGTTATGTTTGGCAGCTTCACAAAAATCATCATTGCCAGATATTACAAGCATTCTCCGGTGAAGCGGGCAAGTCACGTTTGATAAGTGTGAAGCGTGAGAGCTTTTTTTGCAGCCATTTTCGCCGCTATTTTCAAAATAGGGGTCTAATAGCCATTCGCGTAATTGAGTTAGCGCCATGAATCAGTTTTTTCGGTATAATCTAACGCTATAGTAGCGATTTATAATGAGGAATTCGAATGCGCTTTCTTTCTCGGCGTCTAGTTATGCCAAACGACCTTAATTACGCCAATTCTTTGTTCGGTGGCCGCGCGTTAGAATGGATAGACGAAGAAGCTGCAATTTGGGCTATTTGTCAGTTAGAGACTAATTGCTTGGTAACTAAGCATATTGGTGAAATTAGTTTTGAATCACCGGCTATGCAGGGTGATATCGTAGAGTTTGGTCTAGAAACTAAAGCTGTGGGCCGCACATCTATTACCGTAAGCTGCTTGGTACGCAACAAAGCAACCAAGAAAACCATCTGTTTTGCAGACGATATCGTTTTTGTAAAAGTTGACCCTGATACGCGTCAACCGACGGCACACGGCAAAACGTTGGAAGGTTTAAAAGCACAAACTGACGATGAAGTACGTCGCCTAAATATGAATATTGACGCTGAATAGCCCTAAGCTTTCAACGCCTTATATCATATATAAAACCTTACGTTAGCTTAACGTCTTATCTGCTTGACGGCGTGTATCGAACTGGTAGACTCCGTCGCAGAAGTTGAGTTTGCTAGTTTTAGCAGCGCAACACTATACCAAGGGGTGTCCGTTTTCGGTCTGAGATCCACATTCGTGGGAACCCTTAAACCTGATCCGGATAATACCGGCGTAGGGATGGTTCACAATATAGCCTTATCACCTGCCGTTAGACCCGGATCTTTTTTCTTAAATAAGAATAAGAGATCCCATGTATAAAACACTTTTCACACTTTCACTGCTTGCTAGTTCCGTTGCGGCCTATGCGCAACAAACCAATGTAAGTAACACTTCAGATAGCACGCCATCAGATATTGAGCGCGTCATCGTATCTGGTGATTTTCGTCAAACTACACTCGACCAGTTAAGTGCTAGCGCGACCATTTTAGATCAAGAGCGTCTTCGCAGTAGACAGCCGAGCCATATCGACAGTGTGCTAAACAGTATTCCAAACGTAAACTTTGCAGCTGGTGCGTCTCGCGGCCGCTTCGTGCAAATTCGCGGTATTGGAGAGCGTAGTCAGTTCGCCGAGCCTATCAATCCTTCTGTAAGCTTTATCGTCGATGAATTTGAATTTTCAGGCCTTGCTGCGGCAGGTCTTATTTTTGATACTAAACAACTAGAGGTGTATCGCGGACCTCAGGCTACCTTATACGGCACAGGTGCATTGGCCGGAGCGGTTAAACTCTCCAGTAATGACGTGGGTAGCGACGCCCCTGACTACGTTGAAGCCCGCATTGGGAACAAAGAGAGTTACCGTATTGAAGGCGCCACTGGTGATGATATCAACACGGATTGGGGCTATCGTGTTGCGCTGGTTCATAATCGCAGTGATGGCTTTGTAGAGAATACGTTCTTAAATAGAAGCGATACCGCGAATATCGATGAAACCGCACTGCGCTTTGCCGTTGAAGGTAGTGTAGATGAGCGAACCACACTTGCGCTTACTTATCGCTGGTACGATATCGATAACGGTTACGATGCATTCTCGCTAGACAATGACAACAAAACGCTGTCTGATGAACCTGGATTTGACGAACACCAAACCCACGCTGTTAGCGCGCGCTCTACAACCAATACAGCAGCGGGCGACTTTATTCTAATTGCCACCCATGCTTCTCACAATATTGCTTATGGCTACGATGAAGACTGGACATTCACAGGGTTTCACCCGTGGGGTTACACGTCTTTTGACGCCTATTATCGCGATGTAGAAACACAGACCGGCGAGATGCGTTTCGTGTCGTCTGACAGTGCCGCACTTTTTGATGGTATGACTGACTGGACAATAGGCGTATTTTATAAAAGCACGGAAGAAAAGCTGCTACGTCAATACACTTATTTGGATAGTGACTTTGCCAGTGAATACACGCCTACGACGACCGCTATCTATGCTCAGACTGAAAGTCGTTTGAACGAAAATTTAGTACTGGTAGCAGGGTTAAGAGTAGAAAACTACGATTTTGATTACGCTGACAACAACCAACTTACTCGCGCGTTCGACACCACCATGGTAGGCGGGAAAGTCGCGCTTCAGTATACACAAGGCGATCACTTCTATTACGGCAGTATTTCACGCGGATATAAAGGGGCAGGCTTTAACCCCGACAGCCGCGTGAATGACAATCAGCGATTCTTCGACGAAGAATATAACTGGAACTACGAAATAGGCGTTAAGGGCCCATTACTTACGCCTGACCTAATTGCTCGCGCTGCAATTTTCTATATGGATAGAAAAGATACTCAGGTGAGCGATTTTGACGTTATCACTCGTGATGACGGTACGGCAGGGTTCGTAGATATTATTGATAATGCTGATTTAGGAACAAACAAAGGAGCCGAGCTGGAGCTTAGCTGGATTGCTAGTGATGCATGGCAGCTAGATGCAAGTGTTGGATATCTAAGCGCTACCTTTGAAGGGTATACGCTTGCAGACGGTACTGAAGTGTCTGAGCAAAGACAGGCTCAATCACCTAAGTGGACCGCAAACCTGTATAGTGAGTACACACTTACAGATAACATGCTCTGGCGTGTAGATGTAGATTACAAAAGCGAATACCGCTTTTCTGACGGCCATGATGTAACCTCGCCAAGTACTACGCTGGTTAATTCGGAGATTGTGGTGTTACACGGTGATTGGCAGACATCACTGTGGGTACAAAATGCGTTTGATCGTGAGTTTTACACCCGTGGATTCGGTGGTTTCAGCAACGACCCTCGCGATGAGTATGCCTTCGATGAGCCATATTACCAAATAGGTAACGGTCGTCAGTTTGGCGTTACTGTTAAGTACGCGTTTTAAAATAAAAGGAAACAGACATGCAAGTTATGGTTGAACTGTCGTTGTACCCATTGGTTAACGAATACATTCCACCTATTCAAGATTTCATTGATAGGTTAAATAGCTATAGTGATATTGCAGTTTCAACAAGCTCAACCAGCACGCAGGTTACAGGTGACTATGGTGTGGTTATGAAAGTACTTGGTGAAGAAATGCAAAGGACCCATGAAGAAGTGGGGCAGGCTATTTTCGTGGCCAAGTTCTTAAACTTCGATGCCATGCAATCTAGAAAGTCATCTTAATGGCTAGCTTTTTTTCTGAGTTTACCTCACAAATTGCCGCTACTTCGCTTTTAGAGTGGGTAGCGGTTGTCCTCGCTATTGCCTATGTGCTGTTAGCCGCAAAACAGAACAGCTGGTGTTGGCTGTGCGCCTTTGTGAGTACCGCAATTTACACCTGGCTATTTTGGCAGGTGACTTTGCCATTTCAGTCTGCGCTTAACTTCTTTTATATGATAATGGCGGGATACGGTTATTATCAGTGGTCGAAAGGGGCGGAAGACGGCGATGTTAAGCCAGTGCTTCATTGGCCGTTCTGGGCTCATTTGCTCATTGTGCCGAGTATGTTATTGCTCGCTTGGGTTTTGTCTGAGGTGGCAGGCTCACAGTTCAATAGTGAGTACCTACTATTAGATGCGAGCATTAATTTATTGAGTGTAGTCACAACATTTATGGTGGCGCATAAAATCCTGCAAAACTGGGTTTATTGGTTTTTCATCAATTTAGCGTCCGCCTATTTATACCTGCAAGTGGGTTATGCATTATCTGCTTGCCTGTTCTTAGGCTATGTTGGTTTTGCGGTATTTGGGTATTACCAGTGGCTAATACAATATAAAAAACAAGGTGAACAGGTTGGATATCATCGCCACGCTGCAAAAGGCGCTTAATCTTAGCGACAGTGCGAAAATTTCGTCACACCCTGCAGGAGCGGTAAATCACGTTTACCGCGTTCAAGAGCTCGCAGATAGTCAGTTACCCTTGACTGCAAATAACCTTCAAAGTAGTGGGCAACCAAAGCCGGATCATAACCCTGTCGACTTAGCGGTGAAATGGATGGGCGAAGATGACTTTAGTGGGGTTAATCGTGCGCACCAATTTGCTTTGCAGCAACAGCTTTATAGGTTGGGAGTAGCGCCGCAACCTATATGGTTAAGCGATGATGAAACCATCTGGGTTGAGCAGTGGCTAGAGCACAGTGAAAGTGCGACGCTTTCAATGCTTGAGCTGGCCAACACCCTCGCTCGTATTCATTCTTTGCCCATTACCGCTAGGCCATTAGATTTAGCATCAAGATGGCAGCATTATATTAATGTTGCACAGCTCGATATGAGCAGTGAGCTTTATCTAAAAGCCCAATCATTGCGGAAACAAGTAATAAAAAGTGAACAAGACGATGACGACTATGTGTTATGTCATAATGACTTGCTAACTAATCACTTATTACTGAGCGCAGATAACTCACTCAAAATTATTGATTGGGAATATGCCGCCATGGGAAACCGCTACTTCGATTTAGCAAGTTGCTGCCTTATCAATAAACTTGAAATCAATGAAAGTAGAGAGCTCGTTAAGCATTACGCCAAGCTAATGAATATCGATGAGCACGACGCGATAGCGAAATTTGATCTGCACACCGAGATTGTCGCCATCACTAATGACCTGTGGTTTGCTGCGCTTAACGCCAATAAGGTCTAATTGTCATAAACTGCTCCGCATTTAAAAGTGACGCTGCATAGAAGTCGGTTTAAAAGCGGGCAATAAGACAAAACACAGGTGATGGATAAAGCCTATTTGGTGTTATTCGATTGAAAAAACAGCGCATTGCGTGTTAATTAAGCATGCAGTGCATGGTAGTGATAAAAAGGCTTTACCTTTTTAATGTCATCCGTATAATGCACAGCGCGCTAGGGGTGTAGTTCGAATTGGTAGAACAGCGGTCTCCAAAACCGATGGTTGGGGGTTCGAGTCCCTCCACCCCTGCCACTTTCTCTTCTTGTGAACGTTTACGTTCAAATCCTAAATCGTTTCTTTGTTAAATTCTTCTTAAATTTTATTGGTTTCTGTTGCTAGTGCTTAATTTGCTGCAGCTGTTTTATTTCCTCTTATACCATGGACTAGGCATTATAAATTCGCGAATAACCCTTATGAATTAACGCTTATGAATTAGCGCTTGAGCATTAAAGAGCAAGTACAATCCAAGCAAAAGAACGCGATAGTTATTCAACCAAGCCTGCAACTTTAGTAAACTAAACAAATATAATGAACTATTCACGTTAGGTGTTTTTACGCAATGTCTCTTACTTCATATCAGCAGGCGGTTTTACAAGAAATGGGGATCCCTGTTTGGATCACCAAAGACGCCTACACTGAGCTAAAGCAGGAAGACCAAGCGAAACAAAACAACGCCAATGCAGCACAACGCAACGTCGGCAGTACAAATAGTTCATCGACACAGTTACCCTACAGCCAAAACGCTCAAACCAATAAGCCGCCTTCAACGCCAATATCTCAAGAAGAAAAGCAATCACGGCTTGCTCAGTTGCGGGCAAATGTTGGCAGTAGCACGAAAGATAAGGCTAAACCTAAAGACGGCGGGGCAGCAAAACTTTCCACACCTGGCGGGTCGCACAATGACGGGAAAGCAGGGCAAACCGAAACAGGTGCTTCACAGTCACACAACATTTCGCCGTCTTTCGACAATTCGGTTACCTCGCAAGAGTCTTTAACAAAGTCTATTGGCGCAAAAGGGCCGGTATCGCCAGAAGGTATCCCGTTAAGTGCCGAACAGAAAGCGAAATCACAGCAATGGCTAAAAGACTTGCAGCTAGCCTGTGTTCAGTTGGGTATACCGTCACAGTGGGCTAGCACCATAATGATTGGCCGTACGCTATCGGTAACCGAAACGGCCATTATATTGCCAGCCACACCGCTAAAACTCTCAACTGTACAAAAACGGGAACTGTGGGCGCAGCTTATCAGCGCAGCACGCGAATTAAACTACTCCGCTAACGGCCAGTAGTTTTGTCGATGAAGTTAACAATCGTACCGCCACAAGGCTTTAACGAGCACATTGAACTTGCGCATGCTATCCATCAAGAGGCACAAGTGTCGCCTTGGAAACTAAGTACCTTCGCGGATTGTTTCACCAAACCCTATTACGGGGTGTTTGCCTTTGAAAATGACAAGATTGTTGGCTATGCCATCATGCTTGAAGTCGTTGATGAAGCTACGCTGATGGATATTGCGGTAGACAGTTGCGCAAGAGGCAAGGGTGTAGGTCGCGCTTTAGTTGATTTTGTCATTGAGACATCGGTAAAAAATGCAATGCGTGAAATGTGGCTAGAAGTGCGTGAAAGTAACCATACTGCTATTGCGCTTTATGAGAGCTCGGGGTTTGAGCATATAGAAACCCGCAAAAATTATTACACCGTAAAAAATAATGATGACGGGCATGACAAGAGTAATGGAAACAGCGCACAAAAAGAAAACGCTAAAATCATGAAGTGGACAAATCCCACCTTAGCCTAGTTTTTATATTCCTAGGCATATACGTTTCGCGTATATCAAAGCATTATCTGAACTCAGCATACGCTTCCAGACCATAGCCGTGCGTGTTTAAATTAGAACACGTCCCCATCAATCAAGGTATAAATAGCATGGCTAAAGTGCTCAACAAGGCTTTAATCTCATCAAAACGATTTGCCATAAATGTGGTTACCTACAAAGAGGGTCATAGTGTGTTAGAACATAATGACCCTATGGGCAGCGGGCGTTACTTTAAATTTAATGTAGTACTAAAAAAGCCGAAGCGCGGCGGTCAATTTTGGGCAGAGAAAGTCATCTTTAATCTCTTTAACCGCATTTACTTTTTTCGGCCAGATAAGTACATGCACAGCGTTAGCAAAATAGAAAAAGGGGAGCGGAAGCTGCTGTCTGTTGCATTGTACCTGTAGGTTATAGTGTTTATCAGTGATTAACCACCCGTATAGCAAAGTTTCCACAAGGTTTTAAAAAAATTGACCATTTGGTCGATAAGTTGGCGTCTTTGCACGGTCAGGAAGGTTTTAATCCCTTGCTAATTCACTTATATTTGCGCCCTCAAAATTCTCCGCCTACATTCAGCTTACCAGGCGGTAGAAACTTCTCTTAACGCAGTTCGTGTAATTGGATTTTTTAAAACGCATGTCTTCATCATCGGTGGCGGAAAAAGAGCAATCAAAAGGCATTAAAATGCTTTTGGTTGCGGTGTTGTGTTTAGGACTTAACTGGCCAGGCATGAAATTAGGGCTTGAGATTGTAGGGCCTGTATGGATGGTGTGCTTGCGCTTCTTGTTAAGCCTTCCCGTACTCGCGCTGTTTGTACTTATCACCAAAAAACGTTTACCGGTGCTCAATCGTAAAGATCGCTCGGTGGTGTTTGTCGTTGCCTTTTTCCAGTTTATCCTATCAATGGGGCTTATTACTGTCTCACTGCAGTTTATTCCTGCCGGCACGGCCAGTATTCTTATTTACACTACACCGCTTTGGATGCTGCTTATCGACACTCTGTGGTATCGGCAACGCCCGCCTTCTAAGCGATTAATTCTAACCGGTATATCTACCATTGGCTGTGCAATGATTTTATTTGCTTCGGGACAACCGGGCGCATGGCTACCGCTCTTTGGTATGTTGCTGGCATCTGCATTGTGGGCGGTCGCTATTCGAAGAGTGTCTTTTCATAAGTGGAAGGGAAGCGTCATTGAAGCTGTCTTCTGGCAGTTTACCATCGCAGGTTTCGCCATGCTTGCTATTGCACTGATAGTTGAACCAACACCTAATTTTGGGGCTTACGATATAAGCGATTGGTTACTATTGGCGTACATTGGGCCAGTGGCAACGGGTCTCGGTTTTGGCCTCATGGTAGCGGCGGGGCCTAAATTACCCCCAGATAAAATTGTTCTTATTAGTACACTCACGCCGATAGTGGGTTATGTAAGCTCTGTGATATTGCTTAAAGAAACGCTGCTGCCTATGGTTATGGCCGGTGCAATATTGATGATAGCCGCGCTAATAGTAAATGGCCTTCCTCAAAGCACACTTAAAAAGATATTAGGTAAAGGCCACGCGAAATAAAGGTAAGTTAAAGAGTTAGTCGAGGCTGTATAAAATCTAAGAACGCAGAGATACGAGACGATACTGCACTATTTTTATAGTATACCGCTTGTACCGACTCTCTGCGGTTTGGACTGACGATATCGTCGCGAAATAGCGCTACCAGCGAGCCTGCACTGATATCTTTGTGTACCATAAAGTGAGAAAGTAACGCGATACCTTGACCTGCCAAGCACAGCTGGCGAATAGTTTCGCCGCTTGACGCACGAAGACTGTACTGCAAGTTAATATCTTGCTTGAGCGGCCATTTATTTAGACTTGGTGAGTCGCTAAAGCCAATCAGTTTGTGTTTGTTTAGCGTGCTAATTCCATCCTCACCTTCAGATATGGGATATTTTTCAAGATACTGTGGGCTTGCCACAATATGCAGCTTACTTTTTCCTAAACGTCTAGCGTGCAAGTTAGAGTCGCTTAAATCACCAATACGTATTGCGATATCGGTTTTATGTTCCAACAGGTCGATAATGCTGTCGTGACTGGTGATATCGAGTGTTATGTCAGGAAATGCTTCTCGAAATTCACCCACTAACGGCGCTAGCTGGTGGAACACAAACGGGCTCGCAGCATCAACCCGAAGTTTTCCAGAAGGAGCCCGCTTTAATAGCCGTAATGCTTCTTCACCTTTTTCTAATATATTTAGCCCGTCTCTGGCATATTGCAGGAAAAGCTCACCTTCTTCTGTTAATTCCAACCGTCTGGTAGTGCGATTCAATAAGGTTACATCTAAGCCATCTTCTAGACGGGTAACCGCTCTACTCACTTTTGCAACCTGCTGATTGAGTAGATTGGCAGCACTGGAAAAACTACCTGTATCCACAACGGTTAGGAACGCTTCTAAATCTTCAGTTTTTTGATGAGACTGGCATCGCACACCTTATATTTTCAAATATCGCAAAAGTATTTTGTCATTAGTGCTGTTTTTTGCAAATAAATTTATCGTCAAACTGTACGCACTTTATTAATGGCTTTCAAAAAACGGTGTAGTTGTTCGTTCTAGAAGCCAATGGTGGCGTTGTTAATCAAGCCATCTCGTTAATTACTTTTTGAGGATAATTGAAATGCCTATTGCATTATTTGCGTTAACGTTAAGTGCGTTTGCTATTGGCACAACAGAGTTCGTGATAGTGGGGCTTGTCCCCACCATTGCTACTGATCTTGGCGTTACGTTACCAAGCGCAGGCTTACTAGTAAGCTTGTACGCCGTTGGTGTTGCCGTTGGCGCACCGGTTCTTACCGCCCTTACGGGAAAGTGGAATAGAAAGCATGTTCTGCTTAGCTTAATGGCGCTATTTGTGGCTGGTAATATTCTTGCCTGGCAAGCGCCTAGCTACGAGAGCTTAATTTTAGCTCGCATTTTGACAGGCTTAGCGCACGGTGTGTTCTTTTCCATAGGGTCAACTATTGCTACAGGGCTAGTGGCGAAAGAAAAAGAAGCCAGTGCAATTGCCATTATGTTTACAGGCTTAACCGTAGCCTTGGTTACTGGCGTACCTTTAGGTACCTGGATTGGTCAAAACTTCGGTTGGAGAGCAACCTTCCTTGTGGTTTCCGCGCTTGGCACGCTTGCGCTAATAGGCAGTGCGTTGCTGGTACCGAACAATCTTAAACAAAGTAAACCGGCCACCTTGAGTGAACAAATGAAGGTGTTGGTTCAGCCTCGTCTGGTATTAGTGTATCTAATGACGATATTGGGCTATGGCGGCACATTTACGGCATTCACCTATCTCGCGCCTATATTACAGGAAGAGGCTGGGTTTGCGCCCTCAGCTATCAGCTTAATTATGCTGGTTTACGGTGTATCTGTCGCGGTAGGCAATATTTATGGCGGCAAGCTTGCTGACAAAAAAGGCCCAATCCGCGCGTTAACAATCATCTTTTCAGCCCTAGCAGTCATCTTGTTTGCCCTGACGTTTACCATGGGCAGTAAAGTTGCCGCAGTGATCACCGTTTTAGTCTGGGGCGCCTTTGCCTTTGGCAATGTTCCAGGACTTCAGGTGTACGTTGTTCAATTAGCAGAGAAGTTTACCCCTAATGCTGTTGATGTAGCGTCAGGTTTAAATATTGCGGCATTTAACATAGGCATAGCAGTGGGTTCAATTCTAGGCGGTGCAATTGTAGATGGTATGCAGTTATCTGATACCGCGTGGATTGGCGCAATTATTTCTGTTGCAGCGTTACTTGTTACACGTTACAGCGGCTATTTAGACAAGCGCGCACTTAGTACTGTGAATACGGCGAATAACACAACGAGCGCGTAGGGAGGTCACAATGACGACAAATACCTTTGATAAGCTTGCACAACATACGTTCTCAGTAGGTGTAGAGCTTCCGCTAGATAACGACTGGGCGCATTTCGACGCCACAAAAGGTACGCCATTCGGCGTACCTGATATGACCGAGCATCACAGCCGTATTCAATTAGCCGACAAACTAGGGTTTAAAGCAGCGTGGGTACGAGATGTACCAGTTTACGACCCTAGCTTTGGTGACGCCGCTCAGGTTTTCGAAACCTTCACTTACCTGGGCTATTTAGCGGGTATCACTGACAATATTTTATTAGGCACAGCCGCTGTTGTTTTACCTCTTAGGCAGCCATGGCTTGTTAAAAAGGCGGCAGCAACGGTGCAGCAGCTAAGTAACGACCGCCTTATACTCGGTGTAGCCAGTGGGGATAGACCGGTTGAGTATCCGTTGTTCGATGTCGATTTTGACAGTCGCGGCGAGCAATTCAGGCAGTCACTGGAAATTGTAAAGCACGGTGAGAATTCCCTTAAGCCTGGCATGTCACTGTTACCGCGCTCAACCACGCCGCCTTTGTACGTTGCAGGGCTCGCTCAGCAAAGCCCTCAGTGGGTTGGAGAAAATATGGACGGTTGGTTGGCGTATCCAGGTACACCGAACGACCATGCAAAGCGCGTAGAACTATGGCGAAGTGTCGCGGGCAACAAGCCTTACGTTAGTTTTATTCATCTTAATTTGGTTGAAGACGATGAAGCGCCCATAAAACGCCACCGATTCGGGGTTGAAACTGGTGTAAATGGGCTTATCAAAGAACTCAATGCAATGAAAGATGCGGGGGTTGATCATATTGGCCTGCACTGCAGACGTAATACGCAATCAGTAGAAGGCGCGATGCAGCGCATTGCTGACAACGTATTACCTCACTTTCATAAATAACGGAACCAACAAGGAGGCATCATGCCGAATGTAAATCAGTCACAATCTAAAATTCCTTCGCTAGGTGTAGGCACGTTTCGCTTAAAAGACGACGAAGCCTATAACAGCGTGACAATGGCACTTGAAGTGGGTTTCCGTCATATTGATACGGCGCAAATTTACGGCAATGAAGAAGCGGTAGGTCGCGCTGTTAAAGACGCTATTGCAAACAATCTTGTTGCACGCGAAGACCTTTACGTCACCACCAAGGTGTGGAATGACAAGCTGAATAAAGCAAGCTTTGTGGATAGCGTAAAAGAGAGTTTGGAAAAGCTTCAACTGTCGTACGTTGACCTACTACTTATTCATTGGCCGTCACCGGAAAACGGTGAAAGCATGGAAGAGTACCTAGGTGAATTGCTGCGCGTTAAGGAACTTGGCCTGACAAAAGAAATTGGTATTTCTAACTTTACCGTGGCACAAATAGAAGAAGCGGTGAGTATCTTGGGCGAGGGCGTTATTTCCACGAATCAAGTAGAGGTACACCCTTATCTTACTAATGAAAAAGTGCGTGCAGCCTGTGAGAAGCACGGTATCACAGTGACAGGATATATGCCGTTTGCTGTTGGTAAAGTACTAAAAGACGAGACCATCATTGCAATTGCAGATAAGCATGGCGTGAGCACTGCTGAGGTAGTGGTAGCTTGGGAGCTGGCCCATGGTTTAGTCACTATTCCATCGTCGACTAAGCGCAAGAATCTGGAAACCAATTTCAAAGCGCTTGAACTTACCTTGAGCGCTGACGATATCGCAAAGATTGACGCGCTAGATTGTGGCGACCGTCAAGCTAACCCAGATTTTTCACCTGCGTGGGACTAATCGGAAAAATCACTGTGTTAAGGAGCTTTTATGCAAGCTAACGTTTGGCAATTTGAACAAGCTGGCGCATCACTGGTAAAGCAGGTACGCGAGTTTTCTGAGCCGAAGGCAGGGCGTATTGTCGTGCGCAACTATGCTATTGGCATTAACCCAGTTGACTGGAAGTTTATCGATGATAACCCGCGCGACTGGGAAAAAGGGCATATTCCCGGTGTGGACGGTGCGGGTGTTGTTGCCGCTGTAGGTGAGGGCGTTGATAACAGTCTATTGGGTAAGCGTGTGGCTTACCATCATAGCCTAGGTGAAAACGGAAGCTTTGCCGATCATAGTGAAGTGTATGCTAGCCGTGTAATGGTCGTGCCGGAAAGCGTTGATTTTGCACTAGCTGCTGCGTTGCCATGTCCAATGCTTACTGCCTGGCAAGCGTTCAGTAAAGTGCCGGTCCGAAAGGGGGCTGACGTGTTAGTCAGCGGTATGGGCGCCGTTAACAAATTGCTGGCGCAAATGCTTTCTCAGGCCGGTTTTAATGTACATGTTATCTCAGGGAGCTTTTCGCAAGAGCAAGCTGCGGAGATGGGCGTAAAAGCCATCCATCGCGGTAAGCCTGAAGGGCAAACCTTTTACGCGCTTTTTGATGCAAATGGTCCAGACTATGCGGCGTCACTTGTACCGCTTCTTGAAGCTAATGGTCACGTAGTGAGTATTCTAGGTCGTATTGAAGTGCCTGTTGATGCGCCTTTCACGCGTACTATCTCTTATCATGAGATAGCGCTAGGTGCGCTGCATGATTATGGCGATTTGTCACAGTGGCAGCGTTTGGTGAAAGACGGTGAGGCTCTACTTGAGCAAGTTGCTGCGCAAACGTTGGTTGTCGAAATACCTAACGTGTTTGAATTCGATAATTTGAACAACGCGCTGCAATTTTCAAAAGAAGACAAGCGAAAGGCAGTGGTTGCGGTTTCATAAAGCCGGAATGATTAAGTTTCTTCCCTTATCTTTGGCTACGTAAAGGGCTTTATCAGCTCGTCTGAAGGCTTCGACAATATCGTCGGAGCCTTCACATAAAGTCCAACCTATACATGCCCCTAACTTTCTATCGTCAATCGATGCAATGGCTAACTGGTTGATGGCACTGTGGACAGTTTCCAGTTGCTTTGCAAACTCGTCGGCTTGGGTGGTCTTGCTTGTATTGAGCGCTTTTACGCGCTTTGCAATGGCAAATTCTTCTCCACCATAGCGCGCTGCAACTTGCCACTCATCATTAAGCGGCGCAAGAATCTTAGCAATGCCTTTTAGTACTTCATCACCGACATCGTGACCAAATGTATCGTTGATACTTTTGAAGTGATCTAAGTCGATTAGTGCAATGGCTAGCGCATCATGATCGTTAAAGGTTTTATCAAACGTATTGTCTACGAACATATCCAGCGTACGTCGATTGGGCAATTCGGTTAAACTATCTTTGGAAGCTAGTTCGGCCAACGTGCTATTCGTTTGTTCAAGTGCAAGGGTGCGCTCTCTTACCAGCGCTTCTAATTTTGATGCCTGCTCACTTTTTAACTTAGCAGCTTCTTTTTGGGCGTCTCTTTCCCTTTGGACAACTTTCACCATATAGCTAGCGGTAAGTGCAACCATAAATAGGAATGTCATAACTAGCCCAGTCATAAAGGTGGCAACGGGTTCGAGGTAAAGGTCTACTTCAAAAAGTGCAATAATGGTAAGGATTAGCGTGCTAAAGGTTACAGGAAGCATAGCGGCGGCAAGCCATTTGGCTCTATCAGAGCCCCGTCTATGCTCTACAAAGATAACGATACCCGCTATCAGTATATAAGGGAAAAAGAGGAGTACAGGCAGTTTTAAGGCAATATCTAACCCCACTGTTTGCCATAGTAAAATACCCATCAGCGGAAGCACTATGCAAAAAGCTTTAATTGTTTTTGCCCCGTAAACCTCGTGGTTGTTTCGCGCGAGTGTCTGAAACAATACCCAAAATGCAGTAATCAATACCGAATAAATGCTTATGGCGTAGCTAATATCGTTCAAACCCGGCGTATTTGGCCACAGTAGTTCAAATGCGTAACCGAACACGCGGAAAAACCAAAATGTTGTCGCAAAAATAAATGATGCAAAACTCAAAAAAACTAAGTTACGGCTAGCAATATAGCCTAATACACAAAGTAGGGTAAGCAGCCCCATCGCGCCGAAAAATGCCATATCCCGCTGCAAGGTTTTCATGTAAAGGTTGCTGTAATACTCAGGCGTGGCGACCGAGAAACTGTATCTTAAAATCTCACCAGACATAGTGCCGGTAAACTCAGTATAAGAAGACGGCTGCAATACAGAGGGGAAATGATAGTTGGGCGTATTCACCGCTCGAGTACTGTAAGGTGCACTGTCGCCGGTTTCCCATTGATAATTGCCATCGGTGACAACTAACGTTTTCATTGCAGGGAAACTTATTGAAAACCAGACGGGAACTTGCGTATCTAACTGATTGTAAATACGAACTTTGAAATGCAAATACTGTGACGGCGACCTATCAATAACATCAGCGCTATAAAACCATTTTTCTTCGCCGGTTATAGTTGCTGAGTTACTTACCGCAAAAACTACATCGTTATCTAAAGACAACATAGTTTGTGAGTTATTGAAATTAGCTGCGTTGGCCGTTTGGCAACAGCATGCTATTACAAGCCATGCGAGCAATATTCGCAGCATTCATCGTCCTTGTTTTATTGGTTTTTTTATCTACAACTCAATATAGCACATAGTTTCAAAAATTTAGTACGCATTAAATAAAACATAAGTATAGGTAAATCGCCTATTTCTTGTAGCGTTTTTAGCGTGGATAACTAACTAAGGTCGTGAGAGAACGCGAAGCTAATAAAATGTGTGATGTCGTGTCGCTTGATAGGCATTGAGAGCGCGATGTACAACGTAAATAACACACAGGCTAAATGCAATGGCAACCACTACCGATGAAAAGCGATACAGCGCTCTATAAATAATATCCTGCTGAGGTGAGAGTGACTGGCCGTACAAAATGCCAAAGGTCGTTAGCACACCGAAGCCAGTACCAGCACCACCTCCGCCTAAGACATGTTGGCGGCTGATGAAAAACACCAATATCCATAAGCTAAAGCTAGCAAAAAATAACGTATCACTGTAATTGAGCAAAATGAGCTGGGCGAGCAAGGCAAGATTACAACCAATGAGTGTACCCAGTGTCCGTTGCCATCCACTCATCGTTGCGCCTTTCCAACAAAGTGGAAATAGTA
This sequence comes from Alteromonas sp. KUL17, assembly GCF_006538305.1. Lineage (NCBI taxonomy): Bacteria > Pseudomonadati > Pseudomonadota > Gammaproteobacteria > Alteromonadales > Alteromonadaceae > Alteromonas > Alteromonas sp. KUL17. The sequence goes on from NZ_BJKJ01000023.1 coordinate 17,812, forward strand.
TCAAGACGCTCGCAGCTTGTGCTGATATCGAATCTACTAAGTCAAAGGTTTGAAACACAGCAAAGGATAATGTGGCGACTGTCGTACATAAGATAACTTCGTGACGAATACTCGCTTTATCTTTTGTCGCTTTGGGCAAAGGCGTGCGCGGCGCTTCATCGGGAAAAGCAATATGTAAGGCGAATGCAATTATCAATGCCAACAGAATTGCACCTATATTTGATATGACCAATGCATAGATATCTATTCCATCATTACTGTAGCTGGCAAAATGAAGTTGCAGCGATAGTCCTACAAGGGAAAAGGCCCCGAATAAATACAGCGTACCTTTACTCATCTGCCAAAACAAAAAAGCAAAAGTGGCGGCAACTAGCGGTGTGATCAGCAATGGGTGGCTGCCGAACAAGCCGTAGATCACTAAAACAGTAGCCGCAGGAAAAATGGTTGCGGCAAGAAATTGTCGAACAATGTGACCGTTTAAAACGGCTACCAGTCCAAGCAATAGAATGGGATACAAAGTGAAAAATATCGGATTAGGCCAATCCAACGCTTTCGATATAGCAAACCCTAACGTGGCACCTGACGAAATCCGAAGCATCTGCTGAACATCATTTTTACTTAGCTGTGATTCCATATTTTATGTCTGGTAAACCATAATTTAAGTTTAATAAATAAAGTGCAGCAGGCTTATAAAGTGGATTTGAATATTCGCTGCCGCCCTTTCAATAGGATTGTCTGGCACTATTTGTACGGTAGCGCGAGCACCACTGCTGAGATGTTTTAACGATATTTTTTGTTCATCAAGCTTAATATGGACACGTTGGCGCTGCGCATCGCGTACCCATCGGTTCGACTTCTCAACGCTTGCAAGGGTGCCGTTGGCAGCGAGTTGACCGTCACTTACACCAGCTTCAAACTCAGTTACTTTCGCTTTAAACACTTTGCCAGGTAGCGCATCGAAAACCACGTTAGCTTGAATGCCTTTCTTTACATTGGTTAGCGATTTCTCTCGAAAGTCTGCAACCACATCTAACGTGTTATCGACTACCGAGGCAAGCGGCGTACTTTGTTTAGCATAAGTACCCTGAGTTACCTGCATGTTTGCCATGACGCCGTTATGCGGTGCTTTAATTTTTGTATAGGCTAAGTTTAATTCTGCCCGTTTGACCGCATTTACCGCGTCTAAATATTTCAGGTTTTTGTCACCTTGCTTACCTCTTGCAACAACTTGCTGGTTTAGATCGGCTTCAAGCGCACTAATTTCAGCTTCAGCGCTTTTAAGTTGCGCGTACGCTTTGTCCACGTTTTGTTGAGATACCGCTTTAGTTTGAACTAAGGAATTGAGTCGTTGAAATTCACTGTTGCGTTCGTCGTAAACCGCCGATGCAGCCTCTATTTTGGCTCTAATCGCTTCCGCTTTCGCATCTATCTGGGCGTTCTCTAACTCCACATTTGCCAAATCAATTTGGGCCTTTTCAAGGGCAATTAGGTAAGGTGTCTCATCAATAACAAATAAAACCTGCCCTTCCTTGACGGTTTGGTTATTTTTGACAAGCACCTCATTTATCGGCCCATTTATCTGAGGAGAGATTTGGGTGACCTGATGATAGACTCTCGCCTGTGGTGTCATTGGCATGCGTATATCTGCAATAATAAAGTAGATAAAACAAATGACAAAAGCGACCAAAGCCAGCTTTATATACCTAGCAAATTCCTGATCTGGGGTTCGTTGACTCACTTAAGTGACTCCAATAATTTTGCGGCATTAACTTCAATTTTTTGAACACATTTAGCCATAATGCGTAACTCTTCTTCCGATACTCCAGCGTACACTTCATCTCGCAGTGCCATCAATGTACTTTCGATATCATTCATTCGACCTTTGCCCATATCTGTGAAGTAAAGTAAGCGACTTCGTTTGTCGTTAGTATCTGTAACGCGTTTGATTAACCCGGTAGTTTCGAGCTGTTTAATTGTGCGAGTTAAGCTAGGCATTTCTATTTCCAAGCTTTCTGCCACCATCTGTTGCGTACAGCCCTCACCAAGTAACGACATATGAATCATTACGCGCCATCTAGACTCTGTAAGGTCGAGATGAGCGACCGATTCAGTGACAGTTCTTCTGCACTTTTGGGCAGTGCGAGCAAAAAGCGCAATAAGTTGAAGTGGCATAGGTTCTGAAAATGACATGTAAAAACCGTTGATCTACTTAGCATGCTAACTATTTTATTTGTTTAGCATGCTAAGTAAATGCCATTGAGATGAGAAAGAGATTTTGCAAGTTGAGCGTGAATTGAACGGGTGAAGGCTCTCCATCGAGCAGGAAAATGTGGCTATTTGTCTTACGGTGCCTGAAAATCAGGCATACTCTCTCAGTCCTTTTTAAGTTAATACAGCCTTTGTGGTGTGATTAAAGCGTTAATAACGACTTTAGCTTTTTGAGATATCGACGGCTCACGGGAACTGAATCTCCCGTCTTCATTAGAAGCGTAGCAAGGCCATTATCCAAGAGTTTAATTTCCGCAACGCATGATAACCTCACCAAGTATTGCCGGTGACACCGAACAAGCGCGGTTCTCTCTTCTAAGGTTTTCAATGTGAGCTGCGTGTCTGCTTGTTGTTCTAGCGATCTAACATGTACGCCCGCCATATCGCTGTAAGCAAACTGAATATCAGATTCGGGTAGAAGTAATATGCGCTGATGACCTACGCAAGGAATATGTACTAACGTGGAGGAGGCAATAGCGTCAATGTCAGTTTGGGGCTGAGTTCTCTTTTTAAGCCTGGCAAGTGTTTTATCAAGCCGCTCTGGTTCCACAGGTTTGAGCAAGTAATCAAACGCGTTATCTTCAAATGCCTGAAGGGCATACTGTTCAAATGCGGTGACCAGCACAACATAAGGCATGGTGTCTAAATCAAGCATAGCCAGCATATCGAGGCCAGAGAGCTGGGGCATTTCTATATCAAGAAATATAACATCCGGACGGTGTTGTTTAATTAATGCCAACCCCTCTATTGCGTTCGCGGCTTCCCCTAAGACATGTACTTCATTGGTTTCGTTGAGTAACTGGCAAAGCTCCTCTCTGGCGAGCGGTTCGTCGTCAATAACAAGCGCGCGAAATGCTGAGTTCTTAGTCATTGTTAGCCCTGATGAGAATGGTAATGAGTGTGTGGAATGGAAAAGGACATCCGAGTGAACTGGTTAGTTCGACATTCGATCACCAGGCCTGCTTGTTGACCAAACTGATGAATAAGTCGTTTATCTACAATATCCATTCCTAAACCTGCGTGTTGCTCTTTTTTGGGTTTGTACAAGCCAGCATTATCTTCAACGAGAATGTGAATGTGGTTATCTGTTGTACATCGTACATTCAAAGTTAAATGCCCACCCTCTATTCGTTGGGCGATACCGTGTTTAACCGCGTTCTCTACCAGTGGCTGTAACGTAAAACTTGGTAGAAGCGCTGACATGGCAGCATCGTCACATTTGATGGCAACCTGCAGGCGTTCGGCAAAACGCGCCTTCTCGATTGCCAGATAAGCATTAACGTGGTCAATCTCTTCTTTTAGTGTCACCACCGCGGTGTTTTGCTTTAGGTTTATTCTAAAAAAGCGTGACAAGCTTAGCACGAGCTCTCTGGCCCTTTTGGGATCGCGACGAATAATTGCGCTAATCGTATTGAGCGCGTTAAATAGGAAATGAGGGTTGACCTGTGCATGCAGCAGCTTGATTTCAGACTGTGAGAGCAGATCTTTTTGCTGCTGATACGCGCCGTAAACAATCTGACTAGACAGTAATTGAGCGATACCTTCTGCCATTGACAGGGTAACCGTCGACATAAACTTCCGTTTGGGTTCGTAAAGCTTAATGGTACCTACCACCTCAGAGCCTGAGTGAAGTGGAATAATCAACACTGAACCCAGCGGACAATTTTTGTTTAATGTGCACTGATAAGGGCGCTCAGCGCCATCTAAATGGACTATTTTGTTATTGTTCAGTGACTCCATCGTACTTGATGACGATATGGGGGTGTTTGGTAGGTGATGATCGGCACCCGTTCCGATAAACGCCAGAATCTTTTCTTTATCAGTAATCGCTACCGCACCCACATTCGTTTCTTCATAGATAATACGTGCTACTTTTTCTGCATTAACTGGGGTGAATCCAGATGTGAGCACGCCCACTGAGCGATCTGCTATGGATAGTGCACGTCGTGAAAAAGTGGCAGAGTACTTTTCAAAAATCGTTTTTTTGTCAGATAAGATACTGATAAAAAGTGCGGCCCCCACAGAATTTGCAATGACCATAGGTGCGGCTATAGCGCTGACCAGTGCGTAAGACTTTTCAAAAGGCTCGGCAACGGTAAGCAGTATAGCCATCTGAAACAACTCTGCTATGAAGGTAATGACACCAACTTTCCATGGGTTGAAAAGATCTAGACTTTTGTTCTGGCGAACATAGTAAACGTGCATGAGGCCGCCGATAAGACCTTCCAGCGTGGTGGAAATAGCGCAGGCAACATCAGTAAAACCACCCAATGAATAACGATGGAGGCCGCCGGTCAATCCTACGGCAAACCCAACTACTGGACCGCCTAGTAATCCTCCTATAACTGCCCCAATGGCTCTGGTATTGGCAATGGCGTCGTCTATTTGCAGACCAAAATACGTGCCCAGAATACAAAAGGAAGAAAAAACTACATACACCAAGTAGCGGTGTTTGCGATGAGAAGAAATGCTGAGAATAGGAAGAAAAAGCGGTGTTTTACTCAGCATATATGCGAGCACAAGATACACACACATTTGTTGAAGTAGCGAAAGTATGAGTTCCATGCTTGCCAATATTACCGCCGGTTAAAAATGAGCCTCATTATAACCCATGTCAAAAGTACAAATTAAATAGCCGCCCTATATAAAGGGCGGCTCATCATATTACACGTGTTTAGTGTAGGCAGTTAAGCGTCTACCGGTTGGGAGGGCTTTTCAACATTCACAGATGATGGCTCAAGCGGCGCTTCACCTTTCCCCTTGGAAATTCGAATGACGTAAACCGTGGTTATTAGCGATGCGATAAGCCCGATGGTTGTCGATACATTCATCGCCATACCGAAACCCAAGGTGTCGTTGTTTAGAATAAAGGTAACGCAAACGGCCGTCATAAATATTGCTGGTACCGTAGTTATCCAGTGCAGTTTATTATGTCTTAGTAAGTATGCAGATGCGGTCCACAGCATCATGACGGCTGTTGCTTGGTTGGCAAATCCGAAGTAGCGCCAAATAACGCCGAAATCGACTTGGGTAAGAATACCGCCAAGCACAAACAATGGGGCGGCCATGAACAAGCGGTTACGTATACCTTTTTGTTCAACGTTAAAGTACTCGGCCATGATAAGACGACTTGAGCGAAATGCGGTGTCGCCAGACGTAATAGGAAGAATAACCACGCCAAGAAAAGCCAGTACGCCACCAACAACACCTAAAAGACCGAATGATGAGGCATAGACAACGTTTCCAGGGCCACCATTGGTAATAGCTGCCGATAGTCCTTCTAAATTGTCGAAGTAAGAAAGGGCAATGGCACACCAGATAAGGGCAATCACACCTTCACCTATCATTGCACCAAAAAACACAAAACGTCCGTTCTTCTCGTTCTCCATACAGCGAGCCATAAGCGGGGACTGTGTGGCATGAAATCCAGAGATAGCGCCACAAGCGATAGTGATAAAGAGCGCTGGCCAAAGAGGCATATCGTTAGGATTTAAATTCGTCAGCATATCACTTGCCGTGAATTGGCTAAGTATCGAGTGCTGGTCAGAATAGCTGGCCGCGGCTAATAATCCCACCGACATGAAAATAAGAAGGGCTCCGAAAAACGGATAAAAACGACCAATAATTTTATCTACGGGAACAATGGTAGCCAAAATATAGTAGGCAAAAATAATGGCGACCATGGTGCCAACTTCAACATGCCATGATGTCTGATCATTAACGAGGTTTGTGATCATGCCTGCGGGCGCTGAGACAAAAACTACACCTACCAATAGAAGCAGCACAATAGCGAACAAGTTCATAAAGTGCTTAGCGCCTCGGCCCAAATAACGGCCAGATAAGCTAGGCACAGATTCGCCATTGTTGCGAACTGACAGCATGCCTGAAAAATAGTCGTGAACAGCGCCAGCAAAAATGCACCCTAAAACAATCCAAAGCATGGCAGCTGGGCCATATAGTGCACCCATAATAGGGCCAAATATAGGGCCTACGCCAGCAATGTTGAGAAGCTGAACGAGATACACCTTCGGTGTAGACATGGGAACAAAGTCTACGCCGTCTTTTTGGCTATGTGCAGGAGTGGGGCGTGCAGGTGTGACGCCAAATACCTTCTCAACAAAGGCGCCATATATAAAGTAGCCAGCAATAAGCGCGGCTACGCAAATTAGAAACAATATCACAGGGCGTTGTCCTTATTTTTATAAATAGGGTTTATAAAAAGGGTCTGTCACTTGTGTTGTAAACGGTGTGTACAACAATGTTTGAAATAGGTTAACGATGTGAAAGTGTGTATGCATGAAAAAAAGCAGTGAGTGGTCGCATAGCAAATTAAGCGGTAGGGAGTATGTAATTTCGCTCTACTGTTACGTGCAGTAAAATGCTAAAATCCGCGCAATTAATTACCAAGCCGTATCAAGCGTTTTACCGCAATACTGAATTTGCGCGGAAAAGCATTGCTTATCCGTTATAAAACGCGCCTGTAAGTAATTGGTTTACAGGGATAATAGATAACGAAGATAAGTATTGATGTCAGATAAGAAGCTTCTAGAAGAGATTAAAAAGCGACGTACGTTCGCAATCATATCGCACCCGGATGCGGGTAAAACCACGATTACCGAAAAAGTATTGTTATTCGGACGCGCCCTGCAAACTGCCGGTACCGTTAAAGGTAAAAAGTCAGGTCAGCATGCTAAATCTGACTGGATGGAAATGGAAAAAGAGCGTGGTATCTCGGTAACCACCTCGGTCATGCAGTTTCCATATAGCGATCACTTAGTAAACCTGCTGGATACTCCGGGGCACGAAGACTTTTCTGAAGATACCTATCGAACACTGACGGCGGTTGACTCATGCCTTATGGTTATCGACGCAGCGAAAGGTGTAGAAGACCGAACCCGTAAACTTATGGAAGTCACCCGTTTGCGCGATACGCCGATTGTGACTTTTATGAACAAGCTTGACCGTGATATTCGCGATCCTATGGAACTGCTCGATGAAGTAGAAACCGAGCTTGATATCCTGTGTGCACCAATTACTTGGCCAATTGGCTGTGGTAAGAGCTTTAAAGGTGTATATCACCTTCACCGCGACGAAACTATTTTGTATCAAAGCGGCCAGGGTCACACTATCCAAGACGTGCGCATCATCAAAGGGTTAGATAACCCTGAGTTAGATACTGCAGTAGGAAGTGACCTCGCTGAAACCTTGCGTGACGAGCTTGAGCTTGTACGCGGTGCATCTAACGAATTTGAACAAGAGCTTTTCTTGGAAGGCCAGTTAACGCCAGTATTTTTCGGTACAGCATTAGGTAACTTCGGTGTTGATCATATGCTTGACGGTTTGGTTGAGTGGGCACCTGCGCCACTTGGTCGCGAAACCGAAGAAGGGACTATCGAAAGTACCGACGGTAAGTTCAGTGGCTTCGTATTTAAAATTCAGGCCAACATGGACCCGAAACACCGTGACCGCATAGCATTCTGTCGTATTGTGTCGGGCAAGTACGAAAAAGGCATGAAAATGCGCAACAGCCGTTTAGGTAAAGATGTGCGTATTTCTGATGCATTAACCTTCTTGGCTGGTGACCGTTCATTGCTAGAAGAAGCCTATGCCGGCGATATCATCGGCTTGCACAACCACGGTACCATTCGCATAGGGGACACCTTCACGTCAGGCGATAACTACCGCTTTACGGGTATTCCAAACTTTGCGCCTGAGCTATTTAAACGCATCCGCTTGAAAGATCCGCTTAAGCAAAAGCAACTGCTGAAAGGGCTGATCCAGCTTTCTGAGGAAGGGGCGGTGCAGGTGTTTAGACCCCTTGCCAACAACGATTTGATTGTTGGCGCAGTAGGTGTGCTTCAGTTTGACGTAGTTGTCGCTCGCTTGAAAGCCGAATACAACGTAGACGCGCTTTATGAGCATATTAACGTGAGCACTGCCCGCTGGGTTTACTCTGACAATGAGAAGAAGCTTGATGAATTCCGCCGTAAAGGTGAGCAAAACCTTGCACTAGATGGCGGCGATAACTTGACGTACATCGCACCTACTATGGTGAATTTACAGCTAGCGCAAGAGCGCTACCCTGATATTCAGTTCAAGAACACGCGCGAAAACTAAGCTAATAAAGATTAAACAAAGACACAATATATTATGAATATACATGCACTATTAGTTAACCGTTTCACTGAAGCTCTACAAGAAATGGGCGTAGAAAATGCGCCAGTGCCAGTTTCGCGCAGCGCTCGACCTGAATTTGGTGAGTATCAGTTTAACGGCGCGATGGCGCTAGCCAAGCAGCTTAAGCAAAAGCCGCGCGATATTGCAGAGAAAATTGTTGAGACTGTAAAGCTCGACGATATTGCCAGCAAGCTAGAAGTGGCGGGCCCTGGTTTTATCAACGTTCATTTAAATGACGAATGGCTGTCTAATCAGTGTGAGTTGTCACTAACCGACCCACGTTTAGGTATTGCTAAGTCAAAAGAACAAAACATTGTTGTTGATTACTCATCGCCTAACCTGGCCAAAGAAATGCACGTGGGCCATCTGCGTACTACTATCATCGGCGATGCTGTGGTTAAAGTACTTGAGTTCTTGGGCCACAACGTTATTCGTCAAAATCACATGGGCGACTGGGGCACACAGTTCGGCATGTTGCTTGCGCACCTTTCAGACAAGCTACAAGATGAAGTGGCTGAAACTGCACTCTCTGATCTAGAAGACTTTTACCGCGAAGCCAAAGTACGCTTTGACGAAGAAGAAGGTTTTGCCGACCGCGCCCGTGAATACGTAGTTAAGCTGCAGGGCGGTGACGCTCAGTGTCTGGCGCTATGGGAAAAGTTCATTGACGTGTCTATTGCTCACTCAGAAGAAGTGTACGACAAGCTAAACGTAAGCCTGACACGTAAAGATATTATGGGTGAGTCGGCTTACAACGACGATTTAGCCAACGTAATCAGTGACCTTAAAGCGAAAGGCCTTGCAGTAGAAGACCAAGGTGCGCAGGTGGTGTTTATACCTGAGCTTGCTGATAAAGAAGGTAACCCTGCGGTTTACATCGTTCAAAAGTCGGGTGGCGGCTATTTATACGCAACGACAGACCTTGCGGCAATGCGCTATCGCAGCGGCAAGTTAAACGCTGACCGTACGCTGATTCTTACCGATGCTCGCCAAGCACTGCACTTCAAGCAAACTGAAATTGTGGGCCGTAAAGCGGGCTTTATGAAAGAAGAGCAAACTTACGAGCATTGCCCATTTGGAATGATGCTAGGCAGTGACGGTAAGCCATTTAAAACCCGTACTGGCGGTACAGTTAAATTGGTTGAATTACTTGATGAAGCCGTTGAACGTGCTGGTAAACTTATCGCAGAGCGCGACAACGATTTAAGTGAAGACGAGCTTAAAGAAGTCGCTCACAAGGTGGGTATTGGCGCTGTGAAATACGCTGACCTATCTAAAAACCGCACAACTGATTACATGTTTAACTGGGACTCCATGCTAAGCTTTGAAGGTAACACCGCGCCTTACCTTCAGTACGCCTATACCCGTGTGAAAAGCTTGTTCAGAAAAGCGGGTGTGGATATGGCCACCATGCCAGTAGATATCAATATTGCTGAGAAACAAGAGCACGCGCTAGCTGTATTACTTATGCAGTTTGAAGAGGTGATTGGTACAGTATCTCGTGAAGCCACGCCTCATGTACTGTGTACTTACCTCTATGATGTGGCTTCAGCATTTATGTCATTCTACGAAGCGTGCCCGATGTTAAAAGACGGTATTGAGCCAGCCGTACGCGATAGCCGTCTAGCGTTGTCAGCTCTGGTTGCCAAGACGCTAGAGCAAGGATTAACCCTACTTGGCATCGAAACACTAGAAAAAATGTAGTGTTCGCGGTACAACATACATATTGATAACAAAGAGGCTGACATTGATTGTCAGCCTTTTTTTATGCCAATCGCATATGTACAAAATACGCAGCGTGTCGGTACTTATTGTTATTTTGCTATGTTAAACAGAACCGATAGAACGTTAGATTCTTATAAAAAGTCGATTAAAAATACATTTCAATATTAAAACAGGAAACCCTAATGACTAAGATCCTTGCACTAGCAGGTAGCACCAGAAAGGGCTCGTTCAACCAAGCCATCATGAAAGTAGCCGCTGACGGCGCGCGCGAAGCGGGGGCTGAAGTCACCGTAATTGACCTAGCCGATTACCAAATGCCGATTTTTAATGAGGATGAAGAAGCGGAGTTTGGTATGCCTGAAAAAGCGCAAGCATTCAAAGAACTATTAATGAGCCATGATGGGTTTCTTATTGCTTCACCAGAATACAACTCAAGCTACCCAGCACTTCTTAAAAACGCTATAGATTGGGCATCGCGTATGGGTGAAGGTGAAAAGCCACTACAGGCATATCGCGGTAAAGTAGCGGGTATTATGGCAGCTTCTGCTGGTGGGCTAGGCGGTATGCGGGTGCTCGTTGTACTTAGAATGCTACTTGAAAACCTTGGCACCATGGTACTGCCAAATCAAAAAGCAATCGCAAAGGTAGATACGCTAATGACAGATGGCGTTATTACTGATGAAAAAACGGTTAAGCAGCTTAAAAATTTAGGTAAGGAAACCGTTGAGTTAGCCAGCAAACTAAAAAGTAAGCAAGTAATTGCTTACCCTGTTCGAGGGCTAGCTGCTAAAGCAAAACCTTACGAACATGACTGAAATGTCAAAAAATACCAGCTCGTTTTAAGGGCCGTTTATACCCTCAATAATAAATGTGCCCTTAAACATGCCATCTTTGTCTCTCTTCATAACTGCTATTTTCTTGCGCGGCTGTTAGTCAGGTTTTTCATCTGTGAATTCCTTTAATTCGAAAGTTCTTTAATGCTGTGTTGTCTAAATATAATTGTGAAAAACACAACATAAGTACAGTCGCGACAGGTGCTGTTATGACATAACCTAGCAATGTGCATTTGCACATAATCTTATTTTAAAAGGAGTTTAATTATGGAAGTATTAAGTGTAAAAGAACTAGATGCAGTTGCAGGCGGCGGAGCTGTTGGCGAAATTATGTCTAGTATCGGCTATGGCGCAGGCTATGCAGCTGGCTATTTTTACAGCAATGTAATGACATCAAATCGATGGCTTGATGACCTCGCGAAACAGATTGCACTATAAGGAGAGCGAAGATGACAGTATTAAGTCAGGCCGAGCTAAGCGAGTGCAGCGGTGGTTTTTGGGGGCATGTGCTTACGTACATGGCAGTTGTTGACCTGGCCTACGACTTTGGCTCTGGCTTCGGTGACGGTCTGTACAATGGTATGCACCAGCATCAAAGTCAATAACTTCAAATAAACAGGCGTATGCCTGTTTATTTACTTTTGTATTAACTAAAAAATTTAGGCAGTTCTTATGGACAAGCAAAAGCTTAACAAAGCAACATTCTGGTTTTTAGTGGGAATTAACTTTATCTCTCTATTCCTAGATATTGTCACAACAAACGGCGCGTCAATTCTCGAACAATCAGAATTTCAAAACATACTGCTATTAGCCATTCTCTATAAGCTGTCTAATAAATTAAACGAGAAATGGCTTATGTAAGTCAGGTTTTAATCGGCATCGTGCTGAAAAGTTTAAACTGAAGTACACGACGAACAGAATTCATATGCTGCACCAAGCAGTGCAGCATATTCTTACTTCACCAGGTATTATTTAATGCCGCGCTTTGTTTCTAGGTATGCCGCAAAGCTTCCCAACCAGTGGCTTCCCATATAATGCATGTCAGAAAGGACCGCGTTTAATCCGGCATCCCGGTGTGCGTTCAGCGCTCGTTTTAGTACAGGAACGCGTTTATCGTTTGCGGGTAAGGCATGCATAATGCCCTCAATCATCCATGCTCTACTGATATTCAATCCGTCAAGGTGGGCCAACTTTCCGTCAGTTTTATCTGTGACGGAAGCTGGGGCTAACCACGTCGATGTGCTGTCATTTAGGTTTGGAAAGAAAGCGTTGAGCCATTGGCCGTAGTCTTATCTTCGATAAAACACGGCGCATTAAATCGGCCTGTGCTAAACAAGGTGAAAGAAAATCTTGACCTGAAGGTTCATAAGCAAGTGGGCAGTTTTTATCGCTTAAATAGTAGTGTTTCACTCTTGAGGTAAGTAATGCTTCAAATTCACTGTCGCCTGCAGCTTTAGCCCAATCTAGCATTAAACCAAACGCGAACGCGGTTTGACTGTGCTCGCCAGTGCGAATCGGATAGGCCAGTTTAGGAAGCCACGTACTCAATCTGGCTACAATTTCTTTTTCTAAAGGAAGCAGTGTTTGTAGCCAAGCTTTTGCTTCGGGTTGCGCAGACTGTCGTAGCTCTGAGGTTAATTGCAGAAACCAAGCTAGGCCGTAAGGGCGTTCAAAAGATGCATTATTGTCACGTTTTAGGCTTGCCAACTCCTTTTCTATATTATCTTTCGTGAAGCTGATATTTAATTTATCGACGATTAAATTAGCGTCGACCTTATCGTGTGCAGTGTTGAGCATTCTTACCAAAAGCCAGTGGCCATGAACCGATGAATGCCAGCCTAAGCAGCCATAAAAAGCGGGATATAGTTTGCTCGGAGCTTTAACATCTGCATCACTATTCATCATATGTTTAACGACATTAGGAAACTCTTGATGAATACAATTAAGAGCAAGGTTTGCAAACACATGCTCATAGTTATCGGCAGAAGCGCTTACCGTTGAGCTAGCAGAATAAGCAATGCTATTTGTAGCAGCGCCAGATTTAAAAGCATTAGTTGCGAAAGCAAGTGGTCCATAACTGTTAATTAAAGCAGCGGTGACTAATGTGCACGAAAGATTTTTTTCATTTTCATTGTAGGCTTATCAGAGCTTGTTTAAAGGCAATGTATATGGCTAATAACTGTGAATAAAGTGCTTCGCGATGGTTGGCGCGTAAGCACTTTAAATAGCATATTGCAGTTAACTTATGAGCAGTTAGTACGCTAATTCAATGTTGCTTAACTTATCTTCATAAGTCTGAGTACTTCCAATGGTTTTCGCTACCCATAGCGTGTCGTAATAGGTATTCGCGTAACGTTCGCCGCTGTCACACATCAACGTCACTATTGAGCCTGACTCACCTTTACTAATCATTTGCTGGGCAACGCTGAGTGCCCCCCACAAGTTCGTGCCGGTGGACGGCCCCGCCTTAATTCCCATAGTGTTGTTTAACCAGCGCATAGTCGCAATACTGGCGGCATCGGGAACGGCAATCATGTCATCTATTACGTCATGTTGAAAAGAGGCTTCCACTTTAGGGCGTCCTATCCCTTCTATGCGGCTACCACGGGTAGCAGTAAGTGTATGATCGTTGTTTTTGAAGCTATCAAAAAACACACTGAATTCTGGATCTACCACGACAAGCTGAGAAGAGAGACCTTTGTAGCGAATGTAACGCCCTATGGTGGCTGATGTTCCACCTGTACCTGCACTCATAACCACGGTGTGTGGAATAGGGTGGGGCTCGGCTTTCATTTGCTCAAAGATACTCTCAGCAATATTGTTATTGCCTCGCCAGTCTGTAGCGCGCTCTGCGAAAAGGAACTGATCCATAAAATAACCATTAAGCTCGTGAGCTACTTTGGTTGCTTCGCTGTGCATTTGCGTAGGGCAATCTACAAAGTGGCACTGCCCGCCATATCGCTCAATAAGCGCGATTTTACTTTGGGCGGTAGATTTAGGCATAACCGCAACAAACGGAACGCCAATCATTTTAGCAAAATAAGCTTCAGACACCGCGGTGCTGCCTGATGAGGCTTCAACCACAGTAGTTCCTTCCACAATTTTTCCATTACAAAGGGCGTACAGAAAAAGGGACCGGGCTAGACGGTGCTTTAGGCTGCCTGTTGGATGGGTGCTTTCATCTTTAAGGTAGATATCAATATCTCTAAAAGCGATCTGCTCTAATTTAATTAAGTGCGTATCAGCCGAACGTTGATAATCTGCATTGATAATATTGATCGCTTTTGAAACCCAGCTTTTCATAACTTTCTCTCATTCACCCAAAACGCGAAACGTTAAGCGTAGTTCGCTTAACGCTATCTGTATAAAACAAAATTAGAATACCAGTTAAGAACGAGTATTTGATTCTATTATTTTAGCTTTAGGGTATCATAGTAAAAAATATTTCTTTCATAGGTCTTATTATTGAAAATAAATTCCGTTTTTTGTAAGGGCGAGAGCATGGCCATCTTGTTGATACAACTATCTTTAATAAAACAAAAAAGTTCAGATAAGTCGCTAAAGTTGCTATCTTTGCATTTCGTTTTTACTTACAGGTAACAACATGAAAAATAGGGCGCTTTTCTGTGCGATAGCTCTTCTACCCGCATTATTCGTATCTACGCTGGCTAGCTCGCAAGAAGAGCAAATGCTTAAAGTTGCAACGTTTAATGTAAGTATGGAAGCCACTAACTACAAAGCGTTGGGTATGAAGCCAAGCGAGCAGGTACTTCAACACGTTCTTTCAACGGGTGAGCAAAGCCAAGTTAAAAACATTGCTGAAATTATTCAACGCGTTAACCCCGATATCTTAATGTTGAACGAATTTGACTACATTGCAGATAAGCGTAAAGGGGTAGAAGCATTTGTTAAGAAGTACTTAAATGTTTCACAAGGCGGCCTTGAGCCTGTGGATTATCCATACACGTATGTGGCCACAGTCAACACAGGGGTGCCCACGAAATTCGACTTAGATAACAATGGCAAAGCAGAAGGTTTTGGTGGCGATGCATATGGTTTTGGGCTTTATCCCGGGCAATATGGCATGGCGCTTTTGTCAAAATACCCTATTGATGTTGATGGTATTCGCACCTTTCAGACGTTTAAATGGCATCACATGCCTCATCCACAGTTTCCTATTATTCCCGATGAGAGCGGAAGTACTGATAAGGGCAAGCCATGGTACGACGTAGAAGAGTGGGCCGCGCTAAGGTTGAGTTCTAAGTCTCACTGGGATGTGCCGGTGAAAGTAGGAGGTAAAACCGTACACATACTTGCTATGCATCCAACACCACCTAATTTCGATGGAAGCGAGGATCGCAACGGCAAGCGCAACTTTGACGAAATTAGGCTTATGGCAGATTATCTTTCTCCGGATAAAGGGGCCTACATTTACGATGATAATGGCGAGAAAGTCAGCCTGTCAGAGAACGCGCGTTTTGTACTTGTTGGTGATTTTAACGCGGCGGATATTGGAGATAAACATCGCGAGGGTGTTATTGAACAGTTGACCGAGCACCCGTTAGTTAATAATGACGTCATTCCAACAAGCGCAGGCGGTGCAGGCGCGTCAGGTGCAGAGTTTAGTAACCGCTTTACTGCCTATTGGGGAGCCAGAGCTGACTATGTTTTGCCATCTCGATTTGGCTTCGATGTGAACGATGCTGGCGTTTTCTGGCCTGCAAAAACCAGTGACCTATATCGATTAGTTAAAGACCGTGAAGCCAGCTCAGATCACAGGTTAGTTTGGATTAGCTTGTCGTTGACCGACGATAACTAAAAACCACAATTTTTGTGTTAGTTAATAGATAGGGGTATTATTACACCGTCTATCTAATAACGTACCGAGAAGCCATTGAAGTTTGTGTCTCTCACTTTTGTGATGTGTTTGCTGTGGGTGATACCCATAGATGGCTTTTCGGTAGAGTCTTCTCAGCTCATGCCGCTCAACCGGTATTTCCCTCAATCGTGGGGAACGAAAGACGGGCTTCCTCACAATAGTATTCACGCATTAGCACAAACGTCCAATGGGTATCTATGGGCGGGTACTTGGGAAGGTGTTGCTCGGTTTAATGGTCAGCAGTTCACTGTATTTACCCGCGGCGCGCAAACAGGATTACCAGACTCCGGCATTCGAAGCTTGTATTACAACAAGCCTCGCGACGAGCTACTTGTGGCAGGAAACCGAGGCGGTGTAACGTCGCTTATCGCAGAGCAGTGGCATGCTCAAGCGCCCCTGTCTTCAATGGTTAATCATGCATTCAGAGACAGTAATAACGTGTTGTGGTTTGCGCTGGAAGACTCGGGGATTGCAATGAGAACGCCTGACGGCACGCAAAAAGAATACATTGTAAATTCGAGTGCTTACCGCATAATCGAAGACGGATTTGGCGTAATCTGGTTTGCAACAAATCAAGGCTTGTTCAAATACATAAACGATAAATTTCAGCTAGCTGTACCCGACCACAACATACTCTCTGGTCCATCATTTACTCTCGCTCTTGATAGCAAAAAACGTGTTTTAGTTGGCACAGAACACGGTGTTTGGCAGCAAAAAAACGGTACCTTTGCGCTACTTCACAGCTCACTTGCCGACAAATCAATTAGTAGTATTTTGCTTGATCATCAAAATAGCATTTGGGTAGGCACCATCAATCATGGCCTTTATCGTCTAAGTGACTTAGGCCTAGAAAAACTGGATGCGACAGCAGGTCTTCCCAATAACCGCGTTTTTTCACTGCTTGAAGATTTGGAAAAAAATATCTGGATTGGCACTAATGGTGGTTTGTTTAGGCTGCGTCGTGCGCTATTTACCACATTCTCGCAAAGCCAAGGAATGAGTGGAGACTTTTTGCGAACTGTTTTGCAAACGTCTGATGGCAAACTTTTATCAGGTGGAAGTGCTGGATTAGATATATTTTCCAATGATGCGTTTTCCAGCGCATCGCTCACTACGGGGGAAGCTTTTTCTGTACTCAGTTTGGCAGCAGTAACTGAAGAGGTAACGTTAGTTGGCACCTATACAAAAGGTGTGCTGCGATATGAAAATGACCAACTTACTCCTTACCTCAATAGACATTTAGGGTTACCGAGCAATGAAGTAAGGGCCATTCTTTTAGCGAGTGATAACAGTATTTGGTATGCCACGGCGCAAGGTATAGTTCAACAAACACCAGATGGAAAGCTAAGTCATTTTAATGAACAAAATGGGCTACCTGCCCATTTTTCGATGGGCTTGGCAGAAGATCGTGAAGGACGAATCTGGATTGCTACAGGGATAGGGCTCGCCTATATCCAACAGGGTATTGTGCACGTAGTTTCGTTTCCTGAACATTCAGATGCGCAGCACGCGTTCAGTTTTAGCGTTGTTGAAAAGGGAACTTGGATTACAACCGATCGAGGCCTTGCGTATTTTGACAATGCTACTAAGGCACTTAGTGTAATCGAAAAGTCGCAGGGGCTTCCCGTAGATAAACTGTTTTCAATCGGTATAGATCACAACAGCGGTGTATGGCTAAGTTCAAACCAAGGGGTCATTCTCACTTCACTATCAAGTCTTAAGGAGTGTCTGACATATCCAAGTGCATTATTGGAATTTGAACATTTTAAGGAAGAAAATGGCCTGGCGAGTATTCAAATCAATGGTGGATCACAGCCATCTCAGATTGTCGATGTAGACGGAAATGTTTGGCTTCCTACTGCGAAAGGGCTCGCTACAGTGACGCCTGCAAACCTTGCCATGTTGAGTGAATTCCCTATTCCGGTAAGTATAGAGGCGGTACTACTGGACGGTGCTGACCAGCAATTTGATACGGATAAAAGGGAAGTAGACGTAACGCCGTTAACCACGCGAGTTGCGTTTCAGTATGCAGGGTTGGGTTTCGCTATGCCTTCGCGTATAGAGTATCAGGCTATGTTAGTAGGATATGACCAAGATTGGGTTAACCGTCATCAATTTAGAATGACTGAATACACTAATTTAGCACCTGGTCGTTATCAGTTTAAAGTACGTGCTCGTTACATTGGAGGCACCTGGCAAGAGATTACGTCACCATTTTCTATTCGCGTGCTACCAAGCATTTATCAGACATTTGCTTTTAAATTCTCGGTTTTTCTTTTCTTCTGTTTTGTTATCTATGCACTTTATAAAGTACGTTTTCATCACTTGAAAAAATCAGAAATGATTTTAAAACAAAGGGTCGATGAACAAACCAGATCACTAGAATTACAAACCAAGCAGTTCGAGTTCCAAGCAACTCACGATGATCTAACCGGCATTGCAAATAGACGAGCATTCGACCGCTGGCTTGTACAATATTTTGAAGAGGCTAAAGCGAAACAATCTCCTCTATGTCTTGCCGTTATCGATATCGACCATTTTAAACAGGTAAATGATCAGTACTCTCACTTAGTAGGGGATAAAGTCATTACTGAGGTGGCCCGTATATTAAATCGCGAAGTTCCGCATTATGCTAAATGTGCAAGGTGGGGCGGCGAAGAGTTTACTGTGTTGTTACCTGAATATGACTTGGTAAATGCAAGGGTAGCTATGGATCATGTTCGAAAAATCGTGGCAGCACATGATTTCAGTTTTATAGCGCAAACGCTGAAAGTCACAATCAGTATTGGTGTAGCAAGTGCAGATGGCGCGAGAGATCACGACAGAATGTTAACCCATGCCGACCAAGCACTTTACACTGCAAAAGAAAATGGCCGCAACCAAGTGACCATTTTCGAATAAACGATAAGTGGGGTAGTGGTTAATTACTACAACATCTTTAACCTGACTTTGCCGTAAAGCCTTACTGTGGCGATTGGCCCAACTGCGCTTCTTCGCGATCTCGTGAAACTGCCTCGAACAGCGTAAAGTAAGCCACCACAGCAAGATTAGCGACAAACCAAAGGTCTTTAATAACGAATTGACCTAGGCGGTTGACGATAGTCGTGCTGTTAAAGGTATCCGGCACAGTAAACAAAAACGTTTGTGTCATCAGAAAAACCGATAAACAAGCCAGTCCGCTCGCAATGATCACCGGCTTGTTCTTAGTAAAGATGCCCGCACCCAATAGCAGTGCAAAGAGGACATCAAACCCACCAATTACATTCGATGCTCCTTGAACGCTAAACACAGCATAGAGCCACGACATAAACGGTGATGTTTCAACTAGCCCCACAATCGCATTGGCTTCAAACTCGAAAAACTTCATGCCTCCTATCCATAATAAGACCATGGCTACAGGAGCAAAATTAAGGTATGTCAGTTGCTTGTGCGAAAATTTTTCGCGATAAAACAAGAATAGGAAAAGCGGTAATACTGCGAAGTACTTAATGATGCCTTGACCGCTGCCAATAATCGGGAAGCCCCCTAAATCGGCCATCCATCTTGTTGGTGACAATAACGTCAGCAATGGAATGGCAGTGACAAAAGCGGCATATAGTGTTATTGCTTTTGCTGAAACAAGGTTAAAACGTGCTGCAATGGTCATTAACGGTAGTAACAGCAATGCGATACCAGAAAAAGCACCAAGGGCACTCTCGCTCAACACAGTGTCTAACGAGTAGAAACTAAATGTAGCGATAAGTGCATTGGGGTTTGCACCCAATAAAAATGTTAGGCCAAGAACTGCGAAGCTAAAAGTGAGCAATGCGGTGACCATGTTTTCGGTTTGGTTTAGTGTCATAAAGCGTCCGTAAATACTGCTAGTTTTGCGAAGTGTATGTAGAGACCCGTCGAGGTAGCACTAAAATTTCATAGGTTTGATAATTTATTAGGCATAGCGCAATAAGCAAATAAGGATTTATCGACAAAATAAGAACTTATCTAATAGCGGTTGTCATAAGTAGCAGCGGTCTTAAATAAATTAGGTCTTAAGTAATGTGGGGCTTAAATAGTAGTGGGTTAAAAAGTAAAATAAAGTGAGAGAAAAAATGAAACAAGCAAGCAGTAGAGCACAGAAGCGTTTTAGGATCTGGTTAATAGCAGGCGTGTGTGCAGCGTTGTCTGCTTGTGGCGCTCAGCCCCCAGAACCTATTGATGAGCCAATCGCGAGTGTTGAAGACGTCGAAAGATTAGAGCAAGTTGTTGATACCTCATTGCCTTTGGTACAGCAGGCCTATTCCATTGAGTCCGAAAAAGTGTGCGATAAACACGGTGGTAACTGGAAGAAAGTAGGCCGACAGCAGGCGCATGCTTGTGTGCTCCCAGCAAACGATGCCGGTAATGCGTGTAATGACAGCAGCGAGTGCGAAGTGGCTTGTGTTACAGGAAACAATCAGGTAGAAGCAGGGCAAAAGGCCAGTGGCGTGTGTTTAGAAACTACCGACCTTTTTGGCTGCAGAGCCTATGTTTCAAAGGGCGTTGTGGAGCATACTCTTTGTGTTGATTAAATCAAAAGGGACGAGAGGCGTTTTATCCACGTATGACTCTGTCTTAACTTTTTGATTGATGCTTCAATATCTTTAGTCGTGTACTCATTGAAAACCTGAGAACTGGGGTATATTGCCGGCAATTCATTTAGCATTTGCTTCTGGTGCTCTGTTGCATCAAAAAGAACTGGCGTGCCTTTGGCAAGAGGAAATATCAATCGTTCATGAAGTGCAAATAGAAAGCCGGGAGAATTGTGAACGACATACTTGGCTTTCTCCATTTTTTTGAGCAGATCTGTGTAGGGTATTTCTTCATGATAGTCATGTTCAGGGTACTCTTCTGCGTATTTTCTAACGTTTCTTCCATAAACTGATAGACGTACACCCTTATCTTGATAATTGCTAAGCACCTGATTACGAGACAATGCTCTAATATAGCGATCTGCTTCGCATGTGATTTTATATACCTTCTCATCTAACGCTGTCGTAGGAGGTCTATTACCGTTGGGCAAAACGCCAATGGCCATTAAGAATTCATTAATACTTTTCACTTGCTCTAATGCTGGCTTTATTTGTTCGAAAACACCAAGTTCGATTAGAGCTTGTTTGGCGGCGTTCAAATCCATATAGCTGGCTGGAAATAATACTTCGTCCGTTCTATCAATATTCGCAACAACCGTATCGGTGATATCTTTGCTGCTGACAGCGTGGAAAAAGTCTTTCGCTGGGATATTAAGCAAGTTAGCAAACGCAGTATGTTCTTTTGCAATGCAGAGCAATTCATATCCCTTATACTTTTGCAGGTGTGGTAAAAGTAAAAGCGGATGGTCAACAGCTAGAGCATAGGTTTTGCCAAGCGCAAGCGCAGTATCCAAGCCAGAACCGTTCATGCAAATGCTAAACTTTATCTGACTATGATCTATCTTGTTAAGAATATTTGCTGCTAATTCACCGTCGTTCACAGGTAATACAGTGCATTGTTCTCCCAGTATGGCTAAGTCTTCTTGAATACCTGAGCTGAAGTGTGACAATACACCGTATTGATTGATAACACCGAATATTAGAATCATCCTAATCCTTCTTTATAGAGTTGGTTTTATTTTTTAGTTGAACATTAAAACATTCACTAAGCAATTTAGTGGTTTTGCGTTATGGGCTATTTTTTCTAGTAAAATTAAAAACATCATTATCTGAAGCTGTTTCATTACATTCGCCTAATAGGTGCAGTCTATCTTCGGTTTGATGTGTATCGATTTCTATATAGCCTGTTTGGCAATAACCTGTTTCATCCAATTTTTCATTAAGAGAGGCATAGAGTTGCTCAGTCATTCTATCACTGCTATCAGAAGATTTTTGTGATGAGCCTCCTCGGCTTTCTTGCCCTCCACGGCCGCCACGACCACCACCATCACCCCCTTGACCGCGACCGCCTCTGCCGCCACCGCCTTCTCGCGGTTTCATTAGAGGAATGCTAAAGGCGAAGAGCTTGGTACCGTCTTGCTTGATCTTCGTTTCAAAAAATATTTCATCCATGTCTAAAGGTGGTGGCCTATGAGCGCACGCACTGACAATCAAAGAGGTCGTTATTACTAATAGTGTTTTATTCATTTTATTTAACGCTTATTTGAACCACGTCACTTTGAGATTCAAACGCCTCTTTAGTTGCAGCACCCAGTGTAAGTTTTAAGTAAAGCATTTCGGTATGCAAACTTCATAACGAGCGTATCGTTACAAGCAACACTCATTACGTTATGCATTTTACATCAAAAAGAAGCGGCATTGCCGAAGCGACAAGTCTCAACCAGATAGTCAATAAGTGCTCGGGTACGGCTTGGCACATGCTTACGAGAAGGATAAACCAAGGTAAACAACAAGGTTTCACTTCCAAGTGACGGGAAAACTCGTATAAGTTCGTTAGATGCGACTTCTTTTTGCACAGTTGAAGGTAGCAGCGTAGATATTCCCAACCCTGCTTTGACCATTTCTTGAACAAGGTGAGGAGAATTACACAGCTCGTAATGTTTGGGTGTAACGTCGATTGGTGTGTTGTCCAGCGTTAGGTAATGCATGATTCGTGAATTTAACTGAGATAGCAAAATCCAGGTATGATTATTAAGTTCTGCAATAGTCTTAGGTTCACCATATTTTTTGAGATAATCAGGGCTAGCATATAAGGCGAATTGTTCTTGATATAAGACCCTACCGACGAGCGAGTCGTCTCGTGGCAAACCAATTCGAAGTCCTACATCAATATTCTGAGCGATAAGGTCGAGCTTATCCTCACTGCTCACTATGTGTAAATCTATTTCAGGATAGCGGCGCTTGAACTCAGGCAGCAACGGTAATAAAAACTTGTGTGCAATGTCGTTGGTGACTGTTATTGATACTCTTCCTTTTGGCGCTGTTTGACGCAGCTCTTCATCAATACCATGCAAAATCTCGTGGCACTTTTTCGCATGGGAAAATACAGCATTTCCCTCGTCAGTAAGCATGAGCTGTCGAGTAGTTCTTTGCAGTAATCGCACGTCAAGAGATGCTTCTAAACCAGCCACTTGCTCGCTAACTCTAGATCGACTGGTGCCTAAACGGCGGGCAGCTTCCGCAAAGCTTCCACATTCTACTACGCTGGCAAATATGGCGAGTGCCTTAAGATGTGAATAGTTAATTGTACTCATATTCGTGACAATTCGTTCTGTATATGTCTACTTATCATAACAGTGTTTCACGCACATAATCACCTCTGTGTTCAACCAGTACTCATTTAATTGATAGAGGATAGATTATGATTGCAGTAACCGGCGCTAACGGACAATTAGGTCAAAAAGTTATTCAAACACTGCTTAATACAGAGAAGGCAAACACAATTGTTGCACTAGTGCGCAACCCTGATAACGCACACGCATTAAAGCAGTTGGGAGTAGTAGTACGACAGGCCGACTATAATAACCCGGAAACGCTTAAGTCAGCTTTTGAGGGTGTTGAGAAGTTGTTGCTAATATCAGGTACAGAGTTTGGGAAACGCTTTGAGCAGCACAAAGCGGTAATAGATGCAGCTATGGCACAAAACGTTAGCCTCATTGCTTATACCAGTTTGTTGAAAGCAGATACGTCTCCTTTGCTGTTAGCGCAAGAACATAAACAAACCGAGGCTTACTTTAAAAATGTGTCAGCGCCTTTCGTGTTTCTTCGAAATGGGTGGTACACGGAAAATTACACCGATAATGTAGACAGCGTACTGCAGATGGGAGTGGTGGCAGGCGCTGCAAAGCAGGGAGTTTTGTCTACCGCTAGCCGACAAGATTATGCAGACGCCGCAGTGGCCGTTCTTCTATCATCGCAAAATCAAACAGGCAAAATTTATGAGCTTGCTGGCGACACGGGCTTTACGCTAATGGAGTATGCTTCCACCCTATCTGAAATTACCGGCGAAGATATTGGTTTTTTAGACATGGATGAGAGCGCTTATAGAGAAGCACTCATTAAAGCTGGGCTGCCTGAAGGTATGGCAGCAGCATTAGCAGATTCAGAGCATTACGCCGCCTCGGGGTGGCTCCAAGATAACAGCGGCACCTTATCATCACTACTTGGTCGTCCAACTGCAACTCTGCGTGCAACACTTGCTGCGAAAATGAAAAGCTGAGTATTTAAAAGCTAAGTGAATTACCATCCCATGCGCATTACCTTGAATTATCATTCAAGTGGTGCGCTTATTGTGCAACACTTGCGTATTCATATTTTAAATCACTTGCATCCGCAATTTGCTTATTTACAGGGATAGGTTCCATGCTTTCCAACATCACTCGCTTTGCGAAAAACATCGTCGTGTCGTTAATTGCAATCTTTGTGTGTTTTGGTGTGCTCGACTTCTTGTGGCTTGGCGTTATTGCGGATGGCTGGTATCAAAGTGAAATGGCTCCTCTGCTTAGAAGTCAATTTATCACGTGGCCTTGGGTGGTTTTTTACCTCATGTATGGATGTGTGGTGTTTGTACTTGCTGTGGTGGCGAACAGAGATAAGTCGTTACTTTATGCAGGGATCGATGGCGCGCTTCTAGGGTTGGCCAGTTATGGCGCCTACAATTTAACGGCGTACAGCATAATTGAAGGTTTTACTTTGTTTATCATGTTGATTGATTGGGCGTGGGGCACGTGCCTAACCAGCGCAAGCGCCATGGCCGGCTGGTTAGGGTTTCAACTGGTTAAGGGAAAGAGTAGCGAATAATGCGTTTTAACACGCTGGCGTATTGTTTTAAAAAGCCGCCAGTGTTGTAGTGCATGCCGTGTTCTTCGAATACGGCTTTTACCTTGGGTGCCATCTCTCGGTAGCGTCTGGCTGGGATATCTGGAAACAGGTGGTGCTCAATTTGAAAGCTTAAATGCCCAGTAAGCACGTGAAACAGGTTTCCGCCCTTTATGTTCGATGAGCCAAGCGCTTGTCGGTAGTACCATTGCCCTCGGGTTTCATTAACACAATCTTCTTGTTTAAACGTTTCCACGTCGCCAGTGAAATGGCCGCAAAAGATAATAGTAGATGTCCATAAATTGCGTAGTAAATTGGCGATAAGGTTGCCGGTAAATACCCATAAAAATAACGGCCCAGCTAACAAAGGAAATAGTACATAATCTTTTACTAACTGACGTGCGCCTTTACTAAAAAAGCGTTTCTTAAGTTCATTATGGGTAACCTGATTCTTACGGTTGTCCTTCTTTTTTCCAAAAAAGACCCGCTCAGCGGCCATTTCGTGATACGACACACCCCACTGAAATAAAACACTAAGTACGATGTAAGTCGCAAACTGCCATAGGTTTTTTACACGCCATCTAAAATCGTTAGACAGGCGAAGCAAGCCGTAGCCAAAGTCTCTGTCTTTCCCAATAATATTGGTATACGTGTGATGCTCGTAATTATGAACGCGATTCCAGCTCGCACCATCGCAGGCAATATCCCACTCATAGCCTTTCGAATTAATGTGTTTGTCGTTCATCCAATCGTACTGGCCGTGCATTACGTTGTGGCCTATTTCCATATTATCGAGAATTTTTGCTGTAGCTAAACTCAATACGCCGGCAACCCAGAGCAGCGGTTGAATGAACCCCAACATTAAAAGTATCCGTCCGCTCCACTCGCAAATTCGCTGAACAAGAATAATACGTCGGATATAGGCCGCATCTTCAGCACCCACTTTTCGTTTAATGTCAGCTTTAATTTCATCAAGCTGAGCGGCAAGTAACTCGTAGTTCGGTTTCTCTTTAGTGCTCGTTGACCGAATAGCTTTGGTTTCACTTATCGGAGAATGCGCCTGTTCGATGGCTTCTTCACGGTGTTGGTTGTCTATTGCAACGCTGGTGTTCATAGTTGAATCTCCAAATCAGTAACGGCTTGTGATACACACAGCTGAATAAGTTGCTCTGCGCTATCTGAAAGCTCACCCGTGCGGGTATCTCTCACTACGCCCCGTTTCTTAACACATTGGCATTGATGACAAATTCCCATGCCACAGCCATAAGTCACAGGTTGTTCTGCTTGCTGAAGTTGTATAAGTAGGGTTTGCTGATTGTCGACAGTTAAAGGTTGGCCGTTGTGTACCAAGGAAAAGGTTTCACTTTGGCTAAGACTAGAACTGCTTAGGACAGGAAGCGCAGCGAAGTGCTCGCTCGAAACAGGGACGTTGATCGTATTTGCATAACTTTCAACTTGCTCGAACATGGCATGTGGACCACACACTAACCAGTGTGCATTGGCAAAGTTACACAGATGCGCTTCTACGTCTCCGTCTTTTTGCTTGCTCAAAATATCATAGGTGAAGCGCTCACAGCGCTGACTGAACGCTGATAATTCATTGAGTAATACATGCTCGTCCGGCTTAGCAAAATAAAGTAAGTGTACCGGTGTATGGTTTAGCTGCGCGTTGTTGACGGCATCGTCAAGCATGGCAATGAAAGGAGTTATACCCGAGCCGCCCGCTATCATAAGTAGGGGCTTTTCAACCTTCGGCCAGATAAATTCCCCCATAGGGGCTGAGATATTTACCCATTGATTAGGCACACAAAAGTGAAGATAAGGTGTTAATGCGCCCTGAGCTTTAACCTTGGTTACAAGACGAATCTGCTTTTCTTTTTGTCGGGTGTTAGCACCACTCGCTATGGTAAACACGCGAGTGGTGAGCCTGCCATTAATTTCTATGGTTAATGCGATATGTTGCCCTGCAACATGCGTTGGCCAAGACCTCTCTGGTATAAGTAACACCTCGAGCATATCCGTGCTCAGTTTTTTTACGGTCACGACCCTAGCTCTGAAATACCCATCGCGCCACGCGGGTCTAACTTGCTGCATTAGCACTTCCCAGTAGCCCTTCCAAGAGGCATGGTGAAAAATGCGATCAGTGAATTTATCTAGTAATAGTCTCAATGTAGAAATCACACCTGTATTTCGTCGGAATATCTTAAATACAAAAAGGATGAAAATATTTTAGCTTACACTTGTACGCTAACTCAGCGCACAAGTGTAAGCTTAATTTTTTCTGCGTCAAGAGGAGATGCATGAAATTTGGGATAACGTCGTCGAAATACACCGGTACTTTTGTGAAAAATGCAAAAGTGCTTTGTTAAAAATGCGGGTTCTAACCCAGCTTTAGGGCCTTATATCTACCGTTATCCAAACGTGTAAATTGCAAGAATAAAGTTTAAAGGACTGTATTATGAAACTATTTGAAACCCTATCGCTGGCTGGAAAAACGCTGAACAATCGGGTTGTTATGCCGCCAATGACCCGCTCCCGCTCAACGCAGCCGGGAGATGTGCCCAACACCCTTATGGCTGAATATTACGCTCAGCGCGCAAGTGCAGGGCTTATTGTGAGTGAAGGCACACAAATTTCGGCACTCGGTAAGGGTTATGCGTGGACGCCGGGGATTTATACCAAGGCGCAAATCGATGGCTGGAAGTTGGTAACAGATAAAGTCCATGAAGCGGGTGGTGTGATGTTTGCGCAACTTTGGCATGTGGGTCGCGTATCCCATCCTTCAAATACAGAGGGGAAGCAGCCTATTAGCGCATCGGCGATTCAAGCAAAAGGCGTAAAAGTATTTGTTGATGAAGGCGGCAACCCTGGCTTTGTTGAGTCGGTCATGCCCCGAGAAATGAGCATTGAAGATATAAAAGCCGTGGTAGAAGAGTATCGCGTTGCGGCGCGCAATGCCGTAGATGCCGGATTTGATGGCATTGAGTTGCATTCGGCTAATGGTTACTTGCTTAACCAGTTTATCGATTCTCAAAGTAATACAAGAACTGATGAATACGGCGGAAGTGTACAGAACCGTATTCGTTTCTTGAAAGAAGTGGTGCAGGCTGTGTCTGAGGAAATTGGCGCTGATAAAGTAGGTGTACGTTTGGCGCCCCTAACAACATTAAACGGGACAGTCGACGACAATCCCGAAGAGACATATCTTGCGATTGCTTCCATGCTTAATAGTTTCAAGATTGGCTATATGCATATTGCCGAAGCCGACTGGGATGATGCGCCGCAAATGCCAATATCATTCAAGATGGCTATTCGTGAAGCCTATAGCGGTCTGCTCATTTATGCCGGAAAGTACGACACAGAGCGTGCCGAACAAGCTCTAACTGAAGGGTGGGCAGATATGATTGGTTTTGGTCGACCTTTCGTGGCGAACCCAGATTTACCCTACAGACTAGCGAATAATGTACCCCTGAATGAGCACAACCCCGATACGTTATTTGGCGGTGGTCAGAAGGGCTACACAGATTATTCTTTTGCTAAATAGCCGGAAATTCCAGCGGGTGTGTAAAAAACACTTTGCTCAGGAAAAAGGGGCAATCCATTAAAAATGAGCATGGCTCTTTTTTACCAGAACGAACAGCACTTAAAACATGTTGTTCGTTCTAAATCTTACTTTCGTCAGTCAGCAGTTAGACTCATTACGTAACAGTTATACGCAGTGATATGTTAACACCGTTGATACTCACCGAGTCATTTCTGCACTTTACGGTTAATATTTACGATTGCGATATAGCCAAGTGAAAATTCCGCTTCCCGCTATTAACATTGACGTGGCAAGCCACAATTTAGAAATGGGCGTGCCGTTGGGGCACTGCAACGCCATCGTTGCCCCCGCAAGGTTCTGGCAATCGACGAGTTGGCCCAAGGCCAATACAAAAAGACCGAGAAGTACGCCGATAACGGCATAAGACAAATTATTGAACGACATACTTTTCCTAAAAGATTTTCCAAACAATTCGCACTCTAAACGCACGCGACACTAAGCAATAATGCTCCAAACTAGTGCAGCTGTAGGCTGCCTTTAAAAACATTTACTCTATTTGTATGGGCTAAGACAGCCTACCCAACAGTATGTGCGCGCCATTGAACGGTGAAAATACTCGCTTCAACGAAGGTGCTTAAAATCCATACGAAAATTAGCACAAGCTCAGTGTCGCAATATTTGCGCCAACCCCTATCAAAATTCCTTCAAATTCGGTACTATCCGCGGTCTTAAATTTTTAACGAAATAAGCGGACTATGTTTGAAATAAACCCCGTTATGAATGCGATAAAAGATATCCGCGAGCGCACTGAAGCGCTTAGGGGGTATCTTTGACTTTGATGCAAAGTCAGAGCGTTTAGAAGAAGTTAGCCGAGAGTTAGAAAGTCCTGACGTTTGGAACGAGCCAGACAGAGCGCAGGCCCTTGGCAAAGAAAAAGTGGCCTTGGAGCAAATCGTAGAGACGATCCACAAGCTCGATCAGGGAACTGAAGACGTTGAAGGTCTCGTTGAATTGGCCGTTGAAGCCGAAGATGAAGATACCTTCGTTGAGGCCCAAAGTGAGCTTGAAGGCTTAATTGAGCAGCTAGAAGTGCTTGAGTTTCGCCGCATGTTTTCTGGCCCTAACGACGAAAACGACTGCTATATTGATATTCAGTCGGGCTCTGGTGGTACAGAAGCACAAGATTGGGCCAATATGCTGCTGCGCATGTATTTGCGTTGGGGCGAAGCGCACGGTTTCAAAACGGAACTTATTGAAGTGTCGGAAGGTGAAGTCGCGGGCATTAAAAGTGCTACGCTGCGCGTTCAGGGCGAATATGCGTTTGGCTGGCTACGCACAGAAACAGGCGTACACCGCTTAGTACGTAAATCGCCGTTTGACTCGGGCAACCGCCGTCATACGTCGTTTTCATCTGCGTTTGTATATCCTGAAATTGACGACGACATCGATATCGAAATCAACCCGTCTGATTTACGTATAGACACCTATCGCGCATCGGGCGCGGGTGGCCAGCACGTAAACAGAACAGATTCAGCGGTACGTATTACCCATGAACCTACGGGCATTGTGGTGCAGTGTCAGAACGACCGCTCGCAGCACAAAAACAAAGATCAGGCGATGAAGCAGTTAAAAGCCAAACTTTATGAGTTTGAACTGCAAAAACAAAACGCCGAAAAACAAGCGATGGAAGACAGCAAGTCTGATATCGGCTGGGGAAGCCAAATACGCTCTTACGTTTTGGACGATTCCCGCATTAAAGATTTGCGCACTGGCGTGGAAACACGTAACACTCAAGCCGTGCTGGATGGCGACTTGGACAAATTTATTGAAGCCAGCCTGAAATCTGGGCTGTAAACCGAACAACGAAGTGAAAGGTTATGACTGACCAACAAACAGACGATAACAAATTGATTGCAGAGCGCCGTGCTAAGCTAAGCGCTATTCGCGAGCAGTGCCGTGCAAACGGTTTCCCAAACAGCTTCCGTCGCGAAAACTATGCGGATGAGCTTCAAGCTAAGTTCGGTGAATTCGACAAAGAAACGCTACAAGAGCAGGGTAACAAAGTAAGCATCGCTGGCCGTATTATGGCAAAGCGTGGTCCTTTCATGTTGCTTCAAGATATGACTGGCCGCATTCAGGCATACGCAGATAAAGACACGCAAAAAGCCCTTAAAGCAAAATATGGCGCACTAGATATTGGCGACATTATTGGCGTGGCGGGTGACCTGCATAAGTCAGGTAAAGGCGACCTTTACGTGAACATGGAGCAATACGAGTTGCTAACCAAAGCACTTCGTCCATTGCCAGAAAAATTCCACGGTTTGAGTGACCAGGAAACGAAATATCGTCAGCGCTACGTTGATTTGATCACAAGTGAACAAACGCGCAAAACGTTCATGATCCGTAGCAAGATCGTAAACGGTATTCGCAATTATCTTACCGAGCGTGACTACCTTGAAGTAGAAACACCGATGCTTCAGGTTATTCCTGGCGGCGCGACGGCGAAGCCATTTGTGACTCACCACAATGCGTTAGACATCGATATGTACCTGCGTATTGCACCAGAGCTTTACCTTAAGCGCCTAGTGGTTGGTGGTTTTGAGCGTGTGTTCGAAATTAACCGTAACTTCCGTAACGAAGGCTTATCAACTCGTCACAACCCAGAGTTTACTATGCTTGAGTTCTACCAAGCGTATGCAGACTACAACGACCTGATGAACCTTACCGAAGATATGCTGCGCACGCTGGCAGAAGATATTCTTGGTACAAGCATTATCAAAAACACAACTAAAGACGCTGAAGGTAACGTAACGTCTGAAGTTGAATACGATTTTGGTAAGCCGTTTGACCGCTTAAGCATGGGCGAAGCTATTCTTAAGTACTGGCCAGAAGCTAACGAAGAAGCTATTCGCGACCCAGAGGCGAACCTTGACGCGCTTAAAGCAATGGCAAAACAGCTTCACATTAAAGAGCCTGAAGTTGATGGCATTTGGGGTGCGGGTAAGTACCTTTGCGAAATCTTCGAAGCAACCGCGGAAGAGAAGCTTATCCAACCTACGTTTATTACAGAATATCCGTGGGAAGTATCGCCGCTTGCGCGCCGTAACGACAACAACCCATTCATTACAGACCGCTTCGAGTTCTTTGTAGGTGGACGTGAATTAGCGAATGGCTTTAGCGAGCTTAACGACCCAGAAGATCAGGCGGAACGTTTTGCAAAGCAGGTTGAAGAGAAAGACGCTGGCGACGATGAAGCCATGCACTTTGACGATGACTACATCCGCGCCCTTGAATATGGCTTGCCGCCAACGGCGGGTGAAGGTATCGGTATTGACCGTCTAGCTATGCTATTTACTGATAGCTCTACCATTAAAGATGTTATCTTGTTCCCACACATGAAGCCTCAGGCGCCAAAAGACGCGCAAGAAGCGGGTGAACAAGAATAATCTTAATCCTTAAATAGCGTGATTTAGGTGTTCGGCGCCGTTAAAGCTTCAGCGCCTTAACACGCTCTACTAAAAGGGTATTCTCGGGAACGGGAATACCCTTTTTTGTTGCCATATCTACAATGTAACCGTTGATGGCGTCTATTTCTGTTTGTCTACCGTGAGCAACATCCTGATGCATACTTGAGTAGTTTTCTCCGGTCGCCTTGGCGACAGACAGCACATTTTCATGAACTGACAGTGCATCAAAATCTAGCCCGTAAGCATCCGCTACCTGTGTGAACTCATTGCAAATTGAAATACGGCTTTGTTCAAATTCAGGCTTAGCAATGTGCTTATTTTGGATATTGTGAAGCGCCGTTAGTGGGTTAATCACGGCATTAACGGAAAGCTTCGTCCACAATGCTCTTAGAATATTATTTTGGTATTGCACCGGCGGAAGTGCGTTATCTAACGTCGCAATTGCGCTGGCTAGCTGTGGCGCTATTTGTGAGAGGGCGGCCAATGTTTGAGGTGATGGCTTATCTACATTAGGCGCTCCAATTTGCGTTGCGCCAACGCCAGTATACTTAACATGAAAACCACTTGATGTACTTACCTTTAACGCGCCATGACTGGTTGTAGCAAGAAGCAAAGGATAATCGCCGCCAAGTAAATCTCTTGCGACCTCAAGCCCGCCCATACCGTTGTGAAGTAGCACAACGGTAGGTTGTTGTGTAAGATAGGGAAGCCATTGAAATAGGGCGGCTTTAAGTTGATATACTTTAAGGGGGAATATCAGCACATCACTTTTAGGTAACACGACAGGTGAAGGCTTCGCAGGTTTTAGCGCAGTGGTTTGGCCGTTTTGCCAGTGTGCGCAAGAGGGCATGGTTTTCATGTCTCTGGGGTAGCAGTCATACGGCACGCCATTTTTCTGGGCGCTTGCAGCAATGAGGCTTCCTATGGCACCGCCGCCAACTATATGTAGTTTACCCATTAGCACCTATTAAACATTCAAAGTAGCTTCTATTTTCTTATGACTATTAGCACCTATTAGGTTAGCACCTATTAGGCCGTTCGCGTTTTCCCCTAGCACGCCGGCAAAAAGCGTGCGGGCAGGGAAGGCCATGGATAAGTCTCAGGCGCATTAAGCCCATTGTACCAAGTCTGCACATCGGCTTCGTTTATGACTTCACCTGTATCGAAAGGTGCAGTAACCGCTAATTCACCAGAAGACAAAGGTAGGCGCAAATGCCATGCATGAAGATACAGCCTGTCTGATGTCTCACCCCCATAAAGTGTATCACCCAAAATAGGTGCGCCAATGCTTTTAAGCGCCACACGAATTTGATGGGTTTTCCCCGAGTGAGGCTTTACGATAAAGCCTCGGGTACCGGGCTTAGCCGCGCTACTGAAAAACTGAGTGATAGCCGGGTTTTCTGTGGTTTTTAGCAAAATCCGCTGGCCGCCTCGACGATTTTTCATATCGCCCATTATCATGCCTTGTTTCTTTTTAGGCTTGTGATCACTTAGCGCCAAGTAGTATTTGCTCACACGTCGTGATGAGAAAAGCTCGCCAATTTCTCCGGCTACAGCTGCATTTTTAGCAAGACACAAGCAGCCCGACGTGCCCGTATCTAAGCGGTGGCATAGATGCAGTTCTGTTACGGCTAACTGCTTTTTTAATCGGGTGACAATGCCGTCTATTTTTTCTGGTTCGCCGTTTTCGGCAATATTTTCTCTAACATCTGCCTCATTAGTGGCATCGTGCATAGCAATGCCAATAGGCTTGTTAACAATAATGAGGTCTTTATTTTCAAAGAGAACGGGGATCGGCTGCACTAGCTATTTTCTAACTCTGAAATGGCTTCTTCATAGTCAAGTTCGTCTACCGCATCGATAATAGCCGAGCGCTTTTCTTGTGGTAGGGCAAGGGCATCTAGCCATTCATCCAGTTTGTCCTGGGCGATAAACTCGCTCGCTTTCAGCGCTGTCATTAACTGTTTTCGCGCTTGCTCAGCTGCTGCTCCATTCGCCGGTGCCGGGGCAGAAGCTGTGACTTCTGGCTCTTTGATCAACGCATCAACCGCAGCAATGGTTTCATCAAGTACTGCGATAAAAGCAGGGTATTGTTCAGCAACGCGTTTGTCGTTTCTAAAGCCGCTTTCTACAGGCTTGCTCGCATTGTGCAAAGCAAAAAGCCCTAGGTTTCCTGTCACGCCTTTTAGTGTGTGAACAAGAGAGTAAGCCTCATTAAAATCGCCCTTAGCAACATGCGCCTGCAAGTCAGCATCAAGAGAACGGTATTCGTCTGTAAACTTACCAAGTAGGGTGAACAACAGTTTTTTGTTTCCACTTAGCTGTGACATTCCAAAATCAATATCGACTACTGTTGTTGACTGATCCATGCAACTATCCTTTTTATTTCGCAACTTCTATTGGGCTATTTCTATTCCAAATGGAAACCGTTTGTCAGTTCATTCGTACCACTTAGCGAATTCAACTGGCTAAAGCCTATTTTACAAAAGACTATGAAGTGTAAGTGTATTTCAGAAATACACAAATTAATACAATCATAGCAAAGTCGAAGCAAGTAAAGCGCTAAAAAGTCTGGTAGTCTTCGAAAATTCGCTTGCGCTATAGAGATAGCAACCTCTGTTTTCACCCAATAAGCCAAGTACCACTCAGTGAATATAGAGTGAAAAGGCAGAGTGAAGAATGTGTAGTAATTTAAAAGGAATCATCATGTCAGGAAAACTGACCCTACGTACCTTCGTTATGACCATAGGCGTCATTGCAGTAACAGCGTGTCAGCACGTACAGGAAGAGAAGACGAATAACCAACTAAGCACAGTAGCTGATTCGTCGAACACCGTGTCTATTCCTTACGAAAAGTACACATTAGAAAACGGACTTACCGTCATTCTCCACGAAGACCATTCTGATCCACTGGTTCATGTTGACGTTACCTATCACGTTGGCTCTGCGCGAGAAGAGGTAGGTAAATCGGGTTTTGCTCACTTTTTTGAGCACATGATGTTTCAAGGCTCAAAACACGTTGCCGATGAGCAGCATTTTAAGGTTATTACAGAATCGGGCGGTAACTTAAACGGCACAACCAATACCGATCGCACTAACTATTTTGAAACCGTACCGGCTAACCAATTGGAGAAAGTCCTTTGGCTAGAATCTGACAGAATGGGCTATCTTTTAGAGGCCGTAGATCAAACTAAGTTTGAAAACCAAAGAGAAACGGTTAAAAACGAGCGTGCGCAACGAGTGGACAATCAGCCCTATGGATTGCGTTTCGAGCTTAATGGTGAAGCGCTATATCCTGAAGGGCATCCATACTCATGGATGACTATCGGCTATGTAGAAGATTTAGACCGGGTTGACGTCAATGACCTAAAAGCCTTTTTTAAGCGCTGGTATGGCCCGAACAATGCGGTCCTAACTATTGGTGGCGATATCGACGTAGCCAAAACCAAAGCGTGGGTGAACAAGTACTTTGGGGAAATCCCAACAGGACCGAAAGTAGAAGAGCCTGAGCCTCAGCCAGTAACGCTAGACGAAACCCGTTATGTAACGTTAGAAGATAAAGTTCATCTTCCGCTTCTGCAAATAACTTACCCTACAGTGTATGGTCGCCATGAAGACGAAGCGCCACTGGACGTGTTGGCCGATATTTTAGGCGGTGGAAAAACCTCACTGTTTTACAAAAACCTAGTGAAAGAAGGTATGGCGGTGCAAGCCGTGGTGTCTCACCCTTGCCGCGAACTTGCCTGTGAATTTCAGCTACTCGCTTTGGCTAACCCTGCAAAAATTACCTCACTTTCTACTCTTCAGAACGTACTGAATGAAACCCTAAAAGAGTTTGAGACACGTGGTGTCACGGCAGATGATTTGGCGCGTACAAAAGGACAAATTGAAGCGCGTACGGTATTTGGCTTACAAAGTGTGTCTGGAAAAGTGTCAGCCCTCGCCGCTAACGAAACCTTTTACCAAACGCCAGATTTGATTGCCGAAGATATTGCGCGCTACAACGCCGTAACTGCTGAAGACGTTATGCGTGTTTACAATAAATACATTAAAGACGCCAACAGCGTTGTGTTAAGCGTGGTGCCAAAAGGGAAGGTTCAGCTCGCTGCGGCTAAGCAGACCTTTGAACGTCCGGTGAGAAATATTGAAATCGATACGGTAGATGTGTCTGATGACGAAGCCTTTTCCAGTGCCCTATCTACCAATACCGCCCCTAGCTTTGATAGAAGCGTAATGCCGAAAGCCGGTGAGGCACCGGTTGTGGAAGTTCCTGATTATTGGGAGTCTGAACTTGCTAACGGCATTGAAATACTTGGCGTAACCAGTACCGAAACGCCAACGGTAACGCTTACATTAGGTATGGATGGCGGCATGTTGCTAGACCCTGAGGGGAAAGCGGGTACGGCCTACTTAACCGCGTTACTTATGAATGAAACTACAAAGCATTACAGCAACGAAGAATTAGCCAGCGAACTTGCAAAACTGGGTAGCGCTATCCGATTTAGTACTGCAGGTAGATACTCACAAGTTTACGTGTCTACTTTAACCAAGCATTTAGATGAAACCCTAGCGCTGTTAAAAGAAAAGCTGTTCAACCCTGCGTTCACTCAAGAAGATTTCGACCGCATGAAAGAGCGTGTTGTACAAGGCTTGCAGCAACAAGCGAAAACGCCGTCTAGCTTAGCTCGCCGCGCGCGTGACCTCGTTCTTTTTGGTGAAGATAACCGCGTGAGCCTGCCGGATGAAGGCACGCTGCAAACTGTGCAGAATATCACGTTGGAAGATGTTAAAACGTTTTATGCCAATTACTATTCGCCAGATAAAGCGAGTATCGTCGTTGTTGGTAACTTACCGAAAAAAGACATGGTGAATACACTAGACTTTATTGGTCAGTGGAAGGGGAATACCTATGAATTTGCTGATTACAGCGACTTTCCCAAGTACGAAGAAAACCAAATTTTCCTAGTGGATAGCCCAGAAGCGGTTCAGTCGGTAGTATTTATTGTTGATAGAAGTTTACCTTTTGATGCGACAGGCGATCACTTTAAGTCTCGCCTTATGAACTTCCCATTAGGGGGAGCATTTAATAGCCGCATAAATCTGAACCTTCGAGAAGATAAAGGCTACACCTATGGAGCAAATAGTGGTTTCGTTGGTGGCAAAACCCTTGGCTGGTTTGAAGCAAGTACCGACCTCACTGCTGCTAACACAGGTGAAGGTATCGCTGAAATTTTAAAAGAGATTAATCGCTACCGCATTGAAGGTGTAACCGAGGAAGAAATTGCGTTCATGCGCAATGCCTTTACGTTAAGTGACGCACTTGAATTTGAAACACCTACCAGTAAAGCGCGCTTTTTAAGGCAATTGCTTAGCTATGGTCTTGATAAAGGCTATCGTGAAGAGCAGCTTGCTATTATCAACAATATTGATAAGAAAACGATGGATACCTTGGCAAAGCAATATTTGAATCTTGATAAGATGCAAATTATTGTAGTAGGCGATAAAGCTAAAATTTTGCCTCAGTTAAACGCGCTATCGATGCCAATTATCGAGTTATCAGTAGAGAGTAACACCCGAGAAACGTTAAACTGATAGATTGATTTTTGTTGAATTTACATTATTGCCCCCCATAACAGGGGGCTATATTGACATAACGGACCACCATTTTGACTGTAGACTCATCCCGTTTTGAAGCGCGCATTGCTGCGCTTAAGTCACCCGAATTTCTCGCTGCGCTAAAAGATATTAAGCGCGGCGTTGAGCGCGAAGCCCTTCGTATAAACCCGAACGGTACGTTGGCACAAACACCCCATCCTAAACCGCTGGGATCTGCGCTAACCCATGATTCAATCACCACAGACTTTTCTGAATCGTTGCTTGAATTCATTACGCCGCCAGAAAACAGTGCTGCCAAAACGATTTCTCAGTTAAAAGATATCCATAAATTCGTTATTGATAATATTGGTGAAGAGCAAATATGGCCGCTAAGTATGCCATGCTTTATAGATGATGAAGCGCACATTCCCATCGCCTATTTTGGTGAGTCAAATGTGGGCAAGATGAAGCGTGTATATCGCATTGGTCTTAAAAACCGCTATGGCAGTATGATGCAGGCAATTGCCGGCGTGCATTTCAACTTTTCTCTTCCCGAAACGTTTTGGAAGCTATGGGCTGAACTGAACGGAAAAGAACATTCTCAAGAGCAGACTTCAGCCGATTATTTTGGGCTTATCCGCAACTACCGCAGGTTGTGTTGGCTTATTCCTTATTTGTACGGTGCATCCCCTGCATTATGTGGATCGTTTTTAAAAGGAAAGCAGCATGCGTTACCTTTTAAAAAGGTAGGTAAGGGCACGGTATACATGCCATACGCGACATCACTTCGCATGAGTGATTTAGGCTACACAAGTGCAGAGCAATCGTCGCTTAAGATTTGTTACAACAAGCTAGACAACTATGTCACCTTGCTGCGCGATGCGATGAATACGCCGTCATCCCGGTTCAGCCAGTTTGCTGCAGGCGAAGAGGGCAATTATCAACAGTTAAGTCGCAACATCATTCAAATTGAAAATGAACTGTACTCGCCTATACGCCCTAAGCAGCCCACTCAGTCAATGGAAAAGCCAACAGACGCTTTGGTTAGACGCGGTATCAGCTACATTGAAGTGCGCGCTCTAGATGTAAATCCATTTTCGGCAATTGGTATTTCACAGACGCAATTCGATTTCTTAGATGTTTTCTTAGTGGCGTGCTTACTAATGCCAAGTGCAGAACTTGACGAAGCGCAGCTTAAAGAAGCTAAAGAGAATATGAATAAAGTGGTGTTAGAAGGGCGAAACCCTGATTTGCTCCTGCAAAATGGCGGAGAAAATATTTCACTACCTAAATGGTGTGCCTCGCTGTTTAAGTCCTTCGAGCAAGCTGCCGAATTACTCGATTTAGCCAATGATACGTCGCGTTATACACAAGCGGTGAACGTCGAGGCTGAAAAAGTGGCGGATCCGGCGCTAACACCGTCAGGTAAACTACTTGCTACTTTGCTAGAAAGTGACAAAGATAATGGCGTGTTGGGCTTAGAACTGGCACAAGCTTATCAAGCTGAGATGAAGTCTTTTGAATACACGGATACGGATGCTGCTGGTTTTGCTGCCCAAGCTGACGTGTCGTTTGCTGCTCAAAAAGAAATAGAAGCTGCTGATGTTAAAGACTTTGATACATTTATTCGTGATTATTTCGCTGAGGCCCCAGCAAAAAAAAATGCCTGACATAGGTCAGGCATCGAAGGGTTCCAGGGAAACACACATTTTACTAGAACATTAGTTAAGACAAGCTATGAACCAAAAGTTCAAAAAATTGGTTGTTTTTTTATCAACTCTCATCGTTCTTTTTCCGCTGTTTATCGCTGGGTGTGCAACTACGCCTCCTAAAGACATCAGTAATTTGTGCGAAATATTCTACGAAAAGGACGATTGGTATGATGCAGCTGCTGATGCCCGCGATAAATGGGGTGTGCCTATACATGTTCCAATGGCCATGATGTATCAAGAAAGTTCCTTCCGCCACGATGCGCTTCCACCGCGTGATTACGTTTTCTTCGGGCTTATTCCCTGGGGGCGTGTTAGTTCGGCTTATGGCTATTCACAAGCGAAAACACCTACCTGGTCTGACTATATGAGAGAAACAGATAACAGTGGTGCGGATCGTGATGATTTCGAGGACGCTATCGACTTTATGGGATGGTTTATTTACAAGTCGCAAAAAGTGAACGGTATTTCTAAATGGGACGCCTACGCGCAATACCTTAACTATCACGAAGGATGGGGCGGGTACAAACGCAGAAGCTATGATAGAAAGCCGTGGCTAAAGAAAGTGGCGTCAAAAGTTAAAGCGCGCTCGCTGCGCTATGCTACGCAACTTAAAACCTGTGAGGAAGATCTCCAAAAAGGTTGGTTTATGAAGCTGTTTAGCTAAATTAAAGAAGCGAGAAAAAGCGACGTGATAGTCGCTTTTTTTATGCGTCTATGAACGTTGATTAAAATAAGTAGAAAAATATATTGAAGAAAAAAATTGAGGGATAGACGGGCGTCTATCCCTCAGCGACGCTAAGCCAAGACCGTTTTTTACCCAACGTCGAACAGGCATTTACAAGATAGTGTAAATGAGAATGATTTGCAATACCTTTTTTGTAAATTAATTCTATCCCTAAATATGCAACAAATTTATCTGGCCCTGATCTTGTTCTATACTTTTCAAGTGGAGGAACGTATGGATATAGACAAGTTTAGTGCGCATGGAGAGGTTCACGCTCATTTTCAAGCAGAGCAAAATATTCTGCATATAGACTTAGTAGGTCCGTTTAATCTTGAGTTCATGCAAAAGTATGAGCGTGTGGTTGGCGCACAAAGAAAGAATATTGATACACCGTGTTGGGGAAGCTTAGTAAATGTGCATGGTCTGGCACTTGCGCCCATGGAGGCTACTAACGCTGGTCAAGAAATTGTTAGTAAAGCCGTAGCATTGGGGCTAATTGCCACGGCAGTGGTGCTTCATGAACCAGAAGGTGTGGCAATGCAAAAGAAGTTTTGGTCTCGTGTTTATGAATCTTCAACACTAGCATTCGAATACTTTGACGACACTGCTCAGGCAACACTGTGGTTGAGTGAAAAAGTACTTGCTTGTCTGCAGGCCCACAATGTTAATCAGTTCAATAATGCCAGACGATAGCCATAACAGTCCTCACTAGGCGAACTCGCCATGTCTAAACTGATCTTTGCTCAGTGCTCCACTCTACCAATTGAATGAAGGCATAACAGGAGGTAGCCATGGTAGGTAGTCAGCATCAATACCGTTTTTTCAACGTCAACAATGTGCTATTTGATATACCAAGCAATGTATACGACGATAGCGTTGTCGACGGATGGTTTAGGAATATCGCAAGAGAGGGTCAGAAACTTGATAAGTGGGTAATTCTATCTATTCCCGACAAAAGTTTAACGATTACACATACTGCCGCATCTCAACTTTGCTCACGGCTTCCCTTTCTGAGAACGTATGGATGTTTGGGTTTTCTTTTGCTTGCGAACCATGTAAACGCCAAAATCTTTCAACACAGTCTTCGAGCAACACCCCCCAATTTTGATATACAAGTTAGTGAGTCGATGGAGCAGCTGTGCCGTAATGCGGAGGCGTTGCTTGGTTATGAGGGTAACCTGAACATATTCAATCGTTACAACTAAGTATGGCAAAGCCCCAATTGTGTTGGCGCGACAAATATGGGGATTGGTATTAACTGTATGTTGACCTGGATCAAATAATTAGGCCGACAGCTAACGACTAGAAATCGAATTTGATCTGGATCACATCCTCTATCTAACGCCTCTTCTACTATTTACTTAGTTGAAGAGGAGATTACTTATGTTGTGGACTATGATGAAAGACCCCGTAGTATGGGGCTCACTACTCGGTATAGGCATTATTGTAGCGATGATGATGTATTACACTTATTTGTTTATGCACAACAGTGCAGATGAAGACAAATAAGTCACCATGTATGGCTGTCCAGGTGCAAATTAACGCTTGTTGTTTTGAAGCGGTATGTCGATGAGTACCAATAGTGCTGCTTGTCCACCGTATTCGAGGGGCGCTTGATGAAATGCACGTACGTGTGGGTGCTGAACTAAGTAATGGGGCAGGGCGGCTTTTAGCACGCCCTGACCAAAACCATGCATTACACACACGCAATCTATCAGTTCTTTTCTTGCCGTGTGAATAAGTGCGGCAAGCTCGGCTTTTGCCATCTCTCGGGTAAGGCCATGTAAATCTAAAGTCATTTCTGGCGAGTAGTCGCCACGGCGCAGCTGCTTCAAAATATGCGTAGACTCACCTTCTTGGCAAAAGCGCATGGGCCCTTCTTGCGGCAACGCTGCTTGGTACATATCAGAAAAGTCGAAGCTTGCCGCTAATTGCTTACTGTGTTTTAGGTGTTTACCTTTTACCTGCTGCGACTTCTTAAATAACTCAACTTGCTTATCAGGCTCAACTTTATCTTGTGATAAAGGCGTCACTCCCTGCATTGCATCGGCAAATGAAAAGGTCTCTTCCTCGGTATTCGTAGACATATTTCCATTACGGGCGCCTTCCTGTCTCGCCTGACTGTTATGGCGATGAGGTTCAGAAAGTTGCTTCTTTAATGCTTTGAGTTCTTTTTTAAAGGTTTTCATCAACAACAGCTTGGGTAAATACACTCGAGTTTAACGATTCAAAACGCCTAAATTATAACGAATAGAAAGATTCGGTACGTAGTTAATTATGTGAATCGGTATGAAGTTTGGGTATGATACCAGCTTTGAAATTTTTGATGTACCCAAACGCCATGACCGATAAGTTTTACCTTGAAGAAGCCATTGAAGATCTGCATACCCTGTTAGATATGACACGATGGGCAACCAGCCGTTTTAACGATGCGGCTTTGTATTTTGGTCATGGTACTGACAATGCATGGGATGAAGCGACAAGCCTAGTTATGCAAGCCTTACATTTGCCTCATCCTATATTAGAGCAAGTTGGGGACAGCGTAATGACGTCTCGCTTAACGAAAAGCGAGCGAGAGAAGATTGCAGAGCTTGTTTTAAAGCGCGTGCAAACTCGCATGCCATTGCCTTATATCACAAACGAAGCTTGGTTCTGCGGTATGCCGTTCTACGTAGACGAGCGAGTGCTCATTCCTCGGTCTCCATTTGCTGAACTTATTCAAAAAGAGTTTGCGCCATTTGTAGAATCGACGCCTAACAGTATTCTTGATATGTGCACGGGCGGTGCGTGTATTGCTATTGCGCTTGCTCATGCATACCCAGAGGCGCAGGTAGATGCCGTAGATATCAGCACAGATGCATTGGAAGTGGCCGATATTAATATTCAGGAGCATGGTCTTAGTCACCGTGTTTATCCCATTCAGTCTGACCTGTTTTCAAGTTTAGAAGGGCAGAAATACGACCTTATCGTGTCTAATCCGCCTTATGTTGACGCAGAGGACATGGCTGACTTGCCTGAAGAGTATCACCACGAGCCTGAGCTTGCCCTTGCCGCAGGTGAAGACGGTCTGGAACTGGTTGATATCATGCTTAAAGAGGCGCCAACTTACCTTAATGACGGTGGCTGGTTATTCGTTGAAGTTGGAAATAGCGAAGTGCACATGAGCGAAAGGTTCCCCGGGTTAGAAGTGATTTGGCTTGAATTCGATAACGGTGGTTCAGGTATTTTCGCCGTGCGCAAAGACACACTAGTACAGTATTTTAGTAGTAAGGATTAATAGTTAATTATGTCAGGTAACAGCTTCGGAAAACTTTTCACTGTAACCACGTTTGGTGAAAGCCACGGCATTGCAATTGGCGGTGTAGTAGACGGTTGCCCTCCAGGACTTGAGATCACTGAAGAAGATCTTCAGGTTGATTTAGACAGACGTAAGCCCGGCACATCTCGTTATACTACGGCGCGAAGAGAAGACGATGAAGTACAAATTTTATCTGGCGTATTCGAAGGTAAAACTACTGGCACCAGTATTGGTTTATTGATTAAAAATAAAGATCAGCGAAGCCAAGATTACGGCAATATCAAGGACCGCTTTCGTCCAGGCCACGCTGACTATACCTACGATCAAAAGTACGGAAGCCGTGACTACCGCGGTGGTGGGCGTTCGTCTGCACGCGAAACGGCTATTCGCGTAGCCGCAGGTGGTATTGCGAAAAAGTACCTTAAAGAAGTGCACGGTATTGAGGTATTGGGCTATTTGTCTCAGCTTGGGCCGGTAAAAGTAGATAAGGTTGATCACAGCGTAACCAACACTAACCCGTTCTTCTGCCCAGATGAGTCTAAGTTAGATGCGCTGGACGAGTACATGCGTGACCTTAAAAAATCTGGTGACAGCATTGGCGCAAAAGTATCGGTGGTAGCGAAGAACGTGCCTGTAGGCCTTGGCGAGCCGGTTTTTGATAGGCTAGATGCTGAAATTGCCCACGCCATGATGGGTATTAATGCTGTAAAGGGCGTAGAAATTGGTGACGGTTTTGATGTAATCAACCAAAAAGGCAGTGAACACCGCGATACATTGACTCCTGACGGCTTTACCTCTAATCATGCAGGTGGCGTGCTCGGCGGCATCTCTACCGGCCAAGATATTGAAGTGCACATGGCACTTAAGCCCACCTCGAGTATTTCGGTGCCGGGTAAAACTATCAATAAAGACAATGAAGAAATTGATATCGTCACCAAAGGTCGCCACGACCCGTGTGTGGGTATCCGTGCTGTACCTATTGCTGAAGCCATGCTGGCACTGGTATTGATGGATCATCTGCTACG
Organism: Alteromonas sp. KUL17; assembly: GCF_006538305.1. Taxonomy (NCBI): domain Bacteria; kingdom Pseudomonadati; phylum Pseudomonadota; class Gammaproteobacteria; order Alteromonadales; family Alteromonadaceae; genus Alteromonas; species Alteromonas sp. KUL17. The sequence continues at coordinate 61,824 of NZ_BJKJ01000023.1, forward strand.
CCACCGCGCGCAAAATGCCGGTGTGCAATCGACCACGAAACCAATTGCGGGTCAGGCATAGCAGTCTTTTACATCGCAAGACCGCAATGCCAAGACTGCGACGTTAACGCGGATTAAAAATACACGCAGCATGAGCGCATGTTGCGCTAATTAATTTTATCATTCGCCACTGCCGGTTCTGCGCTAGTGGCGTTTTTGCATATGGAGATGTGAATTGTCACCAAATGGCCTAAACGATGCCAACAATACTGCGGCGAGTCCAGCAAGCAGCAAAACCGGCCTCTTTATTCTTGCTATCACCTACTGGCTTTACTTCGGTCAGCTTGGCGTGCTTGTGCCTTATTTAGGTATCTTCCTTGATGGGCGGGGATTTTCTTCTGCCGAAATCGGTGAACTTTTTGCTGTTATAACGCTAGCGCGTATTTTAGGGCCAGGCCTGTGGGCTGGCGTGGCCGATAAAACGGGTAATGCCATTGGCGTAATGCGTTTAGGCTGCTTGCTTACCGTACTGTCTTTCAGTTCGGTATTTTACTTCACCAGTTTTTGGGGACTTACGCTGGCTTTCGGATTAATGATGATGTTCTGGACAGCAGTATTGCCTCAGCTTGAAGTTATTACCATGAATACAGTGGCGAAAACCAAGGCTACCTATGGGCAAATAAGGCTATGGGGGAGTGTTGGCTTCATTTGTTTGACAGTAGGGGTGGGCAAAGCCCTAGATATTTTTTCTACCGATACCCCTGTGCACGCCAGTATTGGCGTACTTGCGCTCTTGTTTATAAGTACCTTGTTTATACGCGCGCCGAATGAAGCTGCACCTGAATCGTCTACGGCGGGAAGTATTTGGAAATACGCCAAACAAAAACCTTTCGCCATCTTTATATTCGCTTCAGCGTGCTTGCAAATTAGCTTTGGTGCGTATTACGGATTTTTTCGCACTTTACATGCGCGACCTTGATTACAGCGGCCAACAAACTGGCATCTTTATCGCGCTTGGGGTACTCGCCGAGGTGGGGATATTTCTTATTGCCCGCCGTCTAATTAGCCAGTTTGGCGTGTGGAATTTATTGTTTGTGAGCATCGCACTGACAGGGCTTCGCTGGTATGTCATGGCGGCATTCGCTGATAACTTTATGGTGATTGTGTTGAGTCAGCTTATTCATGCGTTAAGCTTTGGTTTAACGCATGCAGTATCGGTGCATTTTATCCATCAGTTCCTGCCGAAGGCGTATCAAAGCCGAGGGCAAGCGGTATACATCAGTATAGCGTTTGGATTAGGTGGCGCATTTGGAAACTACATGGCAGGGCAGCAGTGGCAGCAAGGCACTAACGCCTATGAGACGTTCGTTACCGCAGCCGTTTTTGCAGCAATAGGCGCACTGTCATTGTTACTGTGTTCCAGAAAAGAAATGGAAAGTGCAAAGGCGGCTTAAAATCTTGTTCTGATGGCTGACCGCAGGCTTACGCCTGCGGTGCACGTTTACACTCTGATATCACGTCAATACCATCATCACCATTGTCTTGCTCTAAACGTACATCAAATTTCCACAGACGGTGCAGGTGGCGCATAACTTCATCTTTTGAATCGCCTAGCGGAATTCCTCGCTGAGGAATATAGCGAAGAGTAAGCGAACGATCGCCCCTCACATCAACGTTATGTACCTGAATGTTGGGTTCTAAATTACTCAAATTGTATTGCGCAGACAGCTTCTCTTTAATAATTTGATAACCCATTTCGTCATGAATAGCGCTTACCGCAATAAAGGGCTTGGTGGTGTCATCTTCAAGGGTGAATAACTTAAAGTCGCGAATAACTTTAGGCGATAAAAACTGACTGATAAAACTTTCGTCTTTAAAATTTTCCATGGCGAAATGCACGGTCTCAAGCCAGTCTTTTCCCGCAATACTTGGAAGATATTTATAGTCTTCTTCAGTGGGAGACTGACACACCCGTTTAATATCCATGAACATGGAAAAGCCTAACGCATACGGATTGATGCCAGAGTAATAAGGGCTGTTGTACTCTGGCTGCATAACGACGCTTGAATGACTGTGCAAAAACTCCATCATGAAGCGGTCGCTGACCAAACCCTCGTCATACATCTCATTTAGAATGTGATAGTGCCAAAAACAGGCCCATCCTTCATTCATTACTTGAGTCTGCTTCTGCGGATAAAAATACTGCGAAACTTTCCGAACAATACGCACAATTTCACGTTGCCAAGGTTCAAGTAAAGGTGCGTTTTTTTCAATAAAATAAAGCAGGTTTTCTTGCGGTTCTTGTGGAAAACGAATTTTTTCTTTGTGTTTGCTATGCGGGCTATTTGGCAGGGTGCGCCAAAGCTCGTTCACTTGCGATTGCAGATAGGCCTCGCGCTCTTCTTGTCTGTTTTTCTCTTCTTGTAACGAAATTTTCTGCGGGCGTTTGTATCTGTCAACGCCGTAATTCATTAACGCGTGGCACGAGTCGAGCATATTTTCGACTTCATCAAATCCATATTTTTGTTCGCATTTAGCAATGTAGTTTTTAGCAAATACTAGGTAGTCGATGATAGAGCTGGCATCGGTCCAGGTTTTAAATAAGTAGTTGCCTTTGAAGAATGAGTTGTGACCGTAGCATGCGTGAGCCATCACCAGCGCTTGCATGGTAATGGTGTTCTCTTCCATTAAATACGCAATGCAGGGGTCAGAGTTAATGACGATTTCGTAAGCCAGCCCCATTTGTCCACGACGGTATTGTTGCTCAGTTTGAATAAACTTTTTGCCAAAGCTCCAGTGCGTGTAGTTAAGCGGCATGCCGATGCTGGCGTAAGCATCCATCATCTGCTCTGCGGTGATCACCTCAATTTGATTGGGATAGGTGTCTAACTTAAATTTTTTGGCGATGCGGTCGATGTGTTGCTCATACTCTTCGATAAGTGGAAACGTCCAGTCGGGCCCATCGCTTAATAAGTGGCGTTTTGATGTTTCAGGCTTGCTGTTTTCTTTTGCCATAGCGTCGGTTGTCATATTAGGCTCCTTGCTGCGCATCTTGTTCAGAGCGTTTGAATAGCTCTCTGAACACAGGATAGATGTCGGCCTGTGTTTGTATGTGCTTACATACAAAGTTGTCGTGAGTGGCGGCCACTTTCTCGTATTCTCGCCACAAACTTTGGTGCTGCCTCTCGGTTATTTCAATATAGGCATAGTAACGGGTTGCGGGTAGCAGTTTAGCGGTAAGCAAGTCACGACACTGCGGCGAGTCATCAGCCCAATTATCGCCATCTGACGCTTGTGCTGCATAGATATTCCAATTTCCATCGCTGTAGCGCTCGCGAACGACTTCATCCATTAGCTTCAATGCACTTGAAACAATAGTGCCGCCGGTTTCTTGAGAGTAGAAAAACTCGTGCTCGTCTACTTCTTTCGCTTGCGTGTGATGACGAATGTACACCACGTCTACGTTTTCGTAGGTTCGCGTTAAAAAGAGATACAGCAAGATATAAAACCGTTTAGCCATATCTTTGGTGGCTTGGTCCATAGAGCCAGATACATCCATTAAACAAAACATTACGGCTTTGCTTGAGGGAAGCGGGCGTTTGTCATAGTTCTTAAAGCGCAAATCGAAAGTATCAATAAAAGGCACTCGGGCTATTTTGGCTTTAAGTGCTTCAATTTCTTCTTTTAATGCATTTATGGCTAACGTATTGTCGTGCTTGTCTTCTACAAGCAGGGCAAGTTTTTCTTCAAGTTCTCTTAGTTTCTTTCTATCACTTCCGCTTAGGGCGATACGCCTTGCCACAGAGCCTTTAAGCGAGCGAACGATATCTAAATTACTTGGCACGCCATCGGTCTGATAACCTGCGCGATAGGTTTCGTATTGGGTGACTTTATCAAATTGATTTTTCTTTAAGTTGGGAAGCGCTAAATCTTCAAAAAGTAGGTCTAAATATTCGTCTTTGGATATAGAAAATACGAACTCATCTTGGCCTTCGCCTTCATTGCTAGCGTCGCCTTCGCCTGCGCCCTTGCCACCGCCGCCTGGCGGCCTATCAATTTTATCACCCGCTGTGAATTGGTCGTTGCCGGGGTGGACAATATCTCTACTGCCGCCGCGGCCGGTATGAAAAATAGGTTCAGAGATATCTCTGGCTGGAATGCTAATTTGCTCGCCAGAATCTAAATCGGTAACAGAACGTTTACCCACTGCATCAGAAACAGCGCGCTTTATCTGCTGTTTGTAACGCTTAATAAAGCGCTGGCGGTTTACCGTACTCTTACCTTTGCTGTTTAACCTTCGGTCAATAAAATGCGCCATACACACCTGCTTGTCTTGTTGTGAACTACAAATACCCGTGCTGAAGCACGCATTACACGCGCTTCAGCACCACATGCGTTTAGCGCTAAGACGCTTTACGTACGCGCAGGTACCATTCACACAGCAACCGAACTTGTTTTTGCGTATATCCCTTCTCGGTCATACGATTTACAAAGTCGTCGTGTTTTTTCTGCTCCTCTGCAGAGCCTTTGGTGTTAAAAGAAATAACCGGCAGTAAGTCTTCCGTGTTAGAGAACATTTTCTTCTCAATCACGGTGCGAAGTTTCTCGTAACTGGTCCATGCTGGGTTTTTGCCGCCGTTATTTGCACGGGCTCTCAAAACAAAGTTAACGATTTCGTTACGGAAGTCTTTCGGATTACTTATTCCTGCAGGCTTCTCTGTTTTTTCTAGCTCAGCATTCAGTGACGCTCTGTCGAACAGCTGTCCGGTTTCTGGGTCGCGATACTCTTGGTCTTGGATCCAGAAATCAGCATAGGTTACATAGCGGTCAAACAGGTTTTGCCCATATTCAGAATACGATTCTAAGTAAGCCGTTTGAATCTCTTTACCAATGAATTCCACGTAGCGAGGAATGAGGTAGCCTTTCAAAAACTCCAAATACTTATCAGCGGTTTCTTGAGGGAACTGCTCCCGTTCAATTTGACGCTCCAGTACATAAAACAAATGGACTGGGTTTGCCGCCACTTCTTGATGATCGAAGTTAAAAACCCTGGAGAGAATCTTAAATGCAAAGCGGGTGGATAACCCTTCCATGCCTTCATCGACACCGGCGTAGTCGCGGTACTCTTGATAAGACTTGGCTTTCGGGTCGGTGTCTTTTAGGCTCTCGCCATCATACACGCGCATTTTAGAAAATAGACTGGAGTTCTCTGGCTCTTTCAAGCGCGATAACACAGTAAACTGCGCTAAACACTCTAGCGTGTCTGGCGCACAGGGCGCGCCGTTAAGCTCGCTGCTGTCTAGTAACTTTTTGTAGATCTTAATTTCTTCACGTACTCGCAAACAGTACGGTACTTTTACAATATAGACACGGTCTAGGAAGGCTTCGTTATTCTTATTGTTTCTAAACGATTGCCACTCAGACTCATTTGAGTGCGCAAGTATAAGTCCATCGAAGGGAAGGGCAGAGAAGCCCTCTGTTGGGTTGTAGTTACCCTCTTGAGTTGCGGTTAATAGTGGATGCAGCACCTTAATCGGTGCTTTGAACATCTCCACAAATTCCATTAAGCCTTGATTGGCCTTACATAGTGAACCTGAATAACTGTAAGCATCAGGGTCGTTTTGTGCGTATTGTTCTAAGCGGCGAATATCAACTTTACCCACCAAAGATGAAATATCTTGGTTGTTTTCGTCACCGGGTTCGGTTTTAGCGATACCCACCTGGTCGAGCACTGACGGATAAACGCGAACCACCTTAAACTGGGTAATATCGCCATTGAATTCATGCAGGCGTTTGCGTGCCCACGGCGACATGATGGTTTTTAAGTAGCGCTTAGGAATGCCGTACTCTTTTTGTAAAATGTCGCCATCTTCTTTGACATCAAACAGACAGAATGGATGGTCGTTAACAGGCGAGCCTTTCAGCATGTAAATAGGTACGTGCTGCATCAGTTCTTTAAGTCTCTCTGCCAGAGACGATTTACCGCCACCCACTGGGCCGAGCAAATAGAGAATTTGTTTCTTCTCTTCAAGACCTTGTGCGGCGTGTTTAAGGTAAGAAACGATTTGTTCTATGGCCTCTTCCATGCCATAGAATTCTGAAAAAGCTGGATAACGAGAAATAACGCGGTTTGAGAAAATGCGGCTAAGTGCCGGGTCGTTGGCAGTGTCGATTAATTCAGGCTCACCAATAGCTTGTAGCAAACGTTCTGCTGCATTTGCATAAGCGGTTTGATCCTCTTTACAAATTTCAAGGAACTCCCCAATGGTGAACTCTTCCTGTTTTCGCTCTTCATAGCGACTTTGATAGTGTTCAAAAATACCCATGAATACCCCTTAAATACGGAACCCCGTAATTTCAGCTTAGTAGGTATTTGGGAAAACGATAGTAATTATTGTGTATAGTTTTTAATCTTTTCGTCTAATGAAAAATGCAACTTTAATAAGAATTTAGTGTCACTTAATGAACAACAGTGCACAAAAAAGCCCCGCTTGGAAGCGGGGCTTTTTATAACTGA